>NZ_JADOGI010000155.1 GCF_015645445.1 Nonomuraea cypriaca | reverse complement strand
TCCGCGGCTGTCACCGCGCCTGCGTATTCCTGAGGCTGGGGCATGACGATACGGTCACACACCCCAGCCATCTCACGCTGAGAAACCGGACGATCGCTGAACGCGATCTAGGCATGTAGTACTAGCCATCGGCGCGAACGGCTCCCATCGGATGAACGCGTCAGACGGCCGGGAGCCGTAGCACGAACCTCGCGCCGCCCTCGCAGTCCTCCGCGGTGATCTGGCCGTAGTGGGCCGTCGCCACGTCCCTGGCGATGGCCAGGCCGAGGCCCGTGCCGCCGATGTCGCGGCTGCGGGACGCGTCCAGGCGGGTGAAGCGCTCGAAGATGCGCTCGCGGTCCTCCACGGCGATCTCCACGCCGTCGTTCTCGACGGTCAGGACCGCCGTGCCGCCCTGCCTGGCCACCTTGACCTGGACCCGGTGCTCGGCGTGCCGCTGGGCGTTGTCGAGGAGGTTCGTCAGCACCCTGGCCAGTTGCAGCCGTACGCCCTCGACCACGACACCGGGGGCCAGGTTCACCTCCACGGGGATCTTGTCGCAGCGGGTGGACAGCTCCTGCCGCACCAGTACGGCGAGGTCCACCCGCTCCCTCGCCGTGTCCGTCTGTGCGCCGATCCTGGCCAGCAGGAGCAGGTCGGTGATGATCGCCTCCAGCCGGTCGGTGTCGCGCAGGGTGCTGTCCACCAGCGACTCGACGTCGGTCTCGTCCGGATAGAGCTGGGCGCTCTCCAATTGCGCGCGCAGCCCGGCGATCGGGGTGCGCAGCTCGTGCGAGGCGTCGGAGGCGAACTGGCGCTGCTGGTCCGCGGAGCGTTCCAGGCGGGCCAGCGTGCTGTTGACGGACTTGGCCAGCTGGGCCACCTCGTCCTCGCCGGGAGGCTCGGTGACGCGGCAGCTCAGGTCGCCCGCGTGGACCTCGTCCAGCTCGTGCCGCATGGTCGCCACCGGCTCCAGCGCCCGGCCCGTGACCATCCAGGTGAACCAGGAGGCCAGCGCGATCAGCACCGCGACCTGCGCGAACACCACGGCCTCGAGCGTGCGGGTGGCGATCAGGTCGGGTGTGCTGCGGCCGGCGTACACGATGGGGGAGTCCTCGAACATGGTCACCCTGACCGCCGACAGTTCCAGGCACTCGGTCGGCAGGCAGTTCGAGGTGTTGATGACCCGGTTCCTCGCCGTGGGGCGCACGTCGCTGAGCGGCGGCAGGTTCCTGGCCGCGTCGCTGGTGGAGAGGATCCGCCCTTTGGCGTCGGTGATCTGGATGAGGTCGACCGACGGGTTGGGCACGGGGATAGCCGCACCCAGGGGCAGGGCGCCGGCGCGCATCTCGTACGCGATCCGCTCGGCGGTGTCCCTGGTGTCCCTGAACACGCCGGCCGTGATCACGGACCGCGTCACCACGACCCCCGCCACTCCCACCGGGATGAGGACGAGGGCCGCCATCACCGTCGCGATGAGTGTGACGCGTCCGCGCAGGGACCTGGCCCACAACACTGTCTGAGATTACCGACAGTGATTGCCGTGAAATGTAGCGTAAAGGGAAAGATTCCCCCAACGGTCAGCTTTGAATCCAGACGGCGGTGTCCGCCGGGATCGTCCCGTCGCCCGGCAGCGGGCCGCTGGACAGCAGCACCTCACCGGTCAGGTCGAGGCGCACCGGCTCCTCGCCCGTGTTGAGCGCCACGACCAGACCGGGGTCGCGCTCGATCAGCAGCACGTCCTTGGGGGAGTCGAGCCAGGTGAGCGAGCCGCCGCCGAGCGCAGGGTGCTCCCTGCGGATCTTCAGCGCCGCGCGGTAGAGGTTGAGCGTCGAGGCGGGGTCGTCCTCCTGGGCCTCAGCCGACAGCGCCCCCCACGAGTCCGGGATCGGCAGCCAGGGGGTGCGCCAGCCGTACCCGTCGGCGCGGGTCCACGGGATCGGCACCCGGCAGCCGTCGCGGCTCTCGCCCCGGCGCAGGAACGCCGGGTCCTGGCGCAGCTCGTCCGGCAGGTCGAGGACCTCGGGCAGGCCCAGCTCCTCGCCGTTGTAGAGGTAGGCGGAGCCGGGCAGGGCCAGCATGAGCAGAGTGGCCGCGCGGGCGCGGGCCAGGCCGCCGTGGCGGGTGACGTGGCGGGGTTTGTCGTGGTTCGACAGCACCCAGGTGGTCGGCGCGCCCACCAGCTCGGCCTCTTTGAGCGACTTCTCGATCACCGTGCGGAACGACTTGGCGTGGAAGTCCGCCATCATGAACTCGAAGTTGAACGCCTGGTGCAACTCGTCGGGCCCGACGTAGCGGGCCAGCCGCTCGGGCGAGGACACCCACGCCTCGGCCACGGCCATCCGCCCGCCGGGGTAGGAGTCGAGGATCGGGCGCCACTCGCGGTAGATGTCGTGCACGCCGTCCTGGTCGAAGTACGGCACCCGCTCGTCGCCGAGCATCTCGGCCTGCCGGCCCTCCTTCGGCCCCACGTCGGGCAGCCCGTCGGCCTTGATCATGCCGTGCGCCACGTCGACCCTGAAGCCGTCCACGCCCCGGTCCAGCCAGAAGCGCAGGATGTCACGGAACTCGGCGCGCACCTCCGGGTTGTCCCAGTTGAGGTCAGGCTGCTCGGGCGCGAACAGGTGGAGGTACCACTGCCCGTCCGCGACCTGCGTCCACGCCGGGCCGCCGAAGATCGACTCCCAGTCGTTCGGGCGGTCGCGGAAGACGTACCTGTCGCGCAGGCCGGCCTTGAACCACGCGTGCTGGTCGGAGGAGTGGTTCGGCACCAGGTCGACGATGACCCTGATGCCCTGCTCGTGGGCGTCGGCGACGAGGGCGTCGAAGTCGCCGAGCGTGCCGAACATGGCGTCCACGTCCCGGTAGTCGGCCACGTCGTAGCCGCCGTCGGCCATCGGGGAGGTGTAGAACGGGCTCAGCCAGATGGCGTCCACGCCCAGGCCGGCGAGATAGCCCAGGCGGGCGCGCACACCTTCCAGGTCCCCGACGCCGTCGCCGTTCGCGTCGGCGAAGCTTCGCGGGTAGACCTGGTACACGACGGCGTCCCGCCACCAGTCGTCGTTGCCGAGCATGTTCTGTTCCCCCAGGTATGTCCGTGATGTCTGGTGCAGGATTTCGCGATCGGGGACAGTGGTCAAGTGCAACTTTCGGAAAGTTGCAAATCTCACCAGCCGCCCGCGCGATGGGCGTTGATGAGGTCACAGGGGTATGAGCGGTATTCAGGCCGATTGACGCTCTTTCGCAAGACGTTCCAATTCTTGCAAAACCACTGCCGTCCCCGAAACATGAGCCGCGAGTACGGCCCGCCGCCGGTGACTGTCTGTCACTCAGGGAACTTCGCCCCCAGATCGCCCTTGGTGTCCACGCCACCGAGGACGGCGACGTGATTTCGGCCGATGTACCTTCGCTCCGTGTCTGGCGCCTCACGCGCTGATCACGCTAGGGTGCCTCTGCCGACTTCCCCGTCCGACATCAACTAGATAGTGGTGTGCTCGAATGAGGTTGCTCTCCGTAGTCGTCACGGCTGTCCTTCTCCCCGCAGTGCCGTCCGCGGCCCTCGCCAAGGCCGGGACGACGTACTACGTGGACTCCAAGGCAGGAGACGACTCGGCGGAGGGCACCAGCGCCGCAGCGCCGTGGAAGTCGCTCGACATGGTCAACGCCGCCGACCTCAAGCCGGGCGACGCCATCAGCTTCAAGCGCGGCAGCAGCTTCACCGGTCCGCTCACCCTCGCGGCCAAGGGCACCGCGGCCCAGCCCATCGTCGTGAGAACGCACGGCAGAGGCACGCTTCCCAAGATCAGCGGCACCGGCGACGACGACTGCGTCATGATCAGCGGCAACCACTGGCGCGTCAGCGGTCTGCGGGCCTCCGGCTGCCGGTGGGCCGGCTTCCAGATCGACGGCGACAACAACGAGCTGAGCGGCGTGCAGGCCGACCGCAACGTCACCGGCGTGTACGTCACGCCATCCGGCTCGCGCAACACCATCCGCGCCAGCATCCTGACCGACAACAACCGGATGAGCGTCAACGACCAGGGCGGCGACGACGACTCCGGCGCATTCGGCGTGCTGCTCAACGGCGACGACAACGTGGTGACCGGCAACACCATCATGGGCAGCTACGCCAAGAGCAAGGACTACGGCACCGACGGGGCCGCCGTCGAGATCTTCAACGGCGACCGCAACCTGATCACCCACAACACCGCCAGGAACAACGAGACCTTCACCGAACTCGGCGCGCGGAAGGGCAAGACCGCCACCGGCAACATCTTCGCCTTCAACGTCGTGACCTCCACCCGCAGCCGCGGCTCGTTCCTCATCACCCGCGGCTCGCGCCACGTCGTCGGCCCGGTCAAGGGCACGATCGCCGTGCACAACTCGGTCTACCTGCCCGCCAGGGACACCATCGGCTGGTCCTGCCACGACGGCTGCTCCCCGTCCATCCTGAAGCTGCGCAACAACGCGATACTGGTCGGCGGCGAGGCGGGCTGGGAGGACGGCCAGGGGGCCGACGAGGCCGGCGGCGTGTACAAGTCGCGGACGGCCAGGTTCAAGCTGGGGCCGAAGTCGGTCAAGGCGGATCCGCTGTTCACCTCCCGCACCGACCTGCGCCCGCGGACCGGCTCGCCGGTGTTCGACCGCGGCGTCGCCCTCACCCACTCGTGGTACGGCGGCAAGGCCTTCGCCAAGGACATGGCGGGCAAGCCGCTGACCGGCACGCCGGACGCGGGGGCGTACCAAGGCTGATCCTGACGGTGCCGGTGTCTACAGTGGGGCCTTGTGTTCTCAGACCTTCGCCAGCCGCTGGTGAGACAGCTCGCCGAGTCCGACGTCCCCCGCCACTACTGGCACCTGGCCGACGAGGACGGCCGGGTCTGGCTGTTCGAGAGCGTCGAGGGCGACGGCGAGCACTGGGCGACCAGACAGGTCGAGGTCGGCACCGATCGCGTCGCCCACCGCTACTGGTGGCGCCACCTGCAGGACGAGCACGGCTTCCTCACCGACCAGCCCCTGGAGATCTGGGAGCTGACCGAAATCCCCGGAGCCGCCTTCGAGTCCGTCTGGGAGGCGGCCACCTGAACCGCGGCGGCCCGCGAAAGGCGCCGCGGAAGCCGTCGATACCGGTGCCGCCCGATCGACGCCTTCACGACGGGCCGCGACAGGCCCGGTGAAGGGAGTACGACCGTGGAGTGGAGGTTCGAAGCGCTGCCGATGCTTGTGACCGACGTGGAGCAGGCCGAGCAGCTCTCCTTCGTGTTCTTCAACGATCTCGACGGCAACGGCTGGATCCTGCGCCGAAGCCCGGCCGGCGAGTAACCGTCATCCCGGGCGGCGGGCCTGGCGGCGGCCTGCCTCGGCAGGCCCGTCAGTCCGGGTGGGCGGCCTGGCGGCCGAAGCCCGCCAGGCCGTGGATCATGAGGTGGATGGCGGTGTCGAAGTCGCGGTCGATTCCCTCGCGATCGGCCGGCAGGTGCCCCCGGATCTCGGCCATGACGAACCCCGACACGAACGCGTACAACACGTCCCCCGTACGGTGCAGCTCCTCCTCCGTCACCCCGGCCAGCCGCAGGATGCGGTAGAGCACCTCCCACAGCTTCATCCGCCGGTCGGCGACGATCTCCGGATGGTTCTGTACATAGGTCCACATGGCAGGGTGCTCCCGCGCGTGCCGGTGGTAGGCCAGGGCCAGCGCCCTGAGCTGGGCCTGCCACGGGGTGCCGTCGTCCGGCGGCAGGGGCATCCGCTCCGCCGCCGTGGCGCAGATCTGGGCGAGCAGCGCCTCCTTGCTGTCCACGTGGTGGTAGAGCGACATCGGATTGACGTTCAGCTCCGCGGCGAGCTTGCGCATGGACAGGCCGGCCACGCCGCCCTCGTCCATGAGTCGCAACGCCGTGGAGCAGATCTCTTCGATGCTCAGGGGCGCACCCCTGCGCGCACTCACTGCCATACGCCGTAGGGTAGTCCCCATACAGTGTATGGCTGACATAGGGAGCACCCATGGCGCGTATCCCCGCCCCGCAGGGCCTGCCCATCGTGGGCAACACGCTGCAGATCCCTTCTCACTCGCCGGTGGAGCACTTCGTCCGCGTCGCCTCCAGGTACGAGGAGGGCATCTTCCAGCTCGAGATCGCCGGGCGCACGGTCGTGCTGGCGTACGACCCCGACCTGGTCGCGGAGCTGTGCGACGAGAGCCGGTTCGTCAAGCGCATCAACCCGCCCCTGACGATCGTGCGCGACTTCGCCGGTGACGGGTTATTCACGGCCGAGCTGCACGAGCCGGTGTGGGGGCACGCGCATCGCATCCTCATGCCCGCCTTCAGCCAGCGCTCGATGAAGGCGTACTACCCGCAGATGCTCGAGGTCGCCGAGCAGCTCGTCGAGTCGTGGGCGGGTCGCCAGGGGGAGGACCTGCCCGTCGCCGACGACATGACCAGGCTGACGCTGGACACGATCTCGCTCACCGGGTTCGGCTACCGGTTCCACTCCTTCGACTCGCCCGAGTTGCACCCGTTCCTGAAGGCCATGGGCGGCGCGCTGACCGAGGCCATGCTGCGCAACCAGCAGCTCCCGTTCGTCACCAGGCTCAAGCGCGGGCACGAGGAGGCGTACCGGCGGGACATCGCCACCATGCGGGCGCTCGTCGACGACGTCATCAGGCAGCGCAGGGCCGGGGGCGGAGGCGGCGCCAAGGACCTGCTCGGCCTCATGCTGGAGGCGTCCGACCCGCGGAGCGGCGCCCGCCTGTCCGACGAGAACATCCGCGACCAGGTCCTCACCTTTCTGATCGCCGGCCACGAGACCACCAGTGGCCTGCTCTCCTTCGCCCTGTACAACCTGCTGCGCGAGCCGCATACCCTGGCCCGCGCGTACGACGAGGTGGACCGGCTGCTGCCGGGCGACGAGCCGCCCTCGTACGAGGCGATCATGAAGCTCGACGTCGTCTCCCGCGTGCTGGAGGAGACGCTGCGGTTCTGGTCGCCGATCCCGGTGTTCGCCGTGAACGCGATCGAGGCCACCACGATCGGCGGCTATCCCCTGGCCGAGGGGCAGGGGGTGGCGGTGCTGCTGCCGGCGCTGCACCGCAGTCCCAAGGCGTGGGAGCGGCCGGAGGAGTTCGACATCGACCGCTGGCTGCCGGAGAACAGGCAGAGCCACCACCCTGGCGCGTACAAGCCGTTCGGCAACGGCGAGCGGGCCTGCATCGGCCGCCAGTTCGCGCTCACCGAGGCCAAGCTCGCGCTGGCGATGGTCCTGCGGCGCTTCGCCCTGTCCGACCCGAACGTCTACCGGATGAAGATCAAGCAGACGCTCACCCTCAAGCCGGACGGGTTCACGCTCAGGGTCCGCGGGCGGCGCGCGCACGAGCGGGCCGTCATCGCGGCGCCGCAGGTGGAGGAGGAGACCGGGCAGCAGGACCTCGCCGTCACCGGCGTTCCGCTCACCGTCGCGTACGGCTCCAACCTCGGCACCAGCGCCGACCTCGCCGAGCGCCTGGCCGAACGGGCCGGGCGGGCCGGGTTCGCCACCACGCTGACCACGCTCGACGAGCTGGCGCCGCCGCGCGAGGGGCTGCTCGTCGTGGTCGCCTCCTCCTACAACGGCAAGGCCCCCGACAACGCCCAGCGCTTCGACGCGCTCGACGCGCTCGACGCGCTGCCCGACCTGTCCGGGGTCCGGCTGGCCGTGCTGGGGTGCGGCAACACGCAGTGGCCGACGTACCAGGACTTTCCGCGGCGGGCGTACGAGAAGCTGACGGCCGCGGGAGCGGTGCCGCTGATCGAGCGGGGCGAGGCGGACACGGACGGGGACTTCGACGGCGACGTGTCCGCGTGGACGGCGCGGCTGTGGGCGGCGCTGGCAGAGGAGTACAGCGCCGCCGCCGGCAGTGCCGGGCCGCGCTACGAGATGGAGGTGCTCAGCGAGGCCGAGGTCAGGCCCGCCGTGGTCTCCGAACGGGCCTTCCCGCTGACCGTCGTCTCCAACGAGGAGCTGACCGGCGACCCGGCCGGGCTCTGGGACTTCTCGCTGGAGGCGCCGCGCGCGGGCGTGCGCTCGATCGTGGCCAGGCTCCCCGAGGGCGTCACGTACGCGGCGGGCGACCACGTGGCCGTCTTCGCCAAGAACGACCCCGAGCTGGTCGAGTGGGCGTTGCGCTGCCTGCGCGTGCCCAGGGACCAGGTGGTACGGCTGCGCGCCGCCGGAGCCACCCACCTGCCCGTGGACACGCCGGTGACGGCGGGCCTGCTGCTGACCGAGTTCGCCGAGCTGCAGGAGGTGGCCACCAGGTCCGACCTGGAGGCGCTGGCCGCCCACACCACCTGCCCGTGGACACGCCGCCAGCTCGGCGAGCTGACCGCCGCCTACGCCGAGGAGATCCTCGCCAAGCGCGTCTCGCCGCTGGCCCTGCTCGAACGCTTCCCGGCGATCGAGCTGCCGCTGCCGGTGTTCCTGGAGATGGCCGGGCCGGTCAGGCCGCGCTACTACTCCGTCTCCTCCTCGCCGCTGGCCGCCCCCGGTCTCGTCCGGCTCACCGTCGGTCTCGTCGAAGGGCCCGCCTGGTCCGGTACGGGCACCTACCAGGGCATGTGCTCGGCGTACCTGGCCGGGCTCCAGCCGGGCGAGGTGTTCTACGGGTACGTACGAGTGCCCGCGCCGCCGTTCCGGCTCCCCGAGGACCCGGCCACGCCGGTCATCCTCGTCGGCCCAGGCACCGGGTTCGCCCCGCTGCGCGGCTTCCTCGAGGAGCGCGCGCTGACCGGGGCGAGCGGGCGGGCCGAGGTGTTCACCGGATGCCGCCACCCCGAGCACGACGAGCTGTACGCCGGCGAGGTCGCGTCCTGGAGCACCGGCGACGAGGTGACCGTGCACCGCGCCTACTCGGCCGTGCCTGGGCATCCGTACCGGTTCGTCCAGGACGCCGTCGCCGCGCGCGCCGACGTGGTGTGGGACCTCCTCGTGCGGGGCGCCCACGTGTACGTCTGCGGCGACGGCCTGCGGATGGCGCCCGCGGTGCGCCAGGCGTTGCTCGACATCCATCGCTACAGGACCGGGCGGGACGGCGCGGACTGGCTGGCCGGGCTGGAGGCGGACGGCCGCTACCAGCAGGACGTGTTCGCCTGACCGATGGTGGCTCGCGTGGCCTCGTGAGGGCCCTGGTCAGCAGAACGTGCTGGTCAGGGCCTTGTCGAGGGCGTCGGCCGGGGGATCGCCCCGGTACGGGTTCGCCGAGAGCACGAGCGTGCGGCCTTCGTCCGAGCGCAGCGCGTACGTGAGGTAGCCGAAGGTGCCGCCGCTGTGCCCGTACACGCTCTTGCCGCAGGTCAGCTTGAACTCCTGGAGGCCGAGGCCGTACCCCATGCCGTCGCCGGCCGGGCGGGTGGCGCGCATCTGGCCGAGCGCGGCCTTGCTGGTGAGCCGGCCGCTCAGCAGTGCGTCGAAGAACGTGGCCAGGTCGCCCGTCGTCGAGATCATCTCGCCCGCGCCGTACTCCAGCGACGGGTTCACCCGGGTGGCGTCCACGATCCTGCCCTGGTACGTGGCGTACCCGCAGGCGTACGGCTTGGGCATCGACGTGTCGTGCCCCGGCAGGTACGTGTGCCGCAGCCCGAGCGGGCGCAGGATCCTGGTCCTGATGGCGTCGGCGTACGAGCCGCCCGTCAGCTTGCCGTTCAAGGGAGTCGTGGGCGGGGGAGACGGTCGTCAAGGCCAGCGCCACGGCCATGGTTTTCAGCAGAAACATGCTGATCAGGCTAGGAATGGCGCGAGGGCCGGACCATGCGGGAGACCGTACGACTACCTGTGGAAAACCACAACACCCCTTTGTCGACATTTCGGACTTAACCCTGCATTCTTGGATATAACCGCAGCATGTACGACATAATTGTGGAACATGCTGGAAACCTTTCCACGGCACTGTGGGAGCCTCTGGAAAGGGGGCGGCAATGCTGCTGCGACTGAGGGTGTCGCTGCCGGACCGGCCGGGTGGTCTGGGTCAGGTGGCCAAGGCGCTGGGGGCGCTCGGTGCGGACATTCTGCAGGTCACGGTGCTCGAACGCGAGGCCGGTCGGGCGGTGGACGATTTCACCGTGTCCTGGCCGGGGCCGGTGACGCCGTCCGACGCACGCGAGAAGCTGTCCTCCATGCCTGGGGTGCGGGTCGAGGGGGTATGGGTCACCAAGGAGGTGCCGGGCTCGGCGCCGGACTACGACTTGCTCATGCACGTCGCGGCCGAGCCGGGGCGCGGCTTCGCCACGCTGGTGGACGCCCTGCCCGGGTTGTGCGGCGCGGAGTGGTCGCTGGCGGTGGCCGACGGCGTCGTGCAGCATGCCTCCCTGGCCGCGCCCGCCGAGTTCGACCTGCCGGAACCGCCGCCGCGCGCCGTCACCAGGGACTTCAAGGAACTGCGCCTGATGTTGCTGCCCGTGCTGAAGCAGGGCCTGCACCTCGTGGTGGCCCGCGCGGAGGGCCCGGTGTTCCACCGGGCGGAGGTGGAACGTGCCGCCCGCATCGTGGACGTGGTCTCCAAGCTGGCCGCCCGATCCTAGCCTTGGCCCCGGTTTTGGGTACGCGAGATTGACCGGCGAAACATCAGATCACTAACGTGAACGGTCTGCGGATGTGAACAGGAGCCGCGCTGTGACCGTTCACGAGCCGAGCATCGGCCGTTACTACGAGGACTTCACCGTCGGGGACGTCTACCGGCATCCCCTGGGCCGGACGATCAGCGAGGCGGACAACACCTGGTTCACCCTCCTGACCATGAACACGAACCAGAACCACTTCAACGCCCACCTCGCCGCCAAGGCCCCCACCGGCAAGATCATCGTGAACTCCGGGCTCACCGTGGCCATCGTGCTCGGCCTGTCGGTCATCGACGTCAGCCAGCACGCGATCATGAACCTCGGGTGGGACGGCATCAAGCTCACCCACCCCGTGTTCGTGGGCGACACCGTCTACGCCGAGTCGAAGGTGACCGCGAAACGGGAGTCGAAGTCGCGGCCGTACGCGGGGATCGTCACGTGCTACACGCGCGGGCTCAACCAGGACGGCGACGAGATCATGTCGTGGACGCGGACCGTCATGGTGTACAAACGCGACGCCCCGCACGACAAGGACTACTTCCCACAGGCCAAGACCGGTCCGCTCTGAGGGGTTTGAGTACATGGATTTCGAGCTGACGCCCGAGCAGAAGGCCTTCCGTGAGATCCTGCGCGCCTTCGTGGAGAAGGAGATCCTGCCGGTGGCCATCGAGTGGGAGCACGCCGGCCGGTATCCCACCGAGATCATCGAGAAGATGAAGCAGATGGGGCTGTTCGGCCTGTCGGTGCCCGAGGAGTACGGCGGGATGGGGGCCGACATGGTGTCGTTCGCGCTGGTCTTCGAGGAGATCGCGCGCGGCTGGATGGGCGTGGCGGGCACGATCGGCTCACACTCGCTGGCCTGCTGGATGATCGCCCGCCACGGGACCGACGAGCAGAAGCGCCATTACCTTCCTGACCTGGCCGGCGGTGTCCGCAGGACCGCGATCGCGCTCACCGAGCCGGGAGCGGGCACGGACCTGCAGGGCATCCGGACGCGCGCCGTACGCGACGGAGACGTCTACGTCGTGAGCGGCACCAAGACGTGGATCACCAATGCCCGCCACGCCGACCCGCTGCCCGTCCTCGTCAAGACCTCGATCACCGAGCCCGCGCACAAGGGCATGTCGGTGCTGCTCGTCGACCCGGCCCTGGACGGTTTCAGCGTCGGCCGCGACCTGCCCAAGCTGGGCTACAAGGGCACGGAGACGTGCGAGGTGACGCTGGACGAGGTGCGCGTGCCCGTCTCCGCCGTGCTCGGCGGCGTCGAGGGGCGCGGCCTGCAGCAGGTGCTCGGCGGGCTGGAGCTGGGCCGCATCAACATCGCCGCCCGCGCCGTCGGGGTCGCCCAGGCCGCGTACGACGCCGCGCTCGCCTACGCCAGGGAACGAACCGCGTTCGGGCAGCCCATCGCCGAGTTCCAGGCCATCCAGCTCAAGCTGGCCGACCTGGCGACCGAGATCCAGGCGGCGCGGCTGCTCACGTACTGGGCGGCCGCCCAGGCCGACGGCGGCAAGCGGGTGGACATGGAGGCGGGCATGGCGAAGTACTTCGCCTCCGAGGTGGCGCTCCGCGCGTCCCTGGAGTCCATGCGGATCCACGGCGGCTACGGATACTCCCAGGAGTTCGTGGTGGAGCGCCTCTACAGGGACGCGCCGCTGATGGCCATCGGGGAGGGCACGAACGACGTACAGCGCATGGTCATCGCCCGCGCCCTCATCTCCGGCAAGGGCAAGCTCGGCTGGTAACGGCCACTACCCACGCCCAGCCAGCACGGCGGGGTCGAACGAGACCTGTTCGAGTCTCGCACCCGTCACGACGGTGAGTCATGTGAGCACGTTGAGTGACAGAGTAGCGTCACTTGACGGAAAGCGAGGTCACCGCGCGCTCCTCAGGAAGTGAGGGTCCAGCGGGGGCCGTCCGGGGTGTCCTCCACCACGACGCCCGCCTGGAGGAGGGCCGCGCGCAGGGCGTCGGCGAGGTCGTAACGGCCCTCGTTCCGCAGTCCCTCGCGGAGCCCGAGCAGCGGGTCGACCAGCGCGGGGAGGCTCAGTGAGCGTACGCTCGCCGTCGCGGCCAACTCGCCGAGCCGGGCGATCAGCAACCGCATCAGCTCCCTGGCCTGGTCGACCCCGCCGGCGTCCTCCTCGGTGTCGGCGGCCCACTTGACCATCTCCGCTTCCAGTTCGAGCACACTCCGCGCGGCCGCCACCATGTCGGGCTTGGCGACGGCGGACCTGAACAGCTTCTCGCACGACTGGATCGTCTCCTCCAGCGTCGCCCCGGCGAGCGCGGACGCCGGGGCAGCGGAATCAGCGGCGGACGCGGACGCCGGCCCGGCGGAATCAGCGGCGGTGGCGGGCGCGGGCGCGGCGGCTCCGCCGGCGGCCAGGCGGCGGATCTCGGCGAGGTCGGTACACGTGCCCGCGGGCAGGACCGCGAACGAGCCGCCCCGCCGGACGGTCAGCCCGCCCCGGCCCGCCACCCGTACCATCTCGCTCTCCAGGTCGATGGTCAGCGCGGTGTGCTCGTCGAGGCCCAGCACCGCCGTGCCGGGCGGCAACTCCCGCTCCATGCGCGACAGCCGGCGCTCGCCCAGGTAGCAGTAGCGGGTGTCGTGGGTGCCGCCCTCGGTGTTGTCGAAGTGGGGGATGAGCACCGCCCGCAGGCCGAGCGGCTCCAGCAGGTCGAGGCCCGGGCGCCAGTGCGGGTCGGCGCCCACCTTGTAGATCTCGTAGACCGGTACGGTGGCCAGCCCCGCCGTGCAGGCCGCCGCCGAGGCCAGTACGGTCACCCCCTCGCGCGCGCGGACGCGGGCACGCAGGTCGCCGGCCACGCCGGAGCCCGCCCACCGGTCCAGCGCGTAGGTAGGGCTGCCGGGGCCGGAGAAGACCCAGTCGGCGCCGGTGATCCCGGTGGCCACCTCGACCTCCAGGCCGACGCTGCGCGCGAAGTAGCGGCGGGCCCGCGCGGAGATGTCGGCCCGGTTCTCCTGGAACGCGTACGGGGTGTCGAGCAGCACGGCCCGCGCCCCCGCGCGCAACGCCCGCGCCGCGGCGCGGTGGATCTCGACCATGGTCGGGCTCGTCTCGCCCGACCCCATCAGCACCAGCAAACCGGGCATGGGTGTCGGCCTCTCTCTCACCCATCGACTACAGCCGGGTCCGCCGAGCCGTTCAAGAGCGGAACACATATGCCTGAAGGACGTACTTGCACATGATTGTCAGTAGCCGGCAGACACGTGGTCATGGTCGAGACGATGGGCACCGACATTCGGCGTCGCTCCTGGAGCGGAGCCGTCACCCCACTGTGTCGCCGTGGCGCACGCCGCCGGGCACCTGGCGTTCCTCATGGCCGAGGACCTCGTCGTGGCGCGGGGGCCGTCCGGCCATCCCGCTCCCGGGCCTGTGGCGGCGGCCGCGGTCCGAGACGCGGCGCCCCAGCTGCTGCATGGGCTTCTCGACATAGCGGTAGGTCAGGGCGCTCAGGCCCAGCATCAGCGCCATGGCCAGCGCGATCATGACGAGCTGGTACGGCACCTCAGCCGCCCGCAGATCACCGCTGACCGCCACGAAATACTTCAGCAGCGGATGATGCACCAGGTAGAGCGAGTAGCTTATGAGGCCCAGCCAGACGAGCACCCTGGGCACCCGCCGCCCGCGCAGCAGCATCCCGCCCGCGAACGTGGCCCCGGCCAGCGCGATCGTGGTCAGCCACACGTCGGCCCGCACCCACCACCAGCCGCTCTCGATGGCCCACACGGGCGCGATCACGACGAGCGCCGTCGTCACCGCGACCGGCCACAGCGGCCCCGCGCCGCGCTCCCACCGGTGGATCGCCGTGCCCGCGAACATGACCGCGACCACCGCGATGCCCAGCCACGGCACCCGGCTGCTGAACGCCAGCAACACCACCGCCATCACGCCGAGCGCACACGCGCAGAACGTGCGCAGCCGCCCTCCCATGACGCACGCCAGCCCCACCACGAACACCGCGCAGGACACGTACGCCGGCCACACCCCCACCAGCACGGCCCCGGACGCCACCAGCCCCACGACCACGGCCCCGGCCGCGAACAGCACCGACAGCGACCCGCTGCGCTCGTGCGCCCCGATCAGGAACAGCGCCGTGACCAGCAGGTAGAACACCATCTCGTACGACAGCGTCCACATCGTGTCCGCCACACCGCCCACACTGACGACGTCGAGCAGCATGGTGGCGTGCGCCGCCACCGCGCTCCCGTCGCGGGGCACCGCCTCGCGCACCGGCACCCACCAGGACACGGCCAGCATCACGACGATCACGCTGAGGTAGAGCGGGTAGAGGCGGAAGATCCGGCTGACCCAGAACGCCCGCACGTCGCCGTGGCGTTCCAGGGAGACGGGGATGATGTAGCCGCTGACCAGGAAGAACACCAGAATCCCGTAGATGCCCAGATTGAACCAGAATGGTCTGAGCTCCGGCAGGAACCACGGCAGCATGTGCTCGCCCACCACCGCGAGCGAGCCGATCCCCCGCAGGGCGTCAAGCCAGGCCAGCCGCGTGGCCGGGGCGGGCATGGCGGGCGGCGCGGGGAGGGCGGCGGCTGACATCCGCCCCAACATACCGGTAACGGCCATGTGATGCCGGGGCACCTTTTTTCCGGCCGGTTCCCGCCGGTTGATCGGGCCGGTTCTTCGGGCCGGTTCTTCAGGCCGGGCGGTGGCCGGCCAGGGAGGCGTGGTGGTCGGCGCCGTCCGGACCGTCCGGGTCGGTGTGGACGGTGGCGGCCCGCAGCCGCGGCAGGTCGTGGATGAGCCGGTGCTCGGCCGCCACCGCGACCGCGTGCGCGTCGATCACCGACATGTCGTGGGCCACGATGATCTCCACCTCGGCGTGCAGCGCGTGGCCGATCCAGCGCAGCCGTACGGAGCCGACGTGCCGGACGCCCTCCACCGTGGCCAGGATGCGTTCCGCGGCGTCCACCAGACCGGGGTCGACGGCGTCCATGAGGCGGTGGTAGATCTCGCGGGCGGCGTCGCGCAGGACGAAGCAGATGGCGACGGTGATGAGCAGCCCGACGATAGGGTCGGCGATCGGGAAGCCGAGCGCGGCCCCGCCCGCGCCGAGCAGCACGGCCAGCGAGGTGAAGCCGTCGGCCCTGGCATGCAGGCCGTCGGCCACCAGCGCGGCCGAGCCGATCTCCCTGCCGACCTTGATGCGGTAACGGGCGACCCACTCGTTCCCGGCGAACCCGATCAGAGCGGCCGCGTGAGCTCCCTGGCGCAGGCCATCGGCGCCGCGCGCCCGTCGGTGTCACAGCACCTGGCCAAGCTCAGGCTGGCGGGCCTGGTGAACACCCGGAGGGAGGGCCGGCGCGTGCTCTACCGCGCGCGGGACTCCCACGTACGGGCGGTGATCGCGGAGGTGTTGTTCCACGCGGACCACGAGATCTCCGGCCTCCCGCGCCACGACTGACCCGGACGGGCGTCGGGGCAGTGTGCCGCGGGAAAGGCGGGGCTCAGCGGCGGGGAGGGTCGATCCTGGCGCCGTCGACGGTGAAGACCATGAGACGGGAGAGATCGACCGCGACCTTGGCCGCGTCCCCCGCGCGCCAGATGGGCCGGTTGCCGAGCCGGATGATCAGGTCGGAGCGGCGGTGGATGCCGCTGTTCGGGTGCTGCCCGACCTGCTCCTGATCCTGCGGCTCCTCGCGGTGCCCGGCGAACATCCGCCGCACCAGCCCCGACAGCTTCCCTGACCCGTTGGCCGTGCCGTTGACCCGTGCGCGCGGGTCGGGCGGCTCGGGCACCGGCACGGCAGGCATCCCGCACTCCAGGTACGCCAGCCACTCGTGTCCGTGGTACTCCAGCGCCCGCACCCGCCCGAAGAACGACGGCCCCTCGTACGACTCCTGCACCGGAGCCAGCCCGTCCGGCCGCATGCCCACCAGGACCTGCCCGCCGGTGTGCTGGGAGATGGCGTACGCCCTGGGATCGCTCCAGGGCAGCGTGACCTGATGCGGGCCGAAATCGAGCATGACGTACTGGTTCTGCGGCGTCCTGACATGGGCCGCCAACAGGTTCAACTGCTGGGAGTTGAGGAAGGCCGCCACGAAGGCCGTCGCTGGATCGTTGTAAATCTGGGCCGGAGTTCCGACGTCCTGCAGGACTCCGCGATTCAGGATCGCTATCCTGTCGGCCAGCGTCAGGGCCTCCACCTGGTCGTGGGTCACGTAGATCGTGGTGACGCCGAGCGAGCGCACCAGCGCCGAGATCTCCATGCGGAGTTCGGTGCGCATGCCGGCGTCGAGGTTCGACAGCGGCTCGTCCATGAGAAATAACCTGGGCTGCCGGACGATGGCCCTTCCCATCGCGACGCGTTGCCGCTGGCCGCCGGAGAGTGTCCCAGGCCGCCGATCGAGCGTCTCGTTGATGTGCAGGACCTTGGACAGCTCGGTGACGCGTTCGCGTACCATCGCCGGGTCGGACTTGGCGATCTCCAGGGGGAAGGCGATGTTCCCCCGCACGGTGCGGTGCGGGTATAGGGCGCCGTTCTGGAACACCATGGCCACGTCGCGGTCGCGCGGGGCCAGATGGTTGGCCATCTGGCCGTCCAGCCAGAGGTCCCCTTCGGTGATCTCCTCCAAACCCGCGATCATGCGGAGCAGGGTGGACTTGCCACATCCGGAAGGGCCGAGGAGGACGAGGAACTCGCCGTCTTCCGCCCGCAGGCTCAGCCGGTCGACTGCGAGGTAGTCGCCCGGATAGACCTTGGTCACTTTGTCGAGAACGACGGAGCTCATGGGCTCACACCTTGCGCGCGTGTCACCTGTGACGAGGCTGCTGATTGATGAGGTAGTACATCGCGCCTTAACCCAACATGTCCACCCTTGACATAAAGAATCTCGCTTGCAGGCGTTTCGGGCTGGGGGTTTTGGGGGGCCGTAGTGCTGAATTTCCGGATCGGGAATTCTGGAAGGGCTTGCGTAAACTTGCGGAAAGGGATTTCATGGTCGAAACACTCGGGGGGAGACCATGACCGCGTGGTGGCGGAACGCCGTTATCTACCAGGTTTACGTGCGCAGCTTCGCTGACGGCGACGGCGATGGTGTCGGCGACCTGATAGGCGTTCGCGATCGGCTGCCCTATCTCGCCGGTCTGGGCGTGGACGCCGTCTGGCTGACGCCGTTCTACACCTCCCCGATGACCGACTTCGGCTACGACGTGACCGACCACCGCGACGTCGACCCGCTGTTCGGCACGCTCGCGGACGCCAAGGCGCTCATCGACGAGGCGCACGGGCACGGCCTGCGGGTGATCGTCGACATCGTGCCCAACCACACCTCCTCCGCCCATCCCTGGTTCCAGCAGGCGTTGCGCGGCGAGCGACGTGATCGCTACATCTTCCGCGACCGGCCCAACGACTGGGAGTCGATCTTCGGTGGCCCGGCGTGGACGCGGGTCGCGGACGGGCAGTGGTACCTCCATCTGTTCGACCCCACCCAGCCGGACCTCAACTGGGACGACACCGAGGTGCGCGGCGAGTTCGAGTCGATCCTGCGTTTCTGGCTGGATCTGGGCGTCGACGGCTTCCGCGTGGACGTGGCGCACGGCATGGTCAAGCCGCCCGGCCTGCCCGACATCGGGCGCGGCAACCAGGCCAGGATGGTCGGCAACGAGCCGGTGCCGTTCTTCGACAACGACGGCGTCCACGACATCCACCGCTCGTGGCGGCGGGTGCTCGACTCCTATCCGGGCGAGCGCATCGGCGTGGCCGAGGCGTGGGCGCCGACGCCCGAGCGGCTGGCCAGGTACGTCCGCCCGGACGAGTTGCACCAGGCGTTCAACTTCCACTACCTGTTCACCCCGTGGGACGCCGCCGCGCTGCGCGAGGTGATCGACTCCTCGCTGGCCACGGCCACGTCCGTGGGCGCGCCGACCACCTGGGTGCTGTCCAACCACGACGTCAAGCGGCACGTCACCCGCTACGGCAGCCTGGCCAGGGCCCGCGCCGCCGCGCTGCTGACGCTCGCGCTGCCCGGTTCGGCCTACGTCTACCAGGGCGAGGAGCTGGGCCTGCCGGAGGTCGAGCTGCCCGAGGAACTGTGCAGGGACCCGCAGCGGCTGCGCGATCCGGGCAGCGGCCGCGACGGCTGCCGGGTCCCGCTGCCCTGGACGCGTGAGTCCGGCTGGCTCGACCCGTGGTTGCCGATCCCGGCGGACTGGGCGGGGCTGAGTGTGGCGGCGCAGGAGGGCGTGCCAGGCTCGACGCTGGAGCTGTATCGGACGGCGCTGCGGCTGCGGCGCGCGTTCGAGGGAGATCTGACGTGGCACGACTCTCCTGAGGGCACGCTCGTGTTCTCCCGGGGCGGTTTCCTGTGCACTGTCAACCTCACGGAGACCCCCGTGGACTTCGGCGTCGAGGGGGAGCTGCTCCTGGCCTCGGATGAGCCTGGAGCAGCGGATTCCGCGGCCTGGTGGAAAGTAAAGTGTCAGCCATGAACGGTCACGCTCGCCTTGCCGACATCGCCGCCCAGGCCGGGGTGAGTGAGGCCACGGTCAGCCGGGTGCTCAACGGGAAACCGGGTGTCTCGGCCGCCACCCGCCAGGCGGTCATGGCCGCCCTCGACCTCATGGGCTACGAGCGCCCGCCCCGCCTGCGGCAACGCAGCAACGGCCTGATCGGCCTGGTGACGCCCGAGCTCGACAACCCCATCTTCCCCGCCTTCGCGCAGGCCATCGAGAAGGCGCTCACCCAGCACGGCTACACCCCCGTGTTGTGCACCCAGCTCCCCGGCGGCGCACCCGAGGACGAGTTCACCGAGTTGCTGGTCGACCGGGGGGTGAGCGGCATCGTGTTCGTGTCCGGCCTGCACGCCGACACGACCGCCCGCATGGACCGCTACACCCGGCTCACCGACCGGGGGCTGCCGATCGTGCTGGTCGACGGCTACAGCGAGCACATCGACGCGCCGTTCATCTCGCCCGACGACCGGCTGTCCGCGCGGCTGGCCGTGCAGCACCTGGTCGACCTCGGTCACGAGAGCATCGGGCTGGCGCTGGGGCCGCGCAGGTTCGTGCCGGTGATCAGGAAGATCGAGGGCTACAAGCAGGCCATGGCGCAACTGCTCGGCGCGACCGAGGTCGACGACCTGATCGCGCACTCGCTGTTCTCGGTCGAGGGCGGCCAGGCGGCCGCCGCGCAACTGCTCGCGCGCGGCTGCACCGGCATCATCTGCGCGAGCGACCTCATGGCGCTGGGCGCGATCCGCGCCTGCAGGGAGAAGGGGATGGCGGTGCCGGGGGAGGTGTCCGTGGTCGGGTTCGACGACTCGCCGCTGATCGCGTTCACCGATCCGCCGCTGACCACCGTACGCAAGCCGATCGGCGCGATGGCCTCGGCCGCGGTGCAGACGCTGCTCGAAGAGGTCAACGGCGCGCCCGCCAAGCACGTCGAGCTGATCTTCCAGCCGGAGCTGGTCGTCCGCGGCTCCACCGGCTCCGGCCCGCTGGTCAACCGGTGACGCGCGACATCCTGGTCCTCGGCGGCGCCGGCGTCGACACGACGGTCTACGTGCCCGAGCTGCCGCTGCCGTACCGCGACACCTACCAGGTGCCGCCGGTCGCCGACCGCGTCGGCAACACCGGCGCCGGCGTCGCGCTGGGCTGCCACGCGCTGGGGCTGGCGGTGACGTTCGCCGACCTCATCGGCGACGACCCGCAGGGCGCGCTGATCCGCCACGCGCTGCGCGACGTCGACTGCGCCTGGGGCCGCGCCGAGGCGGGCACCCGGCGCAGCGTTCTGCTCGTGGGCCCGGACGGCCGCCGCACCTCGTTCTACGACGCCAAGGCCACCCCCGGCGAGCGCCTGCCCCGCGAGCTCTACGCGAACGTCCGCGCCAGGCACGTCCATCTGTCGATCATGGACTTCTGCCGCCATGTCTACCCGGACCTGGACGGCCTGCCCGTCTCCACGGACCTGCACGACTGGGACGGCGCCGACGACTACCACAAGGACTTCGCCTACCGGTCCGACCTGGTGTTCATGTCGGCCGCCGCCCTTCGCGACCCGGCCGCCGCCATGCGCGACGTCCTCGCGCGCGGACGTGCCCACACGGTCGTGTGCACGCGCGGCGCCGACGGCTGCCTCGTCCTGACCCGCGACCGCGACGACGTGCGGCCTTTCCCGGCCGCGCCGCTGCCCGGCCCCGTCGCCGACAGCAACGGCGCCGGCGACGCCTTCGTGTCCGGCTTCCTGTACGGCACGCTGACCGGCAGGCCGCTGGAGGACTGCGTACATCTGGGGTCGGCGGCCGGGGCGCACGCCTGCACGGTCGCCGGCACCCACGAGTCCCCGATCACGCGCTCCCTGCTCCTCGGCCGGGCCGGCGGGTAACCCGCACCGCCGTACGGGCGAAAGATGCTTTGATAGTACCGTTTGGGAAGATCAAGCTGATTCGTTTGCGCGCGGCCGGAGAGACCGTTCACCGTTGGAAGGGCAGTCATGTACCGCTGGGAGATCGTCCAGGCCGTCACCGGGCAGCGGGTGTTCGGGATCGTCAGGAGCGCAGGGCCCGCCGAGGCGGTGGCCGCCGCGGAGGCCGTGCTGGACGCCGGGCTGAACGCCGTGGAGGTGGCGCTCACCACGCCGCGCGCGCTCAGCGCCGTCGCGCGGCTCACCGAGCAGCGGCCCGCCGCGCTCATCGGCGCCGGCACCGTGCTCGACGCCGCCGCGGCCCGCGCCGCGGTCGAGTCTGGCGCGCGTTTCCTGGTCTCACCGAACCTCCATCCCGAGGTGATCCGCACCGGCCACCGCTACGGCGTGCCGGTCTTCCCCGGCGTGGCCACCCCGACCGAGATCGTGCGGGCTCTGGAGGAGGGCGCGGACGCGGTCAAGATCTTCCCCGCGTCCGCCGTGTCGCCGTCCTGGCTCCGTGACGTGCGTGCCGCGCTGCCGCAGGTCCCGGCGATCCCCACCGGAGGGGTGACCATCGACAACGCGCCGGACTGGATCGCGGCCGGCGCCGTCGCCTGCGGCATGGGGTCGGCGCTGACCTCGGGCGGGGCCCATGCCGCAGGCGAGCGGGTCACCGCGCTGCTGGCCAAGCTCGCCGGCGCCCGTTGAGCACGAGAGAACAGGGGATCGGCGTGGAGCTACGGGACCTGCGCGGACAGGTGGTCGACGGCCCCGGCCGCTCGCTCGCGGCCGGGGAACTCGTGCCCGCGGTTCGCGGGTGCGCCGACGTGATCGCCGCGGACCTGGGCTTGCTGGAGGTCTCGCGATGACCGTCGCCGTGTACGTCGGCCCTGAGCCCGTGCCCGTCCTCATCGACGCCGTGCGCCGGGCGGGCGGCCGGGTCGTGCCGCTGGAGCAGGCCGAGGCGATCGTCTACTACGGCGACGACGACCCCGACGAGGTGCGGTCGATGATCCACGGCGGCATCCGCTGGGTACAGCTGCCGCACGCGGGCGTCGAGCGGTGGACAGACGCCGGGGTCATCACCGAGCATCCCGTCTTCACCGCCGCCACCGGGTCCTACGGGCCCGCCGTGGCCGAGCACGCGCTGGCCCTGATGCTGGCGGCGGCCCGCGGGCTGCACCGGCTGGCCAGGGCGCCGGAGTGGGGGCCGAACCTGTCCAGGGAGTTCGCGGGCTCGACGGTCGCGATCGTCGGCTCCGGCGGCATCGGGCAGGCGCTGATCCGGCTGCTGGAGCCGTTCCGCTGCACGGTGGTGGCGGTCAGCGACCGCGGTGAGGTGCCCGGGGCCGCTCGGGTCGTCCCGCGCGCCCGCTACCGTGAGGCGCTGCCAGAGACCGGCTACGTGGTCGTCGCCGCCCCCGCCACGCCGGGGACCAAGGGGATGCTCGGCGCGCGCGAGTTCGCCCTCATGCGCCAGGACGCCTGGCTGGTCAACGTCGCCAGGGGCGGCCTCGTGGTGACGGACGACCTGGTGGAGGCGGTGCGCGCGGGCCGCATCGGCGGCGCGGCCCTCGACGTCACCGACCCGGAGCCGCTGCCTGCAGGGCATCCGCTGTGGTCCATGGGCAACGTCCTCATCACCCCGCACAGCGCCAACCCGCGCTCGGCATACTGGCGCGGCCTGGCCGAGCGGGTCACCTCCAACGTGCGCCGCTTCCACGACGGCGTCCCGCTGGAGGGCCGGGTCTCGCCGGCGCAGGGGTACTGAGCCTCAGCCGAGGGTGAGGCGCGCTCCGGCGCTCAGGGCGGAGTCGTGCACCTCCAGGCCCACGGGCGCGAGGCCCTCCGGCAGCTCGAACACCAGCGTGCCGGTGAAGGACGCGCCCGGCTCGATGCGGATCGGCGTGATCTCCTTGCCGCCCTTGTCGAGCAGCTTGGTGCCGCCGTGCAGCGCGTCGTCCTCGTCGATGAGCTTCTGCTGGTCCGGGTAGAGGACCCTGGCCTCCTGGCCGAGGTTGCTGACGCGTACCCCGATCTGGCAGCTGCGCCGCGCCGCGGCCTTCGCCGGTTCGGGGCACCTGGTGCTCGTCACCGCGAACCTCAGCTTGCCGTCCTGCACGGGGCCGTCGTCGCCGCGCGCCGGTGAGCGGGACAGCCACGTCAGCACCGCCACCAGCAGCACCATCAGCACGGCCACGATCACCAGCGCGGTCAGGCAGCCGGTGAACACGCCGCGCTTGCGCGGGGCGGGACGGTAGCCGGGCAGCGGCCCCTGCCCCGTGACGTGATGGGAGAGCGGCGCCTGCCCCGCCTGCTGGGGGAGTGGCCCCTGCCCTGCCTGGTGAGGAAGCGGCGCCCGCCCGGTCCGCTCGGGACGCCCGGTGCGCCCGCCGGGCATCGGGCCGGTCCGCTCGGGACTCGGGGCGCGTCCGCCGGGCATCGGGCCGGTGCGTTCGGGATGCGGCGCCGGCGTTCCGCGCCCGGGACCTGGTACGCCGGCCCCCGGGACCGGTCCTGTCCGTTCCGGGTGCGGTGCCCGGCTCGTGCCCGGCCGCGGGCCCGTACGCTCGGCGGGCGGTGGCTGCGGGGCCCGGCCCGGAGTTCCCTGGACGGGTCCGGCCCGTTCGGCCCTGGGCGGCGCCTGCGGGCCGCGCGCCTGGGCGTGCACGGAACGCGGCGGGCTCCCTGGGGCGGGTCCGGCACGGTCCGGCGGGGGCGGCACGCGGTGCAGCGGCGGAAGGTCGGAGGGGTTCCACGCGTTCGTCAGGTGCTTGGTGGCGGCGAGCTGCGCGGCCGGCTCGTCGGCCGCCCCGACGAGTTCGAGCAGCAGCTGCCGGGCGGCGGGCCGGCGCGCCGGGTCGGGGTGGATGGCCGCCGCGACCAGCCGGTCGAGGGGTGCGGGCAGCCCCCGCAGATCCGGCGGCGCCGTACGGGCCCTGGCCGCCATCACGTACGCGTCCCCCTCGCCGAACGGATGCCCGCCCAGCCCCGCGTACGCGATCAGGGACCCCCAGGCGAACACGTCGCCCGCCGGGCTCGTACGCCCCTCGAAGACCTGTTCGGGAGCGATCCATCCGGGCGTGCCCATCACCATGCCGGCGTTGGTGTGCCGGGAGTCCACGTGCGTCGAGCGCGCCAGCCCGAAGTCGATCACCCGGGGACCGGCCAGCGTGAGCATCACGTTGGCGGGTTTGAGGTCGCGGTGCACCAGCCCCGCCGCGTGGATCGCGGTCAGCGCCGCGGCCACGCCGACGGCCGCCGAGTGCAGCACGGACGGCGACAGGGAGCCGTGCTCGATCAGGTGGTCCTCGAGCGAGATGCCGTCGATGTACTCGGTGACGAGGTAGAGGACGCCGTGGTCCTCGCCGTGGTCGAGCACCCGGGCGGTGCAGAACGAGGCCACCTTGCGCGCGTTGGACACCTCTTCGTGGAAGCGCGCGCGGTAGACCGGGTCGGCGGTGAAGTCGCGGCGGATCGCCTTGAGCGCCACCCGCGAGCCGTCGGCGGCCTTGGCGAGGTAGACCACTCCCATGCCGCCGGAGCCGAGACGGCTGATCAGCTCGTAGGGGCCGATCGCCGGCGGATCCTCCGGCTTCAGCGGAGTGCCTGCGGAGCGCCCCAACGTCGCCGTCCTCTCGCCGTCGTCATCCCGTCTCAACCCGAACCGTTCCTCCGATCGGCTCCCACCCCTGCAGCAAGCCGAACCGTTCCGCCGCTCGGCATCCCGTTTGTACCCCAGACTCTAACGGAGGAAGGGCTTCCTCGCTGGCGAGTGAACCCGACCAGGCATCAGGCTCGGGGCGGGCTGGCCGCGGCGCGACAGACGTGCGGGACCGGCGTGCGGCGAGGCGGGCTAGCCGCAGCGCGACGGACGCGCGGGGCGCATCGTCACGCGCAGCCGTGAGACGTCGAGCGTGTACGGCAGCGGGCGGTGCGGCGAGAGCGTCCGCCCGACCGGCTTGGGGCGGGCGGTCCGCAGGATGCCGCCGAGGAAGGCCACGCCGACCGCGAGCGTCAGGTGCACTCCGTCGCATCCCGGCCGGGCCCACCACTCGCCGGCTGCGGTGCCGTTCAGCCAGATCTCGGGGGCGAACGTGTTCGCGTACGGCAGGCGCGGGCTGCGCTGGTGCGCGGCGATCGGGACGAGGACGGTGGTGCCGGCGGGCAGGGTGGCGCCGTACCAGGTGGTGTCCTCGGTGCTGACCCGGGACAGGGCCGGGACCGGCGGCCACAGGCGCTGCGCCTCGCGCAGGCAGGCACGCAGGTGGTCGGCGTCGGTGCGGGCCGCCTTGCGGTGGGCCGGGTGGGCGGCGAGCAGGGCCAGGGTCCGCATCAGCCCCGCCGCCGCCACGCCCAGCCCCATCAGCCAGAACGCCGCCTGCATGAGCCCGCGTGACTCGGCGCCGTCCGAGGTCTCCGCGATCAGGCCGGCCAGGCTGCCCGGCTCGGCTCGGCGCAGGTGGTCGATGATCCTGGCGTCGTAGCGGCCGGAGAGGATCTCCTGCCGCCGGCCGGACCGCCGCCTTCCCGCCCGCGTGATGCCCGCCAGCAGCTTGGTGAGCTGCTCGTCGCCGGCCGCGCCCGCGCCGTAGACGCACCGCCTGGCCACGCGCTGCCAGCAGGCGTCCAGCCGGGCGTGATCCACGACGCCGTCGGTCAGCGCCGCCGACTCCTGCCTGGCGACCTCGATGAACGCCGGCCGCAGCACGTCCGTCGGCAGGCCGGACGGCCGCTCCTCGACGGCGGGCGTGTACGCGCCTGCCTCCTCCGACAGGACGCGCAACGCGTCGCGCCCGTTCATCACCAGCAGCGCCGGCCCCTTCGGACGGCGCACCAGAACGGGGCGGCCGCCATACCTGGCTTCGAGCCGCGCCAGCAGTGTTCGGGCGCGCAGGACGTCGCGAGCGGGGGCGGCATGCGGAAATCCCGGTGGCACGAGAAAGGCCGACAGTCGCAGACTCTCCACCACGCCGGCCCTGGGCAGCCCTCTAGGCACGCC
>NZ_JADOGI010000154.1 GCF_015645445.1 Nonomuraea cypriaca | reverse complement strand
GTTACGGCGGTTATGGCGGGAAGGAAACACCCGGTTACATTCCGAACCCGGAAGTTAAGCTTCTCTGCGCCGATGGTACTGCACTCGGGAGGGTGTGGGAGAGTAGGTCACCGCCGGACAATCGTTATGTAGGGGGAGGCCCTCGACCAGTAGGTCGGGGGCTTTCCCTGTTTTGGCCTGCCATTGTTGGTGGGTGGGGCCTCACGCCGGGTGCGTGGGGTCCTTTTTTGTTATCGGGGGTTCTGCTGCTTGGCGTGGCGCTCCGGACCGCCGTCAAGGAAGCGGTCGCCCACCTCGTCGCACGGAGGCTGCCCATGGTGCCGGAGGCATGCACCGGCACCACGGGCAGCCGCATCAGCGACCCGTCAGCCGATCACCTCGATCATCTTGTCGGCGTCGCGGGTGAGGACCTGGCGCACGTCGGCGCGCGGGACCAGGGCCTGGTCGCCGACCAGAGCCTTGAACTCCCGCAGTTGGCGCAGCGCCTCGGCGTCCTTGCCCTTCGCCTCCGCGGTCCTCGCCTTGGTCAGCTCCTTGGTGAGCGAGGTGTGCGCGTCCAGGGACAGCCAGCTGGTGGCGCGGAACCGATCCAGCAGGTTCTGCATGTCCCGCAGCGACGTCGTGACCGTGAACTTCACGTTCGTGGTCACGCTGTTGCCGGCGTTGTCGTTCGCGGTCACCGACACCGTCTGCCGCGTCAGCGGGCGGGAGAACAGCGGCACGATCGTGTCGGACCGCAGCTCGTCACCCTCCAGTGTGCCCGACATGGTCTTCACGCCGGAGGTGGCGTCCACGGCTTCCCAGGAGATGCGCAGATCCTGCGCGTCGCCGTACACCTCGCCGTCGGACACGCCCGAGACCATCAGGGTGGGGCGGGTGCCGTCGATCTTCAGCACCGCCGCCTTCTCCTGCTCGGTCGTCCCCGCGGCGTCGCGGGCACGGTAGCGCAGCTCGTGGGACCTGTCACCGGTGACGACCACGGGCTCGCCGGCGTACGCCTTCCACTCCCCCTGGTCCAGGGAGTACTCCACGCGGGTGACACCGGAGGTGGCGTCCTGCGCGGTGAGGACCACCGGGACGTCGCCGTCGTTCCAGCCCTCGTCGTTGGGCGCCGCGAAGTCGGCGGTCGTCTGCGGCGCGAGCGTGTCGATCTTCAGGGTGCGGGAGCCAGGCTCCTCCACGTTGCCCGCGCCGTCGCGAGAGCGGTACTCCAGCTTGCGACTGCCGTCGCCGCTGACCAGGACCGGCTCGGTGTAGATGGTCCAGGCGCCTTCGTCGAGGCGGTACTCCGTCGCCGCCACACCGGAGCCGCCATCGGTCGCCGTCAGGGTGACCTCGACCGGCCCGGTGGAGTACCAGCCGTCCTCACCGCCCGGGTCGGCTACCTTGACCGTGGTCACCGGCGGCGTCTCGTCGTCCTGGGGGGCCGTGAGCCGGAAGCGCTGGTTGTCGGTGTCGGTGCAGTTGTACTGGACCACCGCGGCGCCGTCGGCCTGGGACACGCCGTTGACGTCCACGCACAGCCCGCTGGCCGCCGAGGTGATCTTGTATACCTCTCCTGCCAATGCCGGCTGGAACCGCTGGTGGATCTGGTGGGCGTGGGTGTCGGGGTGGCAGGTCCACTGGACGAGCTGGGTGCCGGCCGTGGTGGAGCCGCTGGGCACGTCCAGGCACTTGCCGCTCTTGACGTTCTTGAACTGGTAGCCGCCCGCGCTCAGCGGCATCGCCTCCCACTGCTGCTCGTTGCCGCCGGTCGCGCCCATCTGCACGATGAGTGCGTTGTCGGCCGTCGATGCGTCCTTGACCGCGACGTTCTTGCCGCTGTGCTGCGCGGTGAGCGTGTAGACACCCGCGTCGGGCCCGTCTCCGGCGCCCTCGCCGGCGAACTGGATCGCGTCCAGGTCGAAGCCGTTGTTGGCGCTGTTCTTGAAGACGACGTACAACGTCTGGGTACGCACGTCGGATTTCACCGGCACCGACGCGGTCATCTGGTAGGTGTCCCAGCCGCCCGTGGCCGGCACCGGCGTGGTGGCGAGCAGTGTGCCCGTCGGGGAGCCGGCGCGCAGCTCGATCGAGCCGCCGCCGTTCGGCGAGGACGCGCGGTAGGCCACCGAGTTCATCCCGTTGAGGTCCATCGGCGTGAAGGCGATCCAGTCGCCGTTGCTGATGTCACCGATGCGCTTGCCGCTCTCGGCGGCGCTCTGGTCGATCACCCGTACGCCGGACATCGAGGTGAAGTACTCGGCCTGCTTGCGCTTGGGTTGCAGCACCACCTTGGCGTATCCGGTGAGCGGGATGTCGCTCTGGTCGGTGTAGTGGGCGTTGATGACGTAGTAGAGGTTGGCGCCCGCCGGGTGTCCGCCGAGGTCGCTGGTGGAGATCGTGCCCTGGCAACCGGGGATCTCGGTGGTGTCGTGCTCGTGGTCGTCGTGGCCCAGGGCCGGATTGACGAACACCTTCTGGCAGTCGATCGTGCCGTCTTCTGGGTCGGTGACCGTCACCTTGTACGGCACGTCGGTGCCGAAGTCGATGAGGGTTCCGTTGACCGGCGCCTCCAGGGCGACCGTGGGCGCGGTGTTGCCCGCCGTGACCTCGATGTTCGCGAAGCCCTCCTTGCCCGTGGAGTCGGTCACCTTGAGCTGGGCGGTGAACCTCCCCGGCTCCTGGTACACGTGGGTGACCTTGGGCTCGGTGGAGTCGAAGGTTCCGTCACCGTCGAAGTCCCAGGCGAAGGTGATCGAGTCGCCGTCCGGGTCGTAGCTTCCGGCGCTGTCGAACTCCACCGACAGCGGCGCGGGACCGTTCGTGCGCGACGCCGCGCCCTTGGCGACCGGGGCGCGGGCACCGGCGGAGTAGTCGATCCGGTACAGGCCGGAGTCGTTGTTGCCGCCGCCGAAGGCGCTGCCCCACTCCAGCAGGTACATCGAGCCGTCAGGACCGAAGGTCATGTCCATCGGCTTGACGAAGGACAGGTTGGCCAGGAAGTCGTTGATCTTCAGTACCTTGTCGTCGGCGTCGCGGTGCACCTCCTTGATGTAGTTGCGCGACCACTCGTAGAAGAAGCCGACCCCGTCGAAGTAGGCGGGGAACTTGGTGGTGGACGGGTTGCCGGCCTCGTAGCGGTAGACCGGGCCCATCATCGGGGCGGCCCCGTCGGCGCCGAGCTCGGGGAAGACCGGCGAGGTGCCGTAGCCGTACCACATGATGGGCGCCTGGATCGGCGGCAGCTCGGTCAGGCCGGTGTTGTTCGGCGAGTCGTTGACCGGGGTGGTGCAGTCGAACTTGGGCCCGACGACCTTGGTGTCCGGGTTGTAGGGCGCGTACGGCTGGTTGTCACCGTGGCAGAACGGCCAGCCGTAGTTGCCGGCCTCGCGGATGACGTTGTACTCGACCAGCCCTTCCGGCCCACGCTCGGTGGTCGGAAGGCCGCGGTCGGGGCCGTAGTCGGCCATGTGCACGTAACCGGTCTTCTGGTCCACCGTGAACCGGAACGGGTTGCGGAAGCCCATCGCGTAGATCTCGGGCTTGGTCTTGTCGGTCCCCGGCGGGAACAGGTTCCCCTCGGGGATGTCGTAGCCGCCGTCGGCCTTCGGCTCGATCCGCAGGATCTTGCCGCGCAGGTCGTTGGTGTTGCCGGCGGTACGCGCGGCGTCCAGCATCTCCTCGCCGGGCCGCCAGTCGATCGGGGCGTAACCCTGCCAGTCGGGCGAGAGGTTCGGCGGCACGTCGTCACCGGTGCTCAGGTAGAGCGTGCCGTCGGGACCGAATTCCACCGCGCCGCCGGTGTGGCCAGGCTCGGGGAAGGTCCTGGAGCGGTAGGCGGGCACTTCCAGGATCTTCTTCTCGGTGTCCAGGTCGATGCCGTCGCCGCTCACCGTGAACCGGGAGAGCCGATTGACGTCCTCGGCGCTGTCGGCGGGCGACCAGTAGAGGTAGATCCAGCCGTTTTCAGCGAACTTCGGGTCGAGTTCCATGCCGATCAGGCCGTCCTCACCGCCGGTGTAGACGTTCAGGGTGGCGGCGGTGACGGTGGCGTGCGTGTCGGGCTTGAAGATCTTGACCTCGCCGCGCCGCTGGACGTAGAAGACGCGGCCGTCCGCGGCGACGTCCAGCTCCATCGGGTCGGCGGTGTTGTCGTCCAGCGTGATCTTCTCGAAGCTGCTGTGCACCGTGCCGCCGCAGTCGCCTTCCTCGACCCCCGCGGCCCAGCCGATGCCGCCCCGTACGTGCTCGCGGAACAGCGGCTCGGCGTACGCGGCGGTGTCATGTCCCATGGCGGTGGCCCAGACCTTGCCTCCCTCGGCTTTGCGGCACCAGGAGATCGGGTGGTCGGGCCCCATGGCGGAGCCGCCCGGGTCGTACGTCGTCTCGTCCGCGGTCACCAGGACGTGCACGTCGCCCCGAGGGTTGGGCGAGAAGTTGTACCACTCCTCCGGGCGCTCCCAGCGCAGCGGGAGGTTCTTCGTCGACGGGTGGACCCGGTCGGCGACCTTGGCGGTGCCCTGCAGCACGCCCGGCGAGTGGGCCGGCATGTGGGCTCCGCCGTTGACGAGGTCGTCCCACCAGGGGAAGTCGTTCTCGATGCCCATGTCCATGGCGTTGTGGACGGCCACGACGCCCTTGCCGGAGCGCACGAACTTCTGCAGGGCCTGGCGCTGGGCGTCGTTCTCCCAGACCATGCCGGAGTTCTGCAGCATGATCAGCACGTCGAAGGTGGCCAGGTTGGCATCCTCGAACGCGTTGGAGTCGGCGGTCTGCACGACCTCGAAGCCGTGCTCGGCCGCCATCTCCTCGACCATCTGGATGCCGGCCGGGATCGAGCTGTGCACGTATCCGACGGCCTTGGTGAACAGCAGAGCCCGGAAGGGCTCCTGGTGAGCGGCGTCGGCCTGGGCGGTGCCGGCCAGTGAGCTGAGTAACAGGATCGGGAGGAACAGGGCAGCCAACAATCGACGCATGTCGCATCTCCAGACGAAGGGTTGGGGGGTGGTGGAGTATGTGGCGACGGTCAGAGTGTGCGGAGGAACGCCAGCCCGCTTGTGGCGAGGTCGTCCTGAGTGGGGGACAGGGGCCGCCAGATGGAGGCCGCGGTGGCGATGGACTGGTTGTGGGCGGTGAACGACTCGATGACCAGAGGCCCGGCGTAGCCGGTGTCGCGCAGCGCCGCGGCGAAGCCGGGCCAGTCGAACCGGTCCTCGCCCGGGGTACCGCGGTCGGTACCGCAGACCTGCACATGCGCGACCCGTCCGGCCGCCGCGCGTACGGCCAGGGCCGGGTCCTTCTCCTCGATGTTCATGTGGTAGACGTCAAGGGCCAGGTCGCAGCCCTGGGGCAGGGCGTCGAGCGCCTGTTCGACGGTGTTGATCAGGCTGGTCTCATACCGGTTGAGCGGCTCGACGGCGATGCGCACGCCGCGCTCGGCGGCGTACTCGGCGACCGGCTCCAGGTTGCGCCGGAGCTCGGTGTACGCCGCGCGCCGCTCCTCGCCGGACATGCGCCACGTCCGCCCCACCGAGGCGTACGCGGGGCCGCCGATCACCGGCGAGCCGACGGCGACGGCCGCGTCCACGCAGTGCCGCAGGTAGTCCTGGGTCTCCAGGACGGTGCCTGCCGGCGCCGCCACGAGCTCCCGGCCCGGCGGCATGACGAGCACCACCGAGGCCCCCAGGCCGTGCCGGGCCAGCAGATCCGCGGCCCGGAGGGGATCCCAGTCGCCGGGCCGCTCGATCGGCAGCTCGATGACGTCGAATCCCCACCCGGCGGCCTGGGGAGCCAGGCGGGCCAGGTCGCCGTCGGTGAGCGGCGAGGTCCACACCCAGGTGTTCACTCCTATCGGGAACCCGCTCACCCCTTCGTCCCGCCCCAGTCCTCGGGGAAGCCGGGCAGGTTCTCGCAGCCGCACAGGGCATAGTGCAGCGGCGGCATGTCGGGCTGGAGGTAGGTGTCCAGGGTCTCCTGGGTGATCTTCGGCTGGGGCAGGTTCCACACCTTCGGCACCTCCTCACCCTTGAGGATCTTCAGGGCGGCGATGACCGGGGTGCGCCACTGGTAGGTGGGGTAGGTGGGGGCGATCGCGGTCAGGCCGTCGTCCTTCCACTTGCGCAGGAAGTCCTGCTGGTCCTCGCCGGTCATCGGCGGCACGGGCAGTCCGGCGTCCTCGAACGCCTCGGCGACCGCCACCGAGGTGGCGCCGGCGTCCATCCACACGCCGTCGATCTTGCCGTGGCGCTGGATGTAGTCGCTGACGATGCTCTTGCTCTTGGCGGCGTCGCCGTCGGTGAACTCCACGCCGACGACCTCCAGGCCGCTGGCGTCGAAGGACACCTTCGCGGCGGACCAGCGGGTCTCCAGCGCGTCCACGCCGGGGCTGATCCGCAGCGCCAGGATCTTCCCGCCCGCCGGCACCTTCTGCACGAGGAACTCCGCCGCGTCGGCGCCGAAGGCGTAGCCACCGATCGGCTTGATGAAGGTCACCGGGCAGTCGGTCTCCACGCCGCGGTCGAAGACGATGACCGGCACCTCGGCGCAGGCGCCCTTCACCGCAGGGGTGAGCGTCGCGGTGGTGTTCGGCGAGATGATCAGCGCATCGCACCCCCTGGCCTGCAGTTCGGCGATGTCGGAGATCTGCTTGTCGTCCTTGCCCTCGGCATCGAGCGCGGTGAACTTGGTGATCTCCTTGTGCAGTGCGGCCTCGGCCTGCATGGAGCGCCAGCCGACCTGGCGCCAGGGGTTGTTGACCGCGGCGTTGGAGAAACAGATCTCGTACGGGCCGTCCTTCTTGTGCTCGGCGGTGGAGGTCATCTGCGGCGCGATGGCCTGCTCCCAGGGCTTGTCCGCCGGGCCCTCCGGCGTCTGCGACCGCATGGCGAGCTGGGCGTCGTAGTCGGCCTGGACGAAGAACTTCGACTGGCTCCCCGTGCCGGCGGCAGGCGCGGAAGTGGACGGGGAGGCGGGGGCCTGGGTCGCGGTGGCCGTGGGCCTGTCGGAGGTGCAACCCGCGGCGAGCAGTGCCAGCGCCACCGCGGCGAGGACGAGCGGGCTAGGACGCGGCATGTGCGGCTCCTTTGTCCTTCTGGGGGATGAGGGAGGGAAGTCTCAAAGCTCCCGCCGCGACGGCGGCGATGATGATGACGCCCTGGACGGTGAACTCCAGGGCCCCCGAGATGCCGTACAGGTTGAGCAGGGTGAACAGGGCTTCCAAGGCGAAGGCGCCGGCCATCGCGGCGATCACCGTGCCGCGCCCGCCGCCGAGGACGACACCGCCGAGAACGACCGCGGTGATCGCCTGGAACTCCAGCCCTTGGCCGACCTGGGCGGAGACCCCGGCGAAACCACCGAGCAGGATCGCGGCGACGGCCGCGGCGAGCCCGGAGAGGACGAAGGCCAGGATCCTGGCCCGGGCGACCCGTACGCCGGACAGCGCGGCGGCGCGCTCGTTGTCCCCGGTCGCGACCAAGGTCCGGCCGAAGTCCGCGCGCATGAGCAGGACGGCGGCCACGGCCATGACCGTCAGCACCAGGCCGGCCCAGCCGGTCTCCCTGCCGAAGACGCGGAAGGCGTCGGACAGGGCGCCGCGCGGTGCGCCACCCGTCCACAGGAAGACGGCGCCCGACAGCACGAGCATCATGCCGAGCGTGGTGATGAACGACGGCACCCGCAGGATGGTCGTCACCACCCCGTTGACCAGACCCACCAGCAGCCCGATGGCGATCAGCAGGACGAGCACCGGCCACGTGGCGTCCTCGTTCCCGTCGAGCAGACGGGCGGCGACCACGACCTCGACCGTGACCAGGGAGCCGACCGACAGGTCGAACTCGCCGGAGACGATGACGAAGTACTGCCCCGCGGCGAGGATCACCAGCGGCGCGGCGCGGCGGAGGAAGGCGAGGAAGCCGGCGGGTTCGAGGAAGAACGGGTTGGCGACCGCGATGGCGGCCAGCAGCACGACCAGCACCGCGAGGATGGGCAGCGCACGTCTCACGACCTTCTCCTTCCGAGCATCCCGGTACGCCGGGCGTATGCGGCCACCGCGGCCACGATGACCACGCCGCGCACGACGTCCTTGACGAAGGAGTTCACTTCGAGCTGGTTGAAGACGCTGTCCAGGACGGCCAGCAGGAGCACGCCGCCGACCGTGCCCGCGATGCCGCCCCTGCCTCCGGCCAGCGCGGTGCCACCGAGTACGACGGCGGCGATGGACTCCAGGTCATAGCCGCCGTCGGTCCCCACGGTCGGGGCTCCGGCGCCGAGCCGGGAGGCCAGCAGGAGACCGGCGATTCCGGCGCACAGCGAGCACAGCACGTGCGTGACGATCACCACCCGGTCGGTGCGGACTCCCGAGAGCCTGGCGACCTCGGGGCTGCCGCCCACGGCGTAGACGCGGTAGCCGTACCTGGTCCGGCTGAGCAGGAACCAGGCGGTGAGCGCGACCGCGGCCCAGAGCAGGGCCGAGACCGGCACCGGTCCGATCCGGTCGTAGCCGAGGTGCTGGAAGGTCTCCGGCACGCGGCCTGCGGGGCCGTCGTAGAGGTGGTCCACCACGCCCTTGATGATCAGTGAGACGCCGAGGGTGGCGATGAACGCGTGCACCCGCAGCTTGGTGATCACCAGGCCGTTGACCAGCCCGACCAGGATGCTGACCGCCGCGACCGCGGCCACCGCGGGCACGATGCCGGAGTCCTGGCCGGCCATGACCTCCGCCGCGACCAGGGAGGTGAGGCTGATCAGGTACGCGACCGACAGGTCGAGCGACCCGGCCAGGATGGCCAGCGTCTGCCCCACCGCGACGATGCCGAGCGCCGCCGAGCGCTGCTGCACGCCGACGACGTTCTCCAGAGTGAGGAACTGGCCGCCGTCCAGGGCGACCAGCCCCCAGCCGGCCAGGATGACCACGGCCAGGGCCACGAAGACCACCCGGGTCGGGCCGCCAGCCGGCGCCGCCAGTCCGCCCTGGCGACCGGGGAGGGCGGTCACGAGGTCACCTCGCCGGCGGCCAGGCTCATGACGGCCTCCTCGGAGGAGCCGGCGGGAAGGGTGCCCACGATGCGGCCGTCTCGGAGCACCACGATGCGGTCGCTCATGCCGATCAGCTCGGGCAGTTCGGAGGAGATCATCATGATCGCGGCGCCCTCGCCGGCCAGCTCGCGCATCAGGTCATGGATGGCCGCCTTGGCGCCCACATCGACGCCGCGGGTCGGCTCGTCGAACAGCAGCACCTGCGGCGCGACGGACATCCATTTGGCGAGCACAACCTTCTGCTGGTTACCGCCGGAGAGGTAGCGGACCTCCTGCTCCTGGCGAGGCGGGCGTAATCGCACCCGTTCCAGCAATTCGCGCACGCCGCCGCGCCGGCCGCGGCCCGTGGCGCGGGCCACGAGGAGCGCGTTGTCGCGTACGGACTGGCGCAACGCCAGGCCCTCGGCCTTGCGGTCCTCCGTCACCAGGCCGATGCCGGCCCGAATGGCCGCGCGGACCGATCGCGGGCGTACCGGAGTCATCTCGCCTCGGGTGAACGGCTCGGCACCGAACAGCGCCTTGGCCAGTTCCGAGCGGCCGGCCCCCTGCAACCCCGCCACGCCGACGATCTCCCCGGCGCGAAGCTCCAGGTCGATGTCGTGCAGCCGGTCGTTGCCGCCGCCGGTGACCCGCAGGCGCGTCTCCCCAGCGGAGGAGGACCGGGGCGGGAAGTAGCTGCCGAGGTCGCGCCCGACCATGAGGCGGACCAGGTCGCCAGGCGTGACGTCGGCGGTGGGCACGGTGGTGACGAGCCTGCCGTCCTTCAGCACGGTCACCCGGCCGGCCAGGTCGAACACCTCGCGCAGCCGGTGGGAGATGTACAGCACGGCGATGCCTCGCTCCTGTAATCGGCGCACCAGCCGGTACAGGAGCTCGACCTCGTGCCCGGCGAGGGCGGCCGTCGGCTCGTCCATCACGACGATGCGGGCGTCCACCGACAGCGCCTTGACGATCTCGACGACCTGCTGCTGGGCGACTGACAGGCGCTTGACCGGCTGCCTTGGGCCGAAGGAGTCCACCTCCAGTTCGGCGAGGAGCCGGGCGGTCGCCGCGTCCATGGCGGCCCGGTCCACCATGCCGCGCCGTACGGGTTCGCGGCCGAGGAAGACGTTCTCGGCCACGCTGCGGTCAGGCAGCAGATTGAACTCCTGGTAGATGATCGCCACACCGGCACGCTGTGCCTCCAGCGGATGGCCGAACGACATACGGCGGCCGTCGATCTCGATCATGCCCTCGTCGGGGATGTGGACCCCGGCAAGGATCTTCATCAGCGTGGACTTTCCCGCGCCGTTCTCCCCCACCACCGCGTGCACTTCGCCGGCACTCACCGCGAGGTCCACGCCGGCGAGCACCTGGACACCCAGAAAGCGCTTTCCAATGCCGCGCATGTTCAGCATCTCGCCCCCTCCCCTGCCGATGCGGAGTCGGGGACGGGATGCGTGTGGAGGTGGGGGATGCGGCGGACGGGAAGAGAGCCGGCCCGTCGGTGATCGGCCGATGGTCGGCCAATGTCCTCCATGTTTCGGGATCGTAAATTGATGATCCGACGGTAGTCAAGCAAAAGTCGTTCTAGGCTCGACATATATAGCGATCTGATCGTCGAAAGCGGGGCGGACTTGGCACAGGACACGCTTGGCACGCTGCTCTCCATCCTGCGTGACGGTCAGCCCCGAACCCGGGCGGAGCTGGTCCAGCTCACCGGCCTGGCTCGCTCGACGGTCTCGCAGCGGCTCGACGCACTGCTCTTCCACCGCTGGATCGTCCCGGCGGAGCACGCGATCTCCTCCGGAGGCCGTCCCTCGACCGCGTTCGCCTTCAACCCGCGCGCCAGGATCGTGCTCGCCGTCGACTTGGGCGTCACTCATGCCAGGCTGGCCGTCACCGACCTGTCCGGCTCCATCGTGGCCGAGCGCACCTGCGATGTAGCGATCGCGCAGGGCCCAGAGCCCAGCCTGAACTGGCTGCTGGAGACCTTCACCGAGCTGCTGGCCGGGTGCGGCCACCGCATGGCCGACGTCTGCGGGGCCGGCGTCGGTCTGCCGGGACCGGTCGAGCACGACACCGGCCGGCCGGTGAACCCGCCGCTGATGCCGGGCTGGGACGGCTTCTCCGTCGCCGACTGGCTCGGCTCCAGGATCGGCGCCCCGGTGCTGGTCGACAACGACGTGAACATCATGGCGCTCGGGGAGCACTCGGCCGCGGGCCCGCAGACCGATCATCTTCTGTTCACCAAGGTCGGCACCGGCATCGGTTGCGGCATCATCTCCGGCGGGCGCCTCCACCGGGGAGCCCGGGGCGCCGCCGGCGACATCGGGCACATCCGCGTGCCGGGCTCGGAGGTGGTGTGTCATTGCGGTAACACCGGCTGCCTGGAGGCGGTCGCGGGCGGTGGCGCGGTGGCGGCGCGGTTGCGTGCGGAAGAGCTGGAGGCGGCCGACGCCCGCGATGTCGTCCGGCTCGTCCGGGCTGGCAACACCTGGGCCATTCGGCAGGTGCGGCAGAGCGGCCGGGATCTGGGCCTGGTCCTGGCGTCGATCGTCAACTTCTTCAACCCGACCGAGATCGTGATCGGCGGCGACCTGGCCGACGCGGGCGAGCACCTGATCGCGGGGATCCGCGAGGCGATCTACGGCCGCTCGCTGCCGCTGGCCACCCAATGGCTCAACATCCGCGCCAGCGACCTCGGCGCCTCCGCCGGCGTCACCGGCGCAGCCTCGATGATCATCGAGCATGTCCTCACGCCGGAATCCGTGGAGCAGTCCATCCGAAGCTGACGGACGGGTTCGATATCAGGCTGTCGATCGCCCCAGGCTCGCCGAGCGTGGCGGAAGACTCTTCCCGGCTAAAGGAGGTCGAGCACCTCCGACAGCGACCTCACCGCGGGGCCGGACCAGTCGGTTTCCCGGGAGTGGGCGTCGTTGCCGGCCCAGTCGTGGGCGCGCAGCATGTACGCCGTCATCCCGCACGAGGAGGCGCCGGTGAGCTCGTGGCCGCCGCCGTCGCCGACGTACAGGCACTCCTGGGGCACCGCGCCGAGACGGGCGGCGATCAGCGCGAACAGCTCGGGATCGGGCTTACGGCGGCCCACCTCGCACGACAGCACCACGCCGTCCACCAGTTCGGCCAAGGGCAGCGACAGCCATGACTCGGCGAGTTCGGCGCTGCAGTCGCTCAGCACGCCGACCGGCAGGCCGCGCGCCCGGATCTCGGTCAGCGTCTTCACGGCGTCGTCCCGCAGCAGGAACAGCTCCCGTTGCGCCGTCATCCGAGCCGCGCACGCCGCCGCGAGGGCCGCCTCGTCGACGTCGTGTCCACAGCGCCGTACGAGCTCGCGGAAGGTTTCTGTCAGCCCGCCCAGGGCCCCGATGGCACGCTCGGGGAACGACACGTCGAGCGCCGCCCGCCACGTCTCCACCGGGATCCCGAGCGGCGCCGCGCTCCGCGCCGCATGGTCGTCCCAGACGTGGCTCGGCGTGCTGGGTGTGAGAGTGCCGAAAAAATCGAAGACAACCGCGCTGACCGGCATGAGGTGACTCTACCGGGGTGCCGTCGCGTTGATCAGGCGTCCAACCAGTGGGGCCCGGCCCGGCGACCCCGCACAGAGCGGCGGGGTGGTCGCCGGGCCGGTTTTCGCGGGATGGGTTCTAGCGGAGCGAGACGCGGACGGTCGGGGACCAGCGGGTGCAGGACGATCGCTGGGCGAAGCCGCCCTTCTTGCAGAGCTGGACCACGGCCGACAGGGACGTGCCGCCGGGGTTGTTGAACGTCCACTTGCGGCTCGACCCCGGAGACAGCTCGCGCTGGCCGCCGGTGGTGAAACGGACGTTGTAGTGCCAGCCGGCCGCCGTGTTGGTGTATCCGCCGTAGTAGAGGACGACCTTGTCGGTGCACGAGTTGTACCGGGCGCCGAGGTACGGGCTGTCCGTGTACTCGAAACGGGTGGGATTGCGGCCGGTTTCTGTGCCGGTGCTGGAAACGCCGTCGCGGATGACGCAGCCGGCGGCGGCGGACGGCGCGGCGGTGGCCGCCACCAGGCCGGCGACCATCAGGGACGACGCCATCGCGGCGCCCAGGATCTTGGTTCCCCCCATGGGAGTTCTCCTCGGGTCGGAGCTTCGTTGCTCCGACTCTGCGAGAGCGGGGCGCTCGCGGCATGAGTACCCCATACTCAAAGTGCGCGAGGTCAGTGAACGCCCAGCGTGGCCACCGCGACCACGAGGAGCATCGTGCCGGAGACCGCCGAGACACGGCGCGCGGCCTTCGGGGTGCCGGTGAGGGCCCGGGCGGCCAGCGCGGTGGCGACGGCGATGAGCCCGTACATCAGCGCGCAGTTCACGACGTGGAGCAGGCCGAGCGCGGTGAGCTGGAAGCCGAGCGGAACGCCCGCCTCCGGCGCGATGAACTGCGGCATCAGCGACAGGTACAGCAGCAGCCCCTTGGGATTCAGCAGGGCCGTGAGCATGCTCTGCCGGAACACCGTGCCGGTCGCTTGCGGGGGCGCTCCGGAGATGGGGCCGGGGTGCTGCTTCCTGATGGCCGCCAGGGTCCTGATCGCGAGGAAGATCAGGTACGCGGCGCCGGCGTACCGCATCGCGGGCAGCGCGGCGGGGATGGCGCGAAGTGCGGCGGCGAGACCGGCGGCGGCCAGGACGGTGTGTACGAGGTAGCCGGCGCAGGCGCCCGCGACCGCCGTCAGCCCGGTCCTGCGACCCCCGCCGAGCGAGCGGGCCATGATGTAGAGCATGTCGGGGCCTGGAGTGAAGATGAGCAGCAGGTCCACGCCCAGGAAGAGCAGCAACAGCCGGGTGTCCACGAGATCCGCCTCCTTGGTGCGACGGTAGTCGAGGAGGATTGGCACACGATGGTGGATTCATGCTCGTCGCGGTGGTTTCGTGGCAGGATGTTGCGCCGTGGACAGGACTGACCGCAGGATCCTCCAGGAGCTGCAACGCGACGGACGGCTCAGCAACGCCGAGCTGGCCGACAGAGTGGGGCTGACGCCCTCGCCGTGCCTGCGCCGGGTGCGGCATCTGGAGGAGACCGGAGTCATTCGCGGCTACCGGGCGCTGCTGGACGGAGACGCGGTGGGGCGCGGGTTCCAGGCGTTCGTGACCGTGGTGATGAGGTACGAGGACCACGACACGGTGGCGGAGTTCGAGCGGCGGGTGTCGGAGATGGCCGAGATGGTGGAGGCGCACCGGCTGTTCGGCGATCCCGACTTCCTGCTGCGGGTGGCGGTGGCGGATCTGGCCGCCTATGAGCGCTTCTACTCCGAGACGCTCTCCGGGCTGCCAGGGGTGGCCCAGGTGACCTCGCATCTCGCGATGAAGATCGTGAAACCGGACGCGGGTCTGCCTGTGGCCGGTTGAGCTTCAAGAAAGGCCGCCATGAACAGGCTGGTCGAGGCCACGGGCAGGCTGGTTGGGGCTCATGGAAAGGGACCCGCACGGGTGGCACGGGTCCCTTTCGACGAAGCATCCCGGCAGGGCACGCCGGGGATCACGGTCGTCCCCGCCGTGGATTCAAGCGGGGTGGCGGTGGTCAGTCGGGCAGGACCAGGAGGGCGTCGCCGACGGCGCGTTCAGACCCGTCGGCGGGCTTGTTGACGACCTTCTTGCCGACCACCATCGCCGTCGAGCCGCCCCCGTCCAGGTTGATGGCGTGGACCGCGCCCAGCCACCGCATGAACTGCGCCGCCTCCACGAAGTTGGCCCCCACGGTCACCCCGGGCTGCCGTCCGTCCATGGTGGCCAGGATCAGGCTGCCGTTCTTGGTGGTGCCGAGCAGGGTGCGCGGGTGGCGGCGCAGGATCATGTTCATGGAGTCGTGCCCGTCACGCTTGGCGGTGATCTTCACCTTGCCGTTGCGTACGAGCCCGACGCCGCCCGCGATCACGTTGAGGTCGGGGGTCAGCTTGACCGTCTTCTTGGTACGCAGGTCGACGATCTTGGTGACGACCTCGATCGTGTAGTCCTGCCAGGCGTGCAGGCCGAGCCAGTCGGAGGCCAGGCCGTTGCCGTGCAGCACGCGCTTCCCCTTGGGCACCGCGGCGCCCGAGGTCCGCACGCCGACGACCTTGCCGTTCGCGTCGAGGACGACGTCGCTCCCGCCGGTGGGGGTCTTGGCTCCGTACTCCTCCGTGTACAGCACCAGTTCGTCCACCGCCGCGGCCCGGTTGACGCCCTTGACCTCGGCCCGCTCGCCGTCCTGCGAGACGGCGGTGACGGACGTCTCCAGCTCTGTGATCTTGGCGGAGCGGCCCCTGAGCACCACGGCCGAGCGGCCGGGAATGGCCTCGCTCAGGAGCCTGCCGCCCACCACGGACGCGCCGACGGGCTCGCCGCGCAGCGCCGGGGAGGTATGGATGTTGAAGAAGCCGCCGTTGACGCCGACCAGGGCCTTGCGGGCCTTGGCCATGGACGAGACGGCCTCCCGCTTGGCGACGCTGGTGCCGAGCGAGGCGACGTACGAGCCGCGGAACGTCTTCGAGTCGATCATGGCGACCTTGGCGTCCCAGGGCCCGGTGGTGTCGAGCCCGTCGTCGCCGAGGTAGTCGACCTTGACCTTCAGGCCCGCCTCCTTCAGCTTCTTGGCGGCCTTCTCGGCCTTCGTCTTGTCCTTGAGCGACCAGAGGCCGACGCGGACCATGTAGACGGTCTGGGATGGGGCGTCGGCCACGCTGGGCCTGATCACCTTCTGCAGGCTGGGCGTCTCCCCGGTGGCCTCCACCTCGGCCAGCGTGGCCTCGGCGGTCGAGAGCGTGCCGTAGTCACGGCCGCTCGGCATCAGGATGGTCACCGTGTAACCGTCGGTCGCCGAACCGGCCCGGACGGTGTGCAGGTCGATGCCCCGTGCCACGTTGGTCATGGTCTTGGTCGGCACGGAACGGCTGCCCAGCGGGAACTTCGCCGACGGGAACCGCACCGACGCCTGCTCCGCGATCGCGGGCAGCGTGGTGAGGGTGATCGCCGCGGCTATGGCCAGGCCGCCGGCGAGGGTGCGTCGAGACATGAACTCTCCAGAGGGCGGAAAAGGGACCGCACCATAGTGGCGAGATCAAGGTCTCTGAGGCAGGGGAACACGCTGAAAGGGTAAAGAGGTTACGAGATTGACATCGCGCGCGGATACCATTCGTGTATGAACCGCGTCTGCATGTGGTGGCGGCCGATAGACGGCCGCTGAAATCCCATGCGTGGGCCGTCCTGGAGACGGCCCTCTGAGCGTGCGGGTCCTCTCCTGACGGCATGATCTGGAGGAGAGACCGTAATGAACGACATCGTGCTCACGGGCGATCGCCCGACCGGGCGGCTGCATCTTGGCCACTATTTCGGCTCGCTGGCCAACCGGGTGAGACTGCAGGACACGTACCCGATGTACGTCATGATCGCCGACTACCAGGTGATCACCGATCGCGACCTGCCCGGCGACATCCAGCGCAGCATCACCGACCTGCTGCTCGACTACCTGGCGATCGGGCTCGACCCGGCCAAGGTGACGATCTGCAGGCACAGCGCGCTCCCCGAGCTCAACCAGTTGCTGCTGCCGTTCCTGAGCCTGGTGTCGGTGGCCGAGCTGAGCCGCAATCCCACGGTGAAGGACGAGATCGCGCACAGCTCGCAGGCGGCGGTGAGCGGCCTGATGTTCACCTATCCGGTGCACCAGGCGGCCGACATCCTGTTCTGCAAGGGCACGCTGGTGCCCGTCGGCAAGGACCAGCTCCCGCACATCGAGCTGACGCGGATGGTGGCGCGCCGTTTCAACGAGCGGTACGGCGAGGTGTTCCCGCTGCCCGAGGCCATGATGGGCGAACGGCCGCTGCTCGCCGGGCTGGACGGCGGCAAGATGAGCAAGAGCCGCGGCAACGCGATCGCCCTGTCGGCCACCGAGGACGAGACGGCCGCCCTCATCCGCAGGGCACGCACCGACTCCGAGCGGCTGATCACGTTCGACGAGACGCGGCGCCCCGAGGTGGCCAACCTCCTCACGCTGGGCTCCCTCTGCCTCGGCCGCCCGCCGCACGCCCTCGCGGAAGAGATCGGGTACGGCGGCGCCGCCGCGCTCAAGCGTCTGGTCACCGAGGCGGTCAACGAGTTCCTGCGGCCGATCAGGAAGCGCCGCCGCGAGCACACCGAGGCCGACGCCAGGCAGATCCTGGCCGAGGGGAACGCGCGTGCCCGCGAGCGCGCGATCCGCACGCTCGACGAGGTCGGGGCCGCGATGAGCCTCTAGCGGCGGGCGCCGGGGACGGCGGTCCTGGCCACGGCCAGCTCCGTCGTCACGGATCGCAGCAGGCGGCGGTGGCGCGGCCGGCGGAAGCCCGCCGTCCTGAGCATCGCGTCAGCGGGTCTGGTAGACCTTGCGCAGCGTCTCGTGGACGATCCACGTGGTCCTGGCGCCCTTCGCCAGCAGGCACACGTCTCCGGGGGCGACCTCGATCGTGGTGCCGCCCTCGACGGCGATCGTGGCGCGGCCGGACAGCACGACGAAGAGCTCGTCCTGCTCCACGTCCGTCACGACGCCCGGGGTGGTCTCCCGGATGCCGCACCCGCTGCCCAGCTCCAGCGACGACGTGGCGGGGTCGCCCGCGACGATCTGTTCGGGGGCGAGCTCGTCTGGGGTCAGCCGCACGTCGTGAACGGGCACGGAGAACGCCCCCGCGGTGGCCAGCATGCGGCCGAGGTCGGTCAGGTCGGGCATCAGCACATCAGACATATCGCTCATTCCAGCACATTTGCTCGACAAGCGCCGTGGAGGTCCCCCGTGTTCACCGGGTTTCCCTGCGGAACGACTCCAGGGCGAGCAGCGCCACGTGGAGCGACAGGCACGACTCGACGTCGTCGAGGTCGGTGTCGAGGATGCGTTCGAGGCGGCGCAGGCGGTCGTAGAAGGCCGGCCTGGACAGGTGGGCCTTCTGCGCGGCGACCGCCTTGTTGCGCCCCGCGTCCAGATAGATGCGCAGGATCCTGGCCAGATCGCCGCCCCGCTGCGCGTCGTGCGCAAGCAACGGCCCGAGCTCCCGCTCCGCGAACGTCTGCACCCTGGCGTCGTCGCGCAGCAGGTGCAGCAGCCCGCGCAGGCGCAGGTCGGGCAGCCGGTAGAAGGCCCGCCCGTCCGGCTGCCTGACCGCCACGTCGGCCACCTGCTCGGCTTCGAGGAAGCTGCGGCGTACGTCCTTGATGGACTCCACCACCGAGCCCGCCGCCAGCACGAACGACGAGCCTGGCCGCCACAGCACCCGCAGCCGGTCGGACAGCGCGGTCAGCGCGGGCTCGGCCCGGGCGCGGGGCGGCAGCGGCAGCAGGATCCCGACCCGGTCCTGGTCGAGCGCGCCGACCAGGGCGGGCAGGCGGGCGTCACGGCAGGCGGCGGCGGTCGCCTCGGCCAGCTCGCCGAGCTGCGCCTGGCCGTCCAGGGCCTGCTCCGAGGGGTCGGTCGGCCTGATGACCACGCTGATCAGCTTGCGCCCGGTGAGCGGCACGCCGACCGCGCGGGCGCGGGCGGCGGCCTCGTCGGGGTCGGCGTAGGCGTGGGTCAGGATGCCGGTGATGATCGTGCCGTGCGCCTGGCGTTCGAGCGACTCCTGGTGGCGTTCGAGTAGGCGGCCCAGGGCGAGCGTGGTGGCGGCGCGTTCGGCGAGAACCAGGTCGCGCGGCGACGGCGGCGAGTCGCAGAGCAGGATCAGCCGCCCCCAGTCCTGCCCGCGCGCCCCGACCGTGGTCACCAGCCACCCGGACGCCGGATCGTACGCGGTGCGCTCCTCCGGCGCGACGGCCCGCGACCTGGTCTCCCAGCCGGCCAGCAGGGTGCCCGCGTCGCGCCCTGCGGACTCGCAGGCCAGCACCTGGTGCGCGAGGTTCTCCAGCAGCACGGGCCGGGCCGAGAGCCTGGCCACCTGGGCGAGCACCTCGGCCGGCGAGGCGCCCTCGACCGACAGCTCGGTGAAGACCTCGTGGAGCTGCTCGGAGGCCCGCAGCTCCTCCAGCTGGATGTCGATGATCCGGGCGTGCACGGACTCGGTGATCTGCACGAACGGCGTCTCGCGGGCCAGCACGATGACCGGCAGGCCGTGGTCCTCGGCCGACTTGACGACGGCGCGCGGCAGCTCGCGGACGAACCTGCGGCCCAGCTCCACGATCAGGCCCGAGGCGCCGACGGAGGAAAGCTCGCCGATGTAGTCGGCGAGCTTCTCCGGGTCGTCGGGGAGCGCGACTCCCGTGGTCAGCACCAGCTCTCCGCCGCGGAGCAGGTGGGCGATGTCGGCGATCTCGCCGACGTGCACCCACCGCACCTTGGAGTCGAGCCGGTCGGCGCCCGCGACCACGCGCGGGCTGCCCCGGCGTACGGTCTCCAGGGCGAGGACGTCGGCGATGGTGGGCAACACGGGGCAGAGCCTAGTCGATCAGCCTGTAAGAACGGCAACGCAGCAATTTACACTTTGTCACTGGTTGTGATCCTCCTCCCGAAATTCCCTCTGGGGCTCCCGTACGCGCAACTCGACCCGGCGGATCTTGCCGGAGATCGTCTTGGGCAGTTCGCCGAACTCCAGCCGCCGCACCCGCTTGTACGCCGCCAGCTCCCGCCGGCAGTGCTCGAAGATCGACCGCGCGGTCGCCTCGTCCGGCTCGAACCCCGGCGCGAGCGACACGTACGCCTTCGGCACGGCCAGTCGTACCGGATCCGGCGCGGGCACCACGGCGGCCTCCGCCACGGCCTCGTGCTCCAGCAACACGCTCTCCAGCTCGAACGGCGAGATGCGGTAGTCGGAGGCCTTGAACACGTCGTCGGTCCGGCCCACGTAGGTGATGTAGCCGTCCTGGTCGCGGGTGGCGACGTCGCCGGTGTGGTAGTAGCCGTCGCGCATCGCCTCACCCGTTCCACCGATATATCCGGACATGAGGCCTAGGGGGCGGCGCTCGTCCAGCGGCAGGCAGATCTCCCCGTCGTCCCCGTGCTCGCCGGTGACGGGGTCGATGAGCACGACGTCGTAACCCGGCAGCGGACGTCCCATCGACCCTGGCCTGACCGGCTCGCCGGGCGTGTTGCCGATCTGCGCGGTGGTCTCCGTCTGGCCGTAGCCGTCCCTGATCGTGATGCCCCACGCCTTGGCCACCTGGTCGATGATCTCCGGGTTGAGCGGCTCGCCGGCGGCCACGGCCGCACGCAGGGGTGGCTTCCACGCCGTCAGGTCCTCCTGGATGAGCATCCGCCACACGGTCGGCGGCGCGCAGAACGTGCTGACCCGCTCGTCCCGCAGCAGTTCCAGCAACGCCGGTGCGGAGAAGCGCCGGTAGTCGTGGACGAGCGCGGTGGCCCCGGCGTTCCACGGCGCGAACACGTTGCTCCACGCGTGCTTGGCCCACCCGGGCGAGGACACGTTGAGATGCACGTCGCCGGGCCGCAGCCCGATCCAGAACATCGTCGACAGGTGCCCGGCGGGATAGGAGGCGTGTGTGTGCTCGACCAGCTTGGGCTGCGAGGTCGTGCCTGAGGTGAAGTAGAGCAGCATCGTCTCGTCCGCCCGTGTCGGAGCGTCCGGCGTGAAGTGCTCGCCCGCCTCACCGGCCTCGTGATACGGCAGCCAGTTGTACGCGTCGCCGATCGCGATCTTCGTGTACTCGCCACCGGTGAACTTCCCCGCGTCGGAGGCGTTGGCGATCACGTGGGCGACCTGGCCGCGCTCGATCCGCTCGGTGACGTCCTTGGCGGTCAGCAGCGTCGTGGCCGGGATGACCACCGCCCCCAGCTTCATCGCGGCCAGCAGCGACTCCCACAGCTCGGCCTGGTTGCCCAGCATGAGCAGGATCCGATCGCCCCGGTGCACCCCCTGCTGATGCAGCCAGTTGGCGACCCGGTTGGAGCGGGCCGACAGCTCGGCGAAGGTGTAGGTGACCGGGGCCGGGCCCACGATCTTGAGCGCGACGGCGCCGGGGGTCTCGGCGGCCAGCACGCCGTCGAACCAGTCGAGCGCCCAGTTGAACTCCGCGAGCTCCGGCCAGCGGAAGTCGCGCCGGGCGGTGTCGTAGTCGATGCCGGCGCCGAGGAGGAGGTCGCGGGCGGAACGGAAATCGCTCATGCCCGGATCCTGCTACGTCACCAGCCGCCGCTCAAGGCCGTCGAGCACCGACACGAGCCCGAAGTCGAAGCACATCTCGCGGACGGCCCGCGGATCGTCGTAGGTGTCCATGTCGATGCGCTCCAGGATGTCGGGGAACTGGGCGGCGGCCTTGACGACCGACGCGCGCATCTCGTCGGCGTCGTAGTCCTGGTCGGCCATCGCGGCGTTCCAGGCGACCTCGGGCAGCGTCATGCCGAAGACGTAGCCGGTGAGGGTGGCCCCGGCGTAGTCGATCTCCAGCCCGCCGAACCCGGCCAGCTTGAACATCCGGCGCATCTTGTCCGCGATGAGCAGCGCGTGCGGGCCGAGCGCGGGCATGCGGCCGAGCAGATCGGCCGACCAGGGGTGGCGCAGCATCACCTGGCGCATGCTGTGGGCCAGGCCCGAGGCGGCGTCGCGCCAGCCCGAGTCCTCCGGGTCGGGCAGGGTCATCTCGGCCCAGATCTCGTCGTAGGCCAGCTCGAGCAACTCGTCCTTGTTGGCGACGTACCAGTAGAGGCTGGTGGCGCCCGAGCTCAGCTTCGCGCCGAGCTTGCGCATGCTCAGCCCGCTGAGCCCCTCCTGGTCGAGCAGCTCCATGGCCGCGCCGACGATCTCTTCGCGGCTGCGCCCCGGGCTCGTGGCCTTGCGCGGCTCGCGGAGCCATACGGAGGAGAACTGCTTGGCGCTCATGTTCCCAGGATAAAACCACTCGCACGGTGTACGAGGGTTGTCGTACAGTGTGCGAGTGAATTCGAACACTGTACGAGACCCCCGCCGCTGGTGGATCCTTGGTGTCCTCTGCCTGGCGCTGCTGGTCCTTGTGGTCGACAACACGGTGCTCAATCTGGCCATCCCCTCCCTGAGTGAGGAGATGGGCGCGACACCGTCGGACATCCAGTGGATCATCGACGCCTACGTGCTGGCCTTCGCCGGCCTGCTGCTCACCTCGGGCAGCCTGTCCGACAAGTACGGCCGCCGCCGGTTCCTGATCATCGGCCTGGTCTTCTTCGGCGGCGCGTCGCTGCTCGCCGTCCTCGTCACCGAGCCCTGGCAACTGATCGCCGCGCGGGCCCTGATGGGCATCGGCGGTTCGATCATGATGCCGTCCACGCTGTCGATCCTGATGACCGTGTTCGACGAGGCCGAGCGGCGCAAGGCGATGGCCGCCTGGAGCGCCGTGGCCCTGGTCGGCATGGTGTCGGGCCCGACGCTGGGCGGCCTGCTGCTGGAGAACTACTGGTGGGGCTCGATCTTCCTGCTGAACGTCCCCATCGCGGCGATCGCCGTCGTGGCCGCCGTCGTGCTGATGCCCGAGACCCGCAGCGCCGGGCGCAGAATCGACCCCGTCGGCGTGGTGTTGTCCATCGTCGGCCTGACCTCGGCCGTCTACGTGATCATCGAGCGCGAGTGGAACATCCCCGTCATCGTGGTCGCGGTGCTCGCCCTGGGCGCGTTCGTGATCTGGGAGCGCCGGCAGACGCAGCCGATGCTGCCCCTCCACCTGTTCGCCAACCGCAACTTCAGCGGCGCGTCGTTCTCGATCCTGCTGATGTCCTTCGGCGCGGGCGCCGTGATGCTGATGCTCACCCAGTACCTGCAGTACGTCCTCGGCTACGGGGAGATGCAGGCCGGCCTGGCCATGCTGCCCTACGCCGCGGCCGCGGCCGTCTTCAACGGGGTGGGCGCGGGGCTCGGGCAGCGGGTGAGCAGCCGGGCGCTGGTCGGCGCCGGATTCCTGCTGCTGGCCGGGGGCTTCGTGGTCATGGCCATGACCACCGGTTACCCGTTCCTGGTCACCGGGCTGGTGATCATGGGCATCGGCGGCGGCCTGGCCGGTCCGTCCGCCTACGCCTCGCTCATGGCCGCCATCCCCGTGGATCACGCCGGTGTCGGCTCCGCGCTCAACGACACCGTCCAGCAGGTCGGGGTGGCGCTGAGCATCGCGATCCTGGGCAGCGTGCTGGCCGGGCGCTACACCTCCGAGATGCCGGCCGACCTGCCGGCGGCCGCGAGGGAGTCGATCGGCGCCGCGCACCCCATGGGCTTCGCCGAGGTCGCCAACGAGGCCTTCACCTCCGCCATGCACCTCGGCTCGTGGGTCGGCGCGGGGTTCTGCGTGGCCGCCGCGCTGCTGGCGGTCACCACGCTGCGCTCGGCCAAGCCCGCCGCCGCCCCCGAGCCGGTGCGGGCCGCATAGTGCATCCCTTAAGAGAAGGAATTACATCATGTAACCTGATTTGGCCGCATGCCGACAGGTTGCGGATAGGAGGACGAGGACGGGAACGGGATACTCGATAACATGTCGGAGCTACTCGCGCGCCACCGGGCAGTGATGCCGAACTGGATCGCACTCAACTACACCGAGCCCATCGAGATCGTCACCGGTAAGGGCAACCGCGTCGTCGACGCCGAGGGCAAGAGCTACCTCGACTTCTTCGCCGGCATCCTCACCAACATGATCGGGTACGACGTGCCCGAGGTGCGCGAGGCCGTCGAGCGCCAGCTCGCCACAGGCGTGGTGCACACCAGCACCGCCTATCTGCTGCGCGGCCAGGTCGAGCTGGCCGAGAAGATCGCGCGGCTCTCCGGCATCCCCGACGCCAAGGTCTTCTTCACCAACTCCGGCACCGAGGCCAACGAGACGGCGCTGCTGCTGGCCACGTACGCGCGTAAGAGCGACCAGGTGCTGGCCATGCGGCAGAGCTACCACGGGCGCAGCTTCGGGGCGATCAGCGTCACCTCCAACCGGTCGTGGAAGAACAACTCGCTCTCCCCGCTCAACGTGCACTTCCTGCACGGCGCCGACCGCCACCTCACCCAGTTCAAGGGGCTGTCGGACGCCGACTACATCAAGGCGTGCGTCGACGACCTGCGTCACGTGCTGGCGACCGCGGTATCCAACGACGTGGCGGCGCTGATCGCCGAGCCGGTCCAGGGCGTGGGCGGGTTCACGATGGCCCCCGACGGGCTGTTCGCCGCGTACAAGGAGGTGCTGGAGGAGCAGGGCATCCTCTTCATCTCGGACGAGGTGCAGACCGGCTGGGGCCGGACCGGCAGCGCGTTCTTCGGCATCCAGAACCACGGCGTGACGCCTGACATGATCACGTTCGCGAAGGGACTCGGGAACGGGTTCGCCGTCGGCGGCGTCGTCGCCCGCGGCGACCTGATGGACGCGCCGCACGCGGTGGGCCTGTCCACGTTCGGCGGCAACCCGATCTCCATGGCCGCCGCCAACGCCACCCTCGACTACGTGCTCGACCACGACCTCCAGTCCAACGCGGCGCGCACGGGCGCGATCATCCTGCGCGGGCTCAGGGAGGCGGCCGAGCGGCTGCCGGTCGTCAGGGAGGTGCGCGGCAAGGGCCTGATGTTCGCCGTCGAGCTGGAGACCCCAGCCCAGGCGGCCAGGTTCATGGAGGAGACGAAGAAGGCGGGCCTGCTGGCCGGCAAGGGCGGCCTGTACGGCAACGCCATCCGGATGGCCCCGCCCCTCACCCTCACGGTCGACGAGGCGACGGAGGGCCTGGGCATCATCGTCACCGCACTCGAGACCATCAACTCCGAAGCCAGCGACACAGGAGCGGCGGCTCAGTGAAGTCGGTCAATCATTGGATCAACGGCGCTCCGGTGGACGGGGACGGCACCCGTACCGCGGAGATCTTCAATCCGGCGACCGGTGAGGTCGCCGGCCACGTCGCGCTCGCCTCGGCCGCAGACGTGGACGCGGCCGTGGCGGCCGCCGTCGCGGCCTTCCCCGCCTGGCGGGACGCGTCGCTGACGAAGCGGGCGCAGGTGCTGTTCCGCTTCCGCGAGCTCATGTACGCCCACCGCGACGAGCTGGCCGGGCTGATCTCCGCCGAGCACGGCAAGGTGCACTCCGACGCGCTCGGCGAGGTCGCCCGCGGCCTGGAGGTCGTGGAGTTCGCCTGCGGGATCCCCCACCTGCTCAAGGGCGGCTTCTCAGAAGGCGTCTCGACCAGGGTCGACGCCTACTCGATGCGCCAGCCGCTGGGCGTCGTCGCCGGGATCACGCCGTTCAACTTCCCGGCCATGGTGCCGATGTGGATGTTCCCGATCGCGATCGCGTGCGGGAACGCCTTCGTGCTCAAGCCGTCCGAGCGGGACCCGTCCGCGTCGCTGCTCATGGCAAGGCTCTGGCAGGAGGCCGGCCTGCCCGACGGCGTGTTCGGCGTGGTCCAGGGCGACAAGGAGGCCGTGGACCGGCTGCTTGAGCACCCGGACGTGCGCGGCGTGTCGTTCGTCGGCTCCACGCCCATCGCCGAATACGTCTACGAGACCGGCACGGCGCACGGCAAGCGGGTTCAGGCGCTCGGCGGCGCCAAGAACCACATGCTCGTGCTCCCCGACGCGGACCTCGACCTGGTGGCCGACTCGGCGGTGTCGGCCGGGTTCGGCTCGGCGGGCGAGCGGTGCATGGCGATCTCCGTCGTGCTGGCCGTCGACCCGATCGGCGACGAACTCGTCCAGAAGATCGTCGAGCGCGTCGACAAGCTGGTGCTCGGCCCAGGCGACGACCCGAAGTCCGAGATGGGGCCGCTCGTCACCCGGGCGCACCGCGACAAGGTCGCCTCCTATCTCGACCTCGGCGTCGAGGAGGGAGCCAAGCTGGTCGTGGACGGCCGTACGGCGGCCGTGCTCGGCGGCGGCACGGCGGCGGGAACGCCGGGGTTCTGGCTCGGTCCGACCGTGCTCGACCACGTCCCGGTGGGCTCGCGTACGCACACGGACGAGATCTTCGGCCCTGTCCTGTCGATCGTGCGCGTCTCCTCCTACCAGGAGGGCCTCGGCGTCATCAACGGCGGCCTGTACGGCAACGGCACCGCGATCTTCACCAACGACGGCGGCGCGGCCCGGCGCTTCCAGAACGAGGTCGAGGTCGGCATGATCGGCATCAACGTGCCCATCCCGGTCCCGATGGCGTTCTACAGCTTCGGCGGCTGGAAGTCCTCGCTCTTCGGCGACACGCACGTGCACGGCACCGAGGGCGTGCACTTCTACACCCGCGGCAAGGTCGTCACCTCCCGCTGGCTCGACCCCTCGCACGGCGGCGTGAACCTGGGTTTCCCCACGAACGGTTGACGCGCACGGTCAGCGCTCCGGGAGGGACACGCGTCCCCTCCCGGGCCGCTCCCCGGTAGGCTCCAGCACACGGACAAGGGGGAACCCAAAGGGGGAGACATCGTGAAACGTCGTCGCACTCACGCCGTGGCGCTCGCCGTAACGGTGCTGGTCGCCGGCATGGGAGCGGCAGCCCCCACCCCCACGC
>NZ_JADOGI010000153.1 GCF_015645445.1 Nonomuraea cypriaca | reverse complement strand
GGGTGGGAAGGTCATGAGGCCTGTCCGAGGTAGGCGGCCAGCACCAGCGGATCGGCCCGCACCTCGGCCGGTGGGCCGTCGGCGATGACCTGGCCGAGGTCGAGCACCACGATCCGGTCGGCGAGCCGGGTCACGAACGCCACGTCATGCTCGATCAGCAGAATCGTCAGCCCGCCCGCCCGTAACTCCTCCACCAGAGAGGCGAGCCGCTCACGTTCCTGACCGCGCAGCCCGGAGGCGGGCTCGTCGAGCAGCAGCAGCCGGGGCCGCGCGCACAGGGCGCGGGCCAGTTGGAGCGCCCGCTGCTGGCCGATCGGCAGCCGGTCGGCGGGGCGGTCCGCCCACTCGGCCAGGCCCACGCGCTCCAGCGCCGCGTCCGCGGCGGCCGCGATGAGCCGTTCGTCGTGCCGGTGCCTGGGCAGCCGCAGCGCCGCCGACACGAACCCCGCCCGAGTACGCCCGTGCGACCCCACCATGACGTTCTCCCTGACCGTCATGCCGCGGAACACCCTGGCCGCCTGGAACACGATCGACATGCCGAGCCTGGCCCGCCGGTGCGGCGCGAGCCGGTCCACCCGTCGGCCGAGGAACGAGATCTCGCCCGCGTCCGCCGTCAGATGCCCCGTGACCAGGTTGAACAGCGTGGACTTGCCGGCCCCGTTCGGCCCGATGACCCCGCAGACCTCGCCCTCCGCGACCGTCAGCGAGACGTCGCGGACGGCGTAGACGCCCCCGAAGGAGCGGGAGACCCCGGTGACCGCCAGCACCCGCTACCCCGCCGCGTTGACGGTCTTGGTGAGCTGCTCCATGGCCCACTCGGTGGGGACGAACTTGCCGTCCTTGACGGTGTTGACCGAGATGAACTCGGGGGAGAGCCCGGAATGGTCGGTGGGGGAGTAGCGGAAGCGGCCGTTCGGGGTGATGAGGTCCATGGTCTCCAGAGCCTGCTGGATCTTGGTCTTGTCGGTGCTGTTCGCCTTCCTGATCGCCTCGAACAGCAGCAGGCTGGCGCTGTAGCCGTCCTGCGCGAACTGCGGCGGGGGGTAGCCGTGCTTCTGCTGGTACGGCTTCGCCATCTGGTCGATGACCTGCTTCTGTTTGCCCTCCGGCAGGGCGTCGCCGACCACGCCGATGGCGCTCTGCACCGTCATGCCCTCGGCGGCGGCGCCCATCGGCTCCAGCCACAGCTTGCTGGCCTGCGACGCGGTCAGGAACAGCGGCGTCTCGAGCCCCGACGCGACGTACTGCTTGGCCGCCGTCACGCCGGGCGCGCCCGAGCCCCAGAACACCAGCGCCTCGGCGTCGGAGTCGCGCACGTGCTGGAACATCGGGCTGAAGTCGGAGGTCGTGGTCTCGTACGGCTCGTCCAGGGCGATCGTCACGCCGTACTTCGGGGCCAGGGCCACCATGGCCTCGTGGCCGGAGACCGAGTAGGCGCTCTTGGAGTCCCAGCCGACCGCGATCGTCTTGATGCCCTCGGCCTGGATGTACTGCAGGAAGCGCTCGGCGTACATGCTGGACAGGGCGGGCGTGACGAAGATGTACGACTTGATCGGCTCCACCTGCTCCTGGGCAGGGGCCAGCGACAGGTACGGCATCCTGTCGCGCTGCGCCAGCGGCTCGACCGCGAGCGCCGAGTTGGAGAACACCGGCCCGATCAGCGCGTCGATGTCGCCCTTGATCTGGTTGTAGGCCACGATGCCCTGGTCGGGAGCGGTCTTGTCGTCGCGCGTGACCAGCTCCACCTTGCGGCCGAGCAGCCCGCCCTGCGCGTTGACCTGCTCGACGGCCAGCTCGACGGCCTTCCTGTCCTCGCTGCCCAGCGGCGTGTAGTTGCCGGTCAGGGAGACGATGAGACCCACCCTGATGGGGTCCTGAGCGCCGCCGGACTCGCCCCCACTGCCACAAGCGGCCACGGCGAGCATCAGACAGGCCAGGAACGGGAGCAACCTGCGCATCAGGACCTCCAGGATGTGGCCCGAATGTAGGCAGCTACATTACGGCTGTCAAGAGTTCGCCTAACATCCGACGGAGGACCAAGTGCGGCCTCAATCGGCGATTCTCACCTTTCTCGGAGATCACGTATACGGCCGTGGCATCTGCGTGTCCTCGGGCAGCTTCATCGAGGCGTTCGCCAAGATCGGGATCTCGGAGCAGGCGACCCGCTCGACGCTGACCCGGATGGTCCACCGGGGGCTGCTGCGCCGCCGGCGATCGGGCCGCCGCATGTACTTCGGGCTCACCCCGGCCAGCGCGGACGTGCTCAAGGACGGCGAGCGGCGCATCTGGCGCAGCGGCGTCGTCAACGACGCGGACGAGGACACGTGGACGCTGGTCGGCTTCTCGCTGCCCGAGTCGTGGCAGCGGCAGCGGCACGAGTTGCGCTCGCGGCTGGTCTGGGCCGGGTTCGGGCCGCTGCAGAACGGCCTGTGGATCGCTCCCGGCGAGGTGGACGCGGCGCGGGTGATCGGCGACCTGGGCGCGAACGTGAAGGTGTTCGACGCCGCGCCCAGGTGCCCCACCGACATGTACGCCCTCGTCAGAGACGCCTACGACCTGGACGGGCTTGGCGAGCGCTACCGGGCGTTCCTGCGGCAGTGGGAGCGGGCCGATCCCGTGCCTGGCGCGCCTGACGACCTGGCCCGCTCGCTCACGCTGCTCACCGGCTGGCTGCAGATCATCAGGGCCGACCCGCGGCTGCCGCTGCGCTATCTGCCGCGCGACTGGCCGGCGGAGAAGGCCCAGCGGGTGTGCCACGCGCTGCACGAGAGGTTCAGGCCGGAGGCGGCGGCGGTCGCGGAACGGCTCCTGGACGTCGTACCCGATGAAACCTGGGCAGAACGGTGACAGCAATCGCATAGTGGCCTAACTTGATGGCTTGAGCGTCAAGGAGTGCCGATGCGGAATCAGGGGCTTGGGTCGTGGCCGGCGCGACGGGACCGTATGACGCCTGATCGGGTGGCGCTGACGTATCGCGGCCGTGACCAGACCTACCGCGACCTGCGGGAACGCACCTACCGGCTGGCCTCGGCGCTGGCCGGTCTGGACGTGGGGCGCGGTGACCGGGTGGCCTATCTCGGGGCCAACCACCCCATGCTGGTGGAGACGTTCTTCGCGGCGGGGCTGCTCGGGGCCGTGTTCGTCCCGCTCAACGCCCGGCTGGCGCCGCCGGAGCTGCGCTACATCCTCGAGGACGCCGGTGCGTCGATCGTGGTGCTGGGCGACGGCTATGACGGCGAGGGGCTGCCGGGCGGGCACCTCACGGCGAGCGCGTACGAGGAACTGATCGCCGGCGGCTCACCCGAGCCGGTCGACGAGCCCGTCGGCCAGGGCGACGTGTGCCTGATCATGTACACCTCCGGCACCACGGGACGCCCCAAGGGCGCCATGCTCACCCACGCGAACCTCACGTGGAACACCGTCAACCTGCTGGTCGACGTGCCGCTCGCGCACGACGAGGTGACGCTGATCAGCGCGCCGCTGTTCCACATCGCGGCGCTGGCGCAGACGCTCGTGCCGACCGTGCTCAAGGGCGGCCGGGCCATCCTGGAGCCCTCGTTCGACGTGGAGCGCACGTACGACCTGATCGAGGCGGAGCGGGTCACGGTGATGTTCGGGGTGCCGTCGATGTTCGGCTTCCTCGCGCGGTCGCCGCGGTGGGCCGAGGCCGACCTGTCGAGCCTGCGCCACCTGCTGTGCGGGGGCGCGCCGGTGCCCGAGCCGCTGATCCGGATATATCAGGATCGGGGGCTGACGTTCCTCCAGGGGTACGGCATGACCGAGACCGCCCCGGGCGCCCTCTTCCTCGGCACCGAGCACTCCGTCGCCAAGGCGGGCTCGGCGGGGGTGCCGTGCTTCTTCTCCGACGTCCGCCTGGTCGCCCCCGACGGCTCGCCCGCCGCTCCCGGCGAGCCAGGCGAGGTGTACGTCCACGGCCCCAACGTCATGCCGGGTTACTGGCGCAACCTCGCTGAGAGCGCCAAGGTCCTCTCGCCCGACGGCTGGTTCCGCTCGGGGGACATCGGCGTCGCCGACGAGGACGGGTACGTACGCATCTCCGACCGGCTCACCGACGTGATCATCTCCGGCGGCGAGAACGTCTACCCCGCCGAGGTCGAGAGCATCCTGTACGGCCACGCCGCCGTCGCCGAGTGCGCCGTGATCGGCGTGCCGGACGAGCGGTGGGGCGAGGTGGGCAAGGCACTGGTCGTCCTGCGGCCGGGCGCGGCGGCCGAGGCCGGCGAACTGCTGGGGCACCTGGACGGCCGGCTGGCCCGCTTCAAAATCCCGAAATATCTGGAATTCGTCCCCGAATTACCCAAAAACGCCGCAGGAAAGCTGCTCAAGGCACCGCTCAGAAAGACGTACGGAGGCTGAATGGACCCCGGCGCGCTCGTCGCGATCGACGTCCACATCCATGCCGAGATCCCGGAGACAGGCGCGGAGTCGCTCGGCGGCGCGGACCACCTGCTCAACCTCTACGACCAGCGGAGATGATCTGTCATGCGTACCTCACCACCCTTCCGCGCGGACCACGTCGGCAGCCTCCTGCGCCCGTCGGCGTTGCTTCGCGCCCGTGACGGCCTCAGCGGCGAGGCCCTGCGCGAGGCGGAGGACGAGGCCATCAGAGAAGTGGTACGCCGCCAGCAGGACATCGGACTGCAGAGCGCGACGGACGGGGAGTTCCGGCGGGCCTCCTGGCACATGGACTTCATCTATCGCCTCGGCGGCATCGGCCAGGCCGCCGACGAACGCATCACGGTCCGCTTCCACAACGAGCGCGGCGACATCGCGTTCACCCCGGCGGCGCTGCGGGTGCACGACCGGATCAGGCTGACCGAGCCGATCTTCGCCGACGACTTCATGTTCCTGCGCGACACCGTGACCACGGCGGTGCCCAAGCTGACCATCCCCTCGCCGAGCATGGTCCACTACCGGGGCGGGCCTGCCGCCATCGACCCGAAGGTCTACCCGGACGTCGAGGAGTTCTGGCGGGACCTGAGCTCGGCGTACGCGGAGCAGGTGCGCAGGATCGGCGCGCTCGGGTGCACGTACCTGCAGTTCGACGACACGAGCCTGGCCTATCTCAACGACCCCGCCCAGCGCGCGGAGCTGGCCTCGCGCGGCGACGACGCCGATCACATGCACCTGCGTTACATCAAGCAGATCAACGCCGCGCTCGCCGGGAGGCCCGCGGGAATGGCCGTCACGACGCACATGTGCCGCGGCAACTTCCGCTCCTCGTGGGCCGCCTCCGGCGGCTACGATCACGTCGCCGAGGCGTTGTTCGGCGAGTTGAAGGTGGACGGCTTCTTCCTGGAGTACGACGACGAGCGGTCCGGCGGCTTCGAGCCGCTGCGGTTCGTGCCACCGGGGAAGATGGTCGTGCTCGGGCTGGTCACGACCAAGCGCGGCGAGCTGGAGTCGAAGGACACGCTCAAGCGGCGCATCGACGAGGCGGCCAAGTTCATCGACCTGGACCAGCTCTGCCTGTCGCCGCAGTGCGGCTTCTCCTCCACGGTCGAGGGCAACGAACTGACCGCCGACGAGCAGTTCGCCAAGCTCCGCCTGATCGTGGAGACCGCCCGGGAGGTGTGGGGCTGACCCCGTGGCTGTCACGGGACGGTGACCCCCGCGGCCCGGTCGTCACGGGACGGTGACCCTCGCGGCCCGGTCGTCACGAGACGTGTGACGACCGGGCCGCGATGTCGGCTGATGACGATGACGATGAGCGTCAGCGGATGACGATGGTGGTGAGCGCTCGCGGCTGGAGCGTCACGGTCCCGCCGGCCACCGGGGACGGCGTCAGCGAGTGGCCCTCGTCGGTCAGGTAGGCGGTGGCCCGGCCCCGCACGCCCTTCCACGTGACGGGCGCGGTGCCGGTGTTGAGCACCTCGACGACGCGGGAGCCGTCAGGATTGCGGAACGCGGAGACCTTCAGCGCCGGATCCGCCGCCGTCGCCTCCACCCGCACCGCGCCCGGCCGGATGAACCTGCTGTACGCGGCCAGCGCCCACATCCGCTTCGACACCCGGTACGTCCGCGCCGTGTCGTCGATCTGCAGCAGCGCCCTGGTCGCGCCGCGCGAGCCGCCCAGCCAGTAGACGTACGCGCTGACGTCGCCCAGCGTGAGCGCGTCGTGGACGGCCTGCGCGATGGTGAAGCCATCGTAGCCGCTGCCGTCGTCCCACGCCTCGTTCCAGGTGTCGCCGTTCGGGTTCCACTCCGACATCCAGGTCTTCCCGCCGGTCGGCAGCGGCGCGTCGACGGGGCTGGCGTACGTGTGGCCCGTGTGGGTCTTCACCCAGCGGCGGGCCTCGGGGTCGGCCTCGATCGCGGCCGTGTACGCCTTGGCCTCGTTCCAGCCGAACGAGTCGCAGCACGCCACCTTCACCCCCCTGGCGACCGGCCCGAGCACCTTGACGAACTCGGCGGCCTGCTCGGGGGTGAAGCGCATGGACGCGTACGTGGCCGTCCAGTCGGGCTCGTTCGTGAACCCCAGATCGGTGATCTTGATGCCCTCCCTGGCGTAGAACTTCGTGTACGCCAGTAGGTAGTCGGCGTAGGCCCGGCGCCACTCCGGCTTCAGCGTGCCGCCGTTCTTGTCGTCGCCGTTGTCCTTCATGTAGCCGGGCGCGCTCCAGGCGTCGGCGTAGAACCGCTTCACCCCGTACGCCTTGGCGGCCTGGGCCAGCCAGACCTGGCTGTTGTCGTCGCCGTCCCAGACGTACTTCGGCGGCGCGTCGGGACCGCCGGGGTCCTCGGGCTGGATCGACACCATGTGGTCGTACGGGCTGCCCGCCGGGGAGGAGCCGATGCCGAGCCGCAGGATGCTGAGCCCGGCCCCCTCGCGGCGGTCGAACCACAGGTCGAGGATCTCCCGCTGCTGCTCCTCCGTGAGGGCCTTGAGCAGCTCGTTGCGCCGGAACGCCTGCGAGATGCCGAAGCCGTCGATCTCCTGGTGCCGGACACGTTCGTGCACGGTGATGGCCGGTGGGTCCGCGGGATGGCCGGGGTGCGGCGCCGGGAGACCCAGCAGCGAGACCGCGACAACTCCTCGTAACATGACGCCTCCGAAAATTTCGGATGTGTGACGATATGTTTCGCCGACGCCGGAAACGTAAGCTCGGAAGTGGTCTCCCGTCAACCACCGGCCACAAAGAGGACGCCCCGCCCCAATACGGCGGGGCGGGGCGGTTCAGGTTCAGGGGTCAGCGGCTGGACTCGGCGCGTGACTTGATGGTGAGGAGCTGCCTGCGCATCGACAGGAAGTCGCCCACGTCCATCGTCGCGAGGTACGTGGTGCCGCGCAGACCCGGCTGGGCCCGGATGCGGACGCGGCACACCAGGCGGGTCCCGCCGTCGACCTCGCGCAGGGAGATGGAGGAACTGACGGCGGCGTCCTCACCGCGCATGGCAAGCACGAGGGTGTGCGGCGGGTCGACCTGCTCGACGACGAAGCCGGTGCCGTCGGGGGAGGGATTCAGGACGTCACCGGCCTTCAGCCCCTGCGACTCGGCCGATGCCGCGCCGGACCCCCCAGCTTCCGTGGCGCCCGGCCAGGCGGCGGTGTCGCGCGGCGTGGTGCCGGGGTCATCGGTGGGACCCACCCATGAGGTGGCGGGGCGTGGGGCGGCGGCGCCGGGGGTGTAGCCGCCGAGCTGCACCAGCCAGGGCCAGACGGCGGCCGGTGGGGCGTCGACGGTGACGGCGCGGGTCGCCTGGTACTGCGGGACCCGGACGATGTCGTCCCCCGCCATGTCCCCGTGGACCTCACGGTCGTCGGCGCCCCAGCGCAGGTGCCAGGGACGGACGGCGAACAGGTAACCCGCCACCGCCCCGACGGTGAGCCTGATCAGGGAGCGTGGCATGAACATCGCGAACTCCTTCGCATTCATCGTGGTTCACCCTGACCAGCAGACCGCATTTTCCGAATAAATGCGGTAAATCAGGCAAACAATTTCTCGACCGAATTTCGGTCGCGCGGACTTGGGAAATAACGGCTCCGCCGGCCGTCGACGTCAGCGGTAGACGGCCAGGGCGGCCTCCCCGACGAGCGTCTCGACGACGCCGACCAGCGCACCGACGAGCGGGGCGCTCTCGGTGACGAGCTCGCGCAGCCGGCCGACGAGCTGGTTCGACGGCTGGTCCAGGTAGAGCTCCTCTTCCAGCCGCAACACCGCCACCAGCCCGCACAGCGCGGCGCAGCGCGCGTCCGGCGGCTTCCACCCCTCGACCGCCGCGCGCACCCCGGAAGAGGCCCGTACGACGGACGCGATGTCGGCGACCTCGTAACGCGTGTACGGCAGCATGCCCATCCGCCGCCCGGCCACCCGCCGGAGCACGCCGGACGCGACCAGGCCCGCACGAGTACGGTCGCGGATCCCGTCGGCCGCCTTCTTGATGACGTACCGGACGTCCCCGTCGCCGGAGACAAGGGGGAGGAGGGCGTCGGAGACGGCGTCGCCGGTGGGGCGGCCTTCGTCACGGGCGCGGGCGACGATGCCCTGTCCTGGAGCGGTGGCGCGGCGGTCGCGGGCGACGACGACGCGCTCGCTCAGGGCGAGTTCGAGCAGCGCCGCCCCGGCCAGGCCGAGCGTCATCGACGACTGGTGGATCAGCGGTTTGCCCGACTGGTCGTGGGCGATGAGGTAGAGGTCCGCGTGGAGCGGCAGCCGGTTCATGTCAGTCCTCGCTAGGAGTGTCCTGATCCGGCGGTGACGGGTTGTACGGTGGGCCGGCGGCCGAGCGCGTACAGCGTGATCAGCACCACGGCGCCGGCGCCTAGCCAGATCAGGCCCACCACCTGCGCCAGCACGTTGGCGTTGATCACGACGAGGATCAGGATCGTCATCCCGATCAGCGGCGCGACGAGGTGCTTCCACAGGTCGTTCGAGCCGCGGCGCACCACGTAGTGCACGATGACCGACACGTGCAGGACCACGAACGCGACCATGGCGCCCATGTTGACCAGGCTGGTGAGGAAGTCGACGCCGTCGGCGCGGGTGGCCGTCCAGACCCCCAGGCCGACCGACACCAGGGAGACGAGCACGATCGCGTTGGCCGGCACCGAGTGCCTGACCGACACCTTGGCGAGGAACGAAGGGAGTTGCCTGTCGCGCGCCATCGCGTACAGCAGGCGGGACACGGCGACCTGGGCGACCAGCGTGTTGGCCAGGCCCCAGGCGAGCGCGGTGGCGGTCGTGGTGAGTTGCCCGAGCCATTCGCCCCCGGCCACCGCGGCGGCGTCGTAGAACGCGGTGCCGGTGTCCTTCACCAGCAGACCGGCCGGGTCTGGCACGAGAAGGGCGGCCACCCAGACCTGCGCGATGAACAGCACGCCGGCCAGCATCAGGGCCAGCCGCATGGCCCGGCCCACCTGGGCGGAGCCGCCGGTGGACTCCTCCACGAGCATGCTGATCCCGTCGAAGCCGAGGAACGACAGCACCGCCACGGACACGGCGGCGAAGACGATCGGCCACGAGAACGTTCCCGGGTCGAACAGCGGCGAGAGGCTGAAGCCGCGGCCCTCCCCCTGGAGCAGGGCCCAGAGGCCGATCAGGAGGAACAGCGCCAGGACGATCAGCTCAAGGACGATCAGCACGCGGGTGAGCTTGATCGTCATCCTGATGCCGCGCAGGTTGATCACCGTGTTGACGGCCACGAAGACGACCAGCCAGGCCCACACGGGAACGCCGGGCACGAGGGAGTTCATGGACTTGGCGGCGATGAGATACAGCAGGCACGGGAGCAGGATGTAGTCCAGCAGCACCATCCACCCGGTCAGGAACCCGACCGGCGGCGCGATGCCGCGGCTCGCGTAGTTGTAGACCGAGCCGGACAGCGGGAACGCCTTCACCATCTGCGCGTACGACGCCGCCGTGAACAGCAACGCGATCATTCCGACGAGGTAGGCCAGCACCGGCATCCCGCCCGAGCGGGAGTAGACGAGGCCGAATATGGCGAAGGGCGCGATCGGCACCATGAACACCAGGCCATAGAAAACGAGGTCGGTCAGCCCGACCCCGCGACGTAACTCCTGGCGGTAACCGAACCGCTCGACTTTTTCCTGTGTGCGCACGACAAAGCCTCTCCATGTCGTCATGCAGGCATGTACGGGGGACCCGCCGTGGGGTGCGGGTGGGGAGTGTGATCTGGTGATCCTTCCGCAGCGCGGGGGCGCGTCGCAAGACCACGGGAGCGCGGGGGTCAGCCGGTGGCGCGGAGCCTCGATTCCAGGCCGTCGAGGATGCGGTCGAGGCCGTACTCGAAGGCCGCCTCGTTGTCCTCCGCTGGGTCGCCGCCGCGCAGTTCGGCGTAGAGCGTCCGCAGCCGCGGGTAGCCCTCGACGGCCCGCTCGGCGGCCGGCCACAGGCGGTCGGCCCACTCCTGCTCGCTCTGGCCGCTGCGGGCGACCATGGACCTCCACGCCGCCTCGCCCGTGGAGATGCCCAGGACGTACGCGGTGACCGCGTTGACCGCCCGGTCGGCCTCCCTGAGCCCGAACCCGGCCGCCTCGAACAGCGCGAGCAGGTGCTCCGACCGCCGCAGCACGTTGGGGCCGAGGTAGGACAGGCCCGCCTCGCCCAGCTTGGCGGCCAGCCACGGGTGGCGCAGGATCGTGGCGCGCAGGCGATGGGCGACCTGGGCGACGCCAGCCCGCCAGCCCGCCGGGTCGCCGACGTCGGGAAGGACCAGCTCGCCGTAGACCTCGTCGACGGCCAGCTCGATCAGCTCGTCCTTGCTGGCGATGTGCCGGTAGATGGAGGTGGCCCCGGCGCCGAGCCTGCCGCCGAGGCGGCGCATGCTCAGGGCGTCGATCCCCTCCTCGTCGAGCAGCCGCACGGCCTCGCGCACGATGTGCTCCCGGCTCAGCGCCGGTTGCTCCCGCTCCCGGCGCGGCCTGGCCCAGACCGAGGGGATCGGCTGCTCGTCTGCTGGCATGCGCGCCACGTTAGCGTACGTCGTTCGCAGCCGCGTACGGCCGTTCAGGGGAGGCGGGTGGCGAGGTGGGCGAGGAGTTCGGTCAGGCACGCGAGCTCCGGCTCGCCCAGCGTCGCGGCCAGCTCGGCACGGTCCAGGGACAGGGCCGCCGAGAAGCGCTCATGCGCCGCCCGCCCCCGCTCCGACAGGAACACCAGCACCCGCCGCCGATCCGCCTCGTCCACCCGGCGGTGGACGAGGTCGTTCGCCACCATCCGGTCCACGATCTTGGTGACGGTGGGTGGCGCGAGCAGCGCGTGCTCGGCGACCTCGGTCATGGGGTGGCCGGCGCCGTCGGCGAGCAGGGCCGTCACCCGCCACTCCTCCAGCGTGCCGCCGAGTGCTTCGAGTACGGCGCTCGTCCGGGTCACGAGCCGCCGCTCCACCGTGGTGAGCAGCCATGCCAGGTCCGGTGCGTGAGAGGTGCCGGTGATCTCCATGTTCGCCATGAGAACCGCTCCTCACTGAATGCCCGGTTATTGGAGGATACTTCATCAAAAAATAGTTTCTTTGGGAAGTAACCCTGGGCAGGATCGAAGGGTGACCTTGGCTACCTACGCCTACCGGTGCCCGGACTGCGGCCCCTTCGAGGTGCGCAGGTCGTTCGGGACGGCCGAGCCCGCCGAGCCCTGCGCGGGCTGCGGGGAGCCGGCCCCGCGCCGGTTCACCCCGCCGCTGCCGGCCCGCACGTCACCCGCCCGGGCCCGTGCGCTCGCCGCGCAGGAGAGCAGCGCGCACGAACCGCGGGTGGTAGGCGAGGTGCCACCGGCCGGGCGCCGGCCCGCGCCGCCACCGGACCCGCGCTGGGCCACCCTTCCCCGTCCCTGACGGCCGGGGAATCGGCGACAGGAGGAACCCATGCCGGAAGTCGTGTTCAGCGTCGACCAGTCCGTCTCGATGACCGCCCAGGCGGTCCCCGGGCACAACCGCTGGCACCCCGACATCCCGCCCGTGGTGAGCGTGCGGCCGGGCTCGGAGTTCCGGGTCGAGTGCCGGGACTGGACCGACGCGCAGATCGGAAACAACGACTCGGCGAACGACGTACGCGACGTGGACATCTCCGTCTGCCACATGCTCAGCGGCCCCATCGCGGTGCAGGGGGCCGAGCCCGGCGACCTGCTCGTCCTCGACATCCTGGACCTCGGCCCCGTGCCGCAGGCCGTGGGCGCCGTGTCCGGCGAGGGATGGGGGTACACCGGGATCTTCGCCAGGGAGAACGGCGGCGGTTTCCTGACCGACCACTACCCGCAGGCGTACAAGGCGGTCTGGGACTTCCACGGCCAGCAGGCCACCTCGCGGCACCTGCCCGGCGTGCGCTTCACCGGGATCACCCATCCCGGGCTGTTCGGCACCGCGCCGTCGGCGGACATGCTCGCCCGCTGGAACGCCAGGGAGCAGGCCCTCATCGACACCGACCCCGCCCGCGTGCCGCCGCTCGCGCTGCCGCCGCTGCCGCAGAACGTGCTGGCCGGCACGCTGAAGGGCGCCGAGCTGGAGCGGATCGGCCGGGAGGGCGCGCGTACGATCCCCGCCAGGGAGAACGGCGGCAACCAGGACATCAAGAACTTCACCCGCGGCGCCCGCGTCTTCTACCCGGTGTTCGTCCCCGGAGCCCTGCTGTCCGGCGGCGACCTGCACTTCAGCCAGGGCGACGGCGAGATCAGCTTCTGCGGCGCCATCGAGATGGGCGGCTTCGTCGACTTCCACGTCGACCTCATCAAGGGCGGTATGGAGAAGTACGGCATCACCACCAACCCGGTCTTCATGCCGGGCAACGTCGAGCCGCGCTACACCGAGTTCCTGTCCTTCATCGGGATCTCCGTCGACCACGGCACGGACACGAACCTGTACAACGACGCGACCGTGGCGTACCGCAACGCGTGCATGAACGCGATCGCGTACCTGAAGACGTTCGGGTACAGCGGGGAGCAGGCGTACCTGCTGATCAGCGCCGCACCGGTGGAGGGGCGGCTCAGCGGCGTGGTGGACATCCCGAACGCCTGCTGCACGCTCTACCTGCCCACCGCCATCTTCGACTTCGACGTCCGCCCCACCGCCGACGGCCCGCGCCGCGCCGACCGGGGCGCCTGCGCCGTGAGCACCTGACCGGCCCTCAGCGGCCGTCGCCGCGCCGGCCCCTCCGACGACGGCCCCGGCGCCTCCCGTGCCGGCCGGGATGCTGGTCGTCCTGGTGGTCGCCCTGTTGGTGGCTCTGCCTGCCGGTGTGGGAGGCGGACTGGTGACCGCCGTGGCCGGCGTGGGTCATGGCCGGTGGCGGCTGGCCGTAGCCGAGGACGCCCATCATGCCCTGCTCCTGGTGGTACAGGTTGTGGCAGTGGAACATCCACTCGCCCGGGTTGTCGGCGCGCACGTCGATCGCGAGCCGTTCGCGCGGCTTGATGTTCACGGTGTCCTTGCGCGGCCCCCGCGAGCCAGGCACGTGCACCTGGAACGTGTGGCCGTGCAGGTGCATCGGATGCCACATGGGGGAGCGGTTGTCCAGCATCACCCGGATCGTCTCCCCGCGTTCGACCCGCAGCCGCATCGGGTCGCCGGCGAGCCGGCCGTTGAGCGTCCACTCGTTTCCGGACTCGCTCATGCCGAGCCGCACGGTGACGGTCCTCGACGGGTGGGGCAGGTCGTCGGCGCGCCGCGCCTTCAGGTCCCGGTAGCGCAGCATCCGGCCGCCGAGCTGCGGCACCTTGACGTTCTTCGGCGGCGACCCGGCCCGGTGGGTGGTCCGCACCACGGCCAACGTCCGCGCCCCCTTCCCCTCCGCCACCGCGACCAGCGGAAACGCGCCCTCGTCGAGCCGTACGAGGACGTCGTAACGCTCGCCCATGCCGATCACGAACGTGTCCACGGTGACGTGCTCGCACGGGAACCCGTCGGTGTGCGTGACCGTCATCCGATGGCCGCCGAGCGCCACCCGGAAGGCGGTGTCGGCGGCGGCGTTCACGATCCGGAGCCTGGCCCGCCTGCCCGGTGCGCTGGTGAAGGTCACGGGCGCGTCGGGTGCGCGGCCGTTGACCAGGTAGAGCGGGTGGCGCAGCTCCGCGGCCACGCCGCCCAGGAGGGGGCTGCGCAGGGTGTCGTCGTGCTCGGTGGAGGCGTTCAGCCGGCGCAGCGCGTCGTCGGGCGTGCCCTGGATGCCGTCCAGCCAGTCGTCGAGCACGACGGTGAAGTCGTCGTCGTACCGGAGCGGCTCGTGCGGGTCGGCCACGATCAGCGACCCGTACAGGCCGCGGTCGAGTTGGGTGCCGACGTGCGAGTGGTAGAAGTACGTGCCCGGGTCGGGGACGGTGAAGACGTAGTCGAACGTCCCGCCCGGCTTGGTCGGCGCCTGGCTGAAGCCGGGCGCGCCGTCCATCGCGAAGGGGAGCCTGACGCCGTGCCAGTGCACGGTGGTCGGCGCGGGCAGGTCGTTCACCAGCCGGACCCTGACCGTCTGCCCGGCCACGGCCCCGATCGTCGGCCCGGGGATCAGGTCGTCGTAGGCCCAGGTGGAGACCGTACGCGGGCCGAGGGACACGGTCGTGGGCCGGGCCCGCAACACCATCCCGCGCGGCCGCGCCGCCACCGCGCCGGTCTTCGCGCAGGTGCTCCAGGTGGTGGCGGCGCTCGCGGCGGAAGTGCTGAGAGCGGCGAACGCGCCGGTGACGAACACCCGGCGGGACACGTTTCCGCCGGGACGCCAAGTCAGACCATTCACAGTGAATCTCCCCCCGTACACCTCGAAAGGTAACGGAGAGTGATCGCGAACGCTCCTCGCCACGCCCCGCCGGTCAGGGCGGTGGATTCCGGCAGCCGACCGCCGGGTGGGGAGTGAGCCTGTCGACGGCCGTGTGGAGGACGCGGATGTGGGAGTCGCAGAGAGATATCGGAAGCCGGCTGAGGACCTGCGTGGAGTCATCGATGGGGCCGGATCCGGCGGCGGCGGGGACGGCGATCGCCGCAGGGATGAGCGCGGCGGCCAGACCGACGGCGAGGATGCGAGGCGACATGTTCATCAGGCGTGGGGTCCTTCCTGGGTGACGAATCTCGCCCCTGACGCTACCCTCTGTAATTTTTCTGGCTACATAGCGTAACGGTGCGAGTGTTGCCACGGTCCTCGCGGAACCCGGGAAGGCCGGGCTATTGATTGCGTGAGACATGCGAAATATGGTGTTAATCGTTTCACACGGCAGGAGGCCGCGACGTGAGACGACCCCCCACCCCGGCTCGCGCGCCGGGATCGTCCCAAGATATTACCCAGTCTCCCCATAGGGAATGCTAGGTTATTCGACTAACATGAGACCTACAGCGCGACAAGTGGCAGAGCTGGCGAACGTGTCGGTGGCGACCGTCTCCTACGTGCTCAGCGGCCGGGATCGTCCCGTGGCCGCCGAGACGAGGCAGCGGGTGCTCGACGCCGCCAGGCAGCTCGGCTACACCCCCAACCAGGCCGCCAGGAGCCTGCGCAAGCGCCGTACCCAGCGGGTCTGCCTGGTGCTGAGCTCGCTCGGCGGCGTGCCGACCGACGAGCGGCTGGCCACGGACCTGCACGAGATGGCCGACGCGCGTGGCTATTCCGTGATCACGCTGGCCGTCTACTCGGAGGCCCGTGCCAACGCGGCGATCGACGTGCTGCGCGGCGGCATCGCCGACGGCGCGCTGATCAACGTGGTCGGCGGCCATCTCACCCAGGACCTGCTGAGCGGGCTGGCCACCACCGGGCTGCCGATGGTGGTGCTGAGCAACGAGATCGGTCTGGACGGCTGCGACGTCGTACGCACGCCGGAGACCGAGGCCTGCATGGAGGCCGTCGAGCACCTGCTGGCCGAGGGCAGGCGGCGCATCGCGTTCCTGGCCCACCGGCACGAGCTCTACCGGGACCCGCCGGTCGGCAGACTGCTCGGCTACCTCAAGGCGCTCGACCGGTACGGCGTCGACCAGCGGATCATCACGTCGGGGGCGGATGACCGCGTGGCGGCGTATCGGACGGCCACCGAGCTCCTGCGCGCTCCCGACCGCCCCGACGCGATCTTCGCGGCCTCCGACCGGGCGGCGATCAGCGCGATCTGGGCGGCCAGGGACGCCGGGCTGAGCGTGCCCGGCGACGTCGCGATCGTGGGCGTCGGCAACATCGAGGAGGGCCTCATCACCAACCCGCCACTCAGCACGGTCGGCCCGCTCAGGGACGACCATGTCGACGTCGTACGCCTGCTGTTCGACCGCCTCCAAGCCAAAGAGGCGCTGCCCGCCCGCGAGATCGTCCGCACCTGGACGCTTCTGCGCAGGGGCTCTTCCTAGAAGGGAAATACGAGATGTCCCCCACTCTCTCCCGCCGTGACCTGCTTCGCCTGGCAGGTGCGACCGCCGCCGTGCCGGTCCTGTCGTCCTGCGCCGGCGCACCGACCACGCAGTCCGCCGCGCCGGGGACGTTCACCGTCTACTGGAACGCCGGCCACGACTACCAGGCCTACCGCAAGGTGATCGCCGAGTTCGAGCAGGCCAACAAGGTCAAGGTCAACCTGCAGAAGTACCAGTGGCCCGACCTGCGCACCAGGCTGCTGGCCGACTTCGCCTCGGGGAACGTGCCGGATCTGGTCGAGGAGCCCGGCGGGTGGGTGCAGGAGTTCGCCATCTCCGGTAACGCCCGCTCGCTGCAGGACTTCGTCGACCGCGACGGCAAGGCGATGGGCTTCCCCTCCGACTGGCAGCCGGTGACCGTCGAGCGCAACTCGTACCAGGACAAGGTGTACGGCGTGCAGTTGCACCTGACCTGCAACACGCTCCTCTACAACAAGGGCATGCTCAGGGACGCGGGGGTGGAGGTGCCCACCACCTGGGAGGAGCTCCTCCCCGCCGCGCAGAAGCTCACCAAGGACGGCGTGTACGGCGTCGCGCTCAACCAGGACTACACCTACGTCTGGCCCTGGATGATGCAGGCCGGCGTCACCCCCTACAACCTCGAGACCCGCGAGATCATGGAGCCGAGGGCGGACGCGATCGCCGCCCTTCAGTTCCAGGCCGACCTGATCCACAAGTACAAGGTGGCCCCCGTGCCGGTGTCGGGCACGGACCCCGCGGCCCCGCGGAAGCTGCTCTCCGCCAAGCGCGCCGCGATGATCTTCACCGGCCCCTGGGACCTGGACCCGATCCAGAAGACCAGTCCCGACGTCGAGCTGGGCGTCGCACCGCCGCTGAAGAACAAGGTCCACGCCACGCAGGCGGCGGGCGTGAGCTTGTTCGTGCCCGCCAAGGCCACCAGACCCGAGATGTCATGGGACTTCATCAAGCGCATCACCGCGATCGAGGTCGAGCAGGCCGCCACCAAGGAGACGGGCATGCTCATGCCGCGCGTCTCCTGGACGGAGTTGCCCGAGGTGAAGTCGAACGAGATCACCAAGGTCTTCGCCGACGCACTGCCCATCGCCAAGGACTCCGGCCAGCAGATACGGCTCACCGGGCAGCTCGGCAGGTGGGAGGAGCAGCTCAAGGTCATGTACCAGCAGGTGATCATCCAGAATGAGCCGGCCGCCGCCGCGCTGGCCGAGTTCACCGCGGCCGCGGAGGGCTTCATCAAATGATTTCGCACGACCGCACGCCTGACGGGGTGAGGCCATGAGGAGGCGGCGCACCCTGTCAGGCCGGTACGCCAGGACCGCCTACCTGTTCCTCACCCCGGCGATCCTGTTCTTCGGGGCCTTCTTCTACCTGCCGATCGGCAACGTGGTGGCCACCAGCCTGCGCAGCGGGCCGCAGGCCGACCAGTGGGCCGGGCTCGGCAACTACACCCAGGCCATGGCCGATCCGGCGGTGCGGCACTCGTTCCTCGTCACGGTGGGGTTCGCGTTGATGGTGGTGCTCGGGTCGATCGTGCTCGGGCTGGCCCTGGCGATGGCGCTCGACCAGCCGCTCAAGGGGCGGGTGGCGTTCCGGGTGATGCTGCTGGTGCCGTACCTGACGTCGGTGGCGATCGTCGGGCTGCTCTGGCGCAACATCCTGGATCCGGAGCTGGGCGTGCTCAACCGGTTGTTGCACGCGCTCGGGCTGCCCGGGCAGCACTGGCTCAACACCGCGCCGCTGATCACGATCGCCGCGGTCACGCTGTGGCAGAGCGTGGGCCACACGATGGTGCTGTTCCTGGCCGGGCTGCAGGGCATTCCCGAGACCTACCATGAGGCCGCCAAGATCGACGGGGCGGACCCGTGGCGCCGGTTCTGGCGGATCACGCTGCCGCTGCTGGCGCCCACGACGCTGTTCGTGTCGGTGATGGCGGTGATCTCGGGGCTCCAAGCGTTCGGGCAGGCGTTCATCATCACCAACGGCGGTCCGGGCGACGCCACCGATCTGTCGGTCTTCCACATCTTCAACGTCGCCTTCCGCGCCAGGGACTTCGGCTACTCCTCGGCGCAGTCGGTGCTGCTGCTGTTCGTGATCGTGGCGTTCACACTGGTCCAGCTGCGGGCCGGGCGGCGCGGGGAGGTGACGTACTGATGTCGTTGCGGAAACCACTGCTCTACGTGGTGCTCGGACTGGCCTCGGTCATCACCGTCGTGCCGCTGCTCTACATGGTCTCGCTGTCGCTGCAGACCGAGGCGGAGACTCTGTCGGCGGACGCGGTGCTCGTGCCGGACTCGCCCCAGTGGGGCAACTTCGCCGAGTTGTTCGCCCGTGCGCCGTTCGGCAACTTCATCGTCAACAGCCTCGTCGTGGCGGGCTGCATCACGCTGGCGCACCTGCTGTTCGACCCGCTCGTCGGGTACGTGTTCGCGAAGTTCCGCTTCCCGCTGCGCAACACGCTGTTCGTCGCGCTGCTGGCCACGCTGATGGTGCCGTTCTTCGTGCGGATGATCCCGCTGTACGTGCTGATGGCCAACCTGGGGTGGCTGGACACGTACCAGGGGCTGATCACACCGTTCCTGATGGACGCGTTCGGGATCTTCCTCATGCGGCAGTTCATCCAGCCGATCCCGGACGACCTGATCAGTGCGGCCCGCATCGACGGGGCCTCGGAGCTGCGTATCTACCGGAAGGTCATCCTGCCGCAGACACGGCCGGCGCTGGCCGTGCTCGCGCTGTTCACGTTCGTCTTCCAGTGGAACGAGTTCCTCTGGCCGCTGGTCGCCACCAGCACGGCCGAGATGCGTACCATCCCGGTCGGACTCACCCTGTTCAACCAGGAGTACTACACGCTGTGGCACCTCACCGCCGCCGGATCGGTGATCCTCTTCGTGCCCACCGCCATCCTGTTCCTCTTCACCCAGCGATACTTCGTCCGCGGCATCGCGCTCTCCGGCCTCAAATAGTTTAGGAGTTGTCTTCTTGCGTCCGAACGTGATCGTCGTCTTCACCGACCAGCAGCGGTGGGACACCGTCGGCCCCTTCACCCCCAACCTCGAGAGGATGGCCAGGCGCGGTACGCAGGCCACGGTGGCGATCACGCCGCAGCCCGTGTGCGCCCCCGCCCGCGCGGCCCTGCAGACGGGCCGCTACCCGACCACGACCGGCGTCTACCGCAACGGCCGTGTCCTGCCGCCGGAGGAGCGCACGCTGGCGCACCACTTCGGCGCGGCCGGCTACGCCACCGGCTACATCGGCAAGTGGCACCTGTCCGGCGGCGAGCCGGTGCCGGAGGAGGAGCGCGGCGGCTACCGGTCGTGGCTGGCGGCCAACGCACTGGAGCACACCTCCGACGCCTACCGCACGATCGTGTACGACGACGCCGGCGACCCCGTCCTGCTCCCCGGTTACCGCTCAGACGCCCTCGTGGACGCGGCCGTCCGGTTCGTCGCCGACCACGCGGGCGAGCCGTTCTACCTGTTCCTGTCGCTGCTGGAGCCCCACCACCAGAACGAGGTCGACAACTACCCGGCCCCCGACGGCTACGAGGAGCGCTACCAGGGCCGCTGGATGCCGCCGGACCTGGCCGCGCTCGGCGGCACCGCCCACCAGCACATGGGCGGCTACCTGGGCCAGGTCAAGCGCCTGGACGAGGGCCTCGGCCGACTGCTGGACGCGCTGCGCAGCATGGACCTGCTCGACGACACGATCGTCGCCTACACCTCCGACCACGGCAACCACTTCAAGACCCGCAACGGTGAGTACAAGCGCTCCTGCCACGACGCGTCGCTGCGCGTGCCGCTGGCCCTGCGCGGTCCCGGCTTCGACGGCGGCGGCGCCGTCTCCCGCCCGGTCGGCACCATCGACCTGCCGCCCACTCTGCTGGAGGCCGCCGGGCTGCCGGTGCCCGGCGGCATGCAGGGCCGCTCGTTCCTGCCGCTGCTGCGCGACGCCCGCGCCGACTGGCCCGAGGAGGTGTTCTTCCAGGTGAGCGAGTCGGAGGTGGGGCGTGGCATCCGTACCGAGCGCTGGAAGTACTACGCCGTCGCCGAGGACGCCGACCCGTGGGACGTCCCCGCCGCCGCCCGCTACCGCGAGCAGGCCCTGTACGACCTGGACAACGATCCCCACGAGCTGGTCAACCTGGCGGGGTTCGGCTCGCACGCGGAGCTGGCGGCGGAGCTGCGCGAGCGGCTGGTCCGCCGGATCGTGGCGGCGGGGGAGGCCGAGCCGGTCATCGAGCCCGCACTCCCACGTCCGGGCCGGCAGCAGGCGATGACCGACCCGGCCGTGCGGCTGAACGGTTCCAAGCCGGTCAGGTTCGGTCACCAGCCTCCCGCGTGATCCTTTCCGTCAGCTCGCGGCGTCCGCCGGCTTGTGTGAGCGGTGGGCGCCGGCCTTCGCCGTCGCCGTCGCCGCCGTCGTCGCGGCGGGGGCGCCGGCGCCGATGGTGCCGGTGTCGAACGCGTACGTGGCCGCCAGCGTCGCGACGGCGTCGGAGTTGACGTCCAGCGCCGTGTCGTCGATGTTCTCGATCGTGTCGCAGACGCTGTGGTAGCAGGGGTCGAGCGGGACGCCGGCGGTGCCGCCGAAGATCTCCGCCTCCTCCTCGGTCTTGAGCTCCTCGGCCCCGGTGAACAGGCCGCCCGACGGGATCCCGGCCGCGATGAAAGGCCCGTAGTCGGAGCGGCCGGTGAACGCCGTCGCCGTGTACGGCAGTCCGCGCCCGGCGAAGAACTTCTCGAAGTCCTCCTCGATCACGTCGGATCCGGGAGGCCCGGCGGTGCCGAACGCGTCGCCGTCACCGTCATAGATGCCGAGCGTGTAGTTGGGCGAGCCGATCATGTCGAAGTTGAGGTAGAGGGCGATCTCGGCCCGCTCCTCCGCCGGCAGCGTGGCGACGTAGTGGTCGGAGCCCAGCAGGCCGAACTCCTCGGCGCCCCAGAAGGCGAAGCGCATCTGGTTCTTCGGCTTGGTCTTGGCGAACTGCAGCGCGACCTCCAGGATGCCCGCGCTGCCCGAGCCGTTGTCGTTGATGCCGGGCCCCTCCTGGACGCTGTCCAGGTGGGCGCCGAGCATGACGACGTTGCCCGGATCGCCCTTCCTGCTCTGGGCGATCACGTTGTACGTGGTCCGCTGCTCCACGATCGGGTCCCAGTTCATCGTGACCGCGGTGCCCGCCGCGGCCAGCTCCTGGCCGACCGCGAAGCTGGTGAAGAACGAGGGGATCGTCACGCCGGGCCCGCCGAGCGTCGGGTTGAGATCCACCTCGGTACGACCCTGCTGCCCCTCGTTGAACACGATGGCGGCCGAGGCGCCGGCGGCCATGGCGTTGTCCACCTTGACCCGGAAGTTGCAGACGCCGCGCTGCATGAGGGCGACGTTGCCGGCGACGAACCCGGCGAAGTCGCTCGCCTCGCAGCCCGAGGTCGAGGTGTTGTCAGGCCCGGGCGGCAGCACGAGGTCCACGGCCTGGACCGTGCCACTGGCCGAGCCCGCCGGGGAGTCGCCCATCGCCACGTAGTCCGCGAAGAACCCGTACGTGTACGTCTTCTGCGCCGGGCTCGTCCGCCGGAGCACGGGCGGGGTGAGGTAGCCGTTGAAGGTGAACTCGAAGGGCTGGATCGTGACGTCGTATCCGGCGGCGCGCAGCTTGCGGGCCACGTAGTCGCGGGAGGCGTCGTATCCGGGGGTTCCCGACACGCGGGTCCCGCCGTTGGCCGTGGCGATGGCCTGCAAGGCCGTCAGATGCTTCTTGACGTTCTTGCCGGATACGGCCTTGACGAGCTTGCGTACGGAGTTGTTGTTGGGGGCGGCGCTCGCCGTGCCGGTGAAGGCTGACGGCGACAGCGCGACGGCTACGGCGACGATCGCGCCGAGCACGCCCTTGCGCAGTCGGGAAGGCATGGTTGCTCCTCGAAGGTGGAGGGTGAACCCCGGTCAAAATGTGCGCATGTAGGCGGAAACGTATTCATCATTCGGGTGATAGGGAAGATTGACCGCATATCCGTTGGGTCACGGACCTGAAACGCGCCATGACCGACTGAGGAACGGGGAACCGCATGTCCATAGATCTCGCCTCCACCGGCACGCTCGCCATCGCCGGCAAGACCGTGCACCGTCTCGGCTTCGGGGCCATGAGCCTCACGGGGCCGGGCGTCTGGGGGCCGCCGCGTGACCACGATGAGGCACTCCGGGTGCTGCGCCGGGTGGTCGATCTGGGCGTGAACTTCATCGACACCGCCGACTCCTACGGGCCGTACGTCAACGAGGAGATCATCCGCGAGGCCCTGCACCCGTATCCGGAGGGGTTGCTGATCGCGACCAAGGCCGGGTTCGTCCGCACGGGGCCAGGCGAGTGGCATGCCGTGGGCCGGCCCGAGTACCTGCGGCAGGAGGTCGAGATGAGCCTGCGCCGGCTCGGCGTGGACCGGCTCGACCTGCTCCAGTTGCACCGCGTGGACCCGCAGGTGCCGCTGGAGGACCAGGTGGGCGAGCTGAAGGCGCTCCAGGACGAGGGCAAGATCGCCGCCATCGGTCTGTCGGAGGTGAGCGTCGAGCAGCTGGGACAGGCCAGGCGGGTCGCCGCGATCGCCACTGTGCAGAACCGCTACAACCTCACCCTCAGGGACTCCGAGGGCGTGCTGGAGCACTGCGAGCGGGAGGGGATCGGGTTCATCCCGTTCAGCCCCATCGCCAAGGGCGCCCTGGCCGCGCCCGGGAGCCCGGTGGAGCACGTCGCCAAGGCCGTCGGCGCCACGCCCGCCCAGGTCAGCCTGGCCTGGCTGCTGGCGCACTCCCCGGTGACGCTCCCCATCCCCGGCACCTCGTCGATCGCCCACCTGGAGGAGAACCTGGCCGCCTCCACCGTGTCGCTGACGGCCGCCCAGCTGGACGAGCTCGGCGCTCGCTGATCCGATGCCCCGGGCCCACGCGAAAGGCCGGCCCTCCCCTGGGGGAAGGCCGGCCCCTTCGCGTCAGCCGAGGCCGCTCTTCATGGCCGTGAGCAGCTCAGCGTTGGTGGTGTCGCCGCTGAGTTCCCAGAAGAACGCGCCGCCGAGGCCCTGGTTCTTCGAGTAGCTCATCTTGCCGCCGATCGTGCTCGGCGTGTCGTAGCTCCACCACTGGTTGCCGCAGTGGGCGTACGCCGTGCCCGCGACCGTGCCGGTGGACGGGCAGCGGGTCTTGAGCACCTTGTAGTCCTCGATGCCCGCCTCGTACGTCCCCGGCGCCGCGCCCGTCGCCGTGCCGCCCGGCGCGGCCTGGGTGACGCCGGTCCAGCCGCGGCCGTAGAAGCCGATGCCGAGCAGCAGCTTGCTCGCGGGCACACCCTTGCTCTTGAGCTTCTGGATCGCGCTGTCGGAGTGGAAGCCCGCGGTCGGGATGCCGGCGTAGGAGTTGAGCGGGGAGTGCGGGGCCGTCGGGCCCTGCGCCGCCCAGGCGCCGAAGAAGTCGTACGTCATGACGTTGTACCAGTCGAGGTACTGCGCCGCGCCGCCGTAGTCGGCCGCGTCGATCTTGCCGCCGTCGGTGCCGTCGGCGGTGATCGCCGCGGTGACCAGGTTGCCGGAGCCGAAGCGGGAGCGCAGCGCCGACATGACGTTCCTGAACGCGGCCGGGCCGCTGGTGTCGCAGGTCAGGCCGCAGGCGTTCGGGTATTCCCAGTCGATGTCGATGCCGTCGAAGACGTCGGCCCAGCGCGGGTCCTCGACCAGGCGGTAGCAGGACTCGGCGAACGCGGCCGGGTTCTGGGCGGCCTGGCCGAAGCCGCCGGACCACGTCCAGCCGCCGAACGAGAACAGCACCTTCAGGTGCGGGTGCTTCTTCTTGAGCTTGCGGAGCTGGTTGAAGCTGCCGCGCAGCGCGCCGGTGTCCCACGTGTCCGCCACGCCGTCCACGCTCTCGCCGGCCTGGTAGAAGCGGTCGTAGTCGGCGTAGCTGTCGCCGATCGTGCACTGCCCGTTCTGCACGTTGCCGAAGGCGTAGTTGATGTGCGTCAGCTTGGCCGCCGAGCCGCTGGTGTCGATGTTCTTGACGTGGTAGCCGCGCTGGTAGACGCCCCACTGGACGAAGTAGCCGAGCACCTTGTTGCCCCCGCCTCCGCTGCTCCCCGTGGTGGTGGCCGTGGTGGAGCCGCTCGCGGCGGAGCGGTTGCCGGCGGCGTCGCGGGCGCGGACGGTGTAGGTGTAGGCGGTGCTGGCGTTCAGGCCGGTGTCGGTGTGGGTGGTGCCGGTGACGGTGGTGACGAGGGTGGTGCCTCGGTAGATCTCGTAGCCGGTGACGGCGACGTTGTCGGTGGAGGCGTTCCAGGCGAGGGAGACGCTGGTGTTGGTGACGCCGGTGGAGCGGACGTTGCCGGGCACGGACGGGGCCGTGGTGTCGGTGCCGCCGCCGGTCGCCGGTTTCCACAGCGCGGGGACGTTCGAGGGCTCCCAGCCGGGCTGCGAGGTGTGGCTCTGGACGCACTCGTACTCGACGCCGTTGTACGTGACGCGCGTGCCGGCCGTGTAGGCCGTCCAGGGCGCCCAGTTGGCGAACGCGGCGCTCGCGGCGGACGCGATCGCCCCCGGCGGGGCGACGACCGCCGCGGTGAGCGGCAGCACCAGGGCCGCCAGACAGGCGAGGATCTTGCTCAGGACCGTGTGTCTCATTGCTGCTCCGACATCCGTTTTGGGGGGTGGGGGAGTGGGATGCCAGGAAACTATTAGGAAAGTTTCCTTTCAATTATGAGACGACGGTAGCCTCTGCCTGCGAGGGCGTCAATACTTGTCGATCAGGTTGTGAAATCGCGCAGTAAGCCGGTGTAGCGCTTCGGCCGGGGTGGGGCGTACTCGCCGCGCGTGCTCGTCCGCAGGCCGAGCGACACGAGCGACTCCGCCGCCCGCACATCATCGGCAACCGCTCCGCCACCGCCACCGCCGTGGCCACGTGGCTCATCGTGCACCGCGGATAACGGTTGCGGAACGGCCGATGACGCGGAGGTGATCCGTGGCGCAGCATGGACTCGTGGCAGGAATCACCGTCTGGCGACGGACGGCCGAACGCCGCGGCCCCTACGTGGCCCGTGCGGTCGCCGAGTTGCGATCATGGCCGGCGCTGGCGGTGAGCGACACCCGCCGCGGCGTGGCCTTCGCCGTACGCGGCACCGAGATCCTGCGGCTGACCGGCGAGTCCGAGATGCGGGTGCGGCTGACCGCCCCGGCGATCCACCGCCTCGAGCCCTACCTGCGCGACTGCGAGCAGGTGCAGCCCTGCCCCGACCGGGCCTGGGTGGCCGTCCGGGTCGACGCCGAGCCCGATCTCGAGCTGCTGCTCGCCCTGACCAGCGTGGCGATCAAGGCTCACATCGCCTGACCCTTTTTCCCTTCAGCCGAGGCGTGATCGTCCTCACTTCGGGGCACGCACCATGGTGCGCTAGCCGAAGCCAAGGGGTGTCCATCGTGGCTGTCTTGTTGCTGGGAACCTTCGACACCAAAGGGAACGAGTACGCGTTCGTCCGCGACCTGATCACCGAAGCCGGACAGGAGGTCGTGCTCGTCGACGCCGGCGTCATGGGGACGCCGTCCCTGGTCTCCGACGTGGGGCCCGATGCCGTCGCCGCGGCCGGGGGGACGAGCCTGGAGGAGCTCAGAAGGGCCGGCGACCGCGGCGCGGCCCTGCGGACGATGGCCGCGGGAGCCGCCGTCATCGTCCGCGACCTGCACGCGCGCGGCCGGTTGAGCGGGGTGCTGGCCCTCGGCGGCAGCGGCGGCTCGTCCATCGCCGCGGCAGTCATGCGGGTGCTGCCCGTCGGCCTGCCCAAACTCCTCGTCTCCACCATGGCGAGCGGGGACGTCTCCTCGTACGTCGGCCAGACGGACGTGACGCTCATGTACAGCGTCGTCGACGTCGCCGGGATCAACTCGATCTCCCGCCAGATCCTCGGTAACGCGGCGGCGGCGATCAGCGCGATGGCGGCCGCGTACACCGGCCGGACCTCAGGCGGAGACGGCCGCGCCTTGGGTGGCGACGAAAGGACCTTGGGCGGCCGGACCTTGCGCGGCGGCGACAAGCCGCTGGTGGCCGCCACGATGTTCGGGGTCACCACGCCCGCCGTGGACGCCGCGCGCGCCCGGCTGGAGGACCACGGCTACGAGGTGGTGGTGTTCCACGC
>NZ_JADOGI010000152.1 GCF_015645445.1 Nonomuraea cypriaca | reverse complement strand
CCATCGACAATCCCTCGATGAAGGAGACGGTGAACCTCCGGCGTTATGAGGTCAATTCACCGGTCGCACCACCCGCAGCCAGCACTGATCCACCTTGCCCGGCATAACATCCAGCCCCAGATAATTGCCGTTATGACGGCCCCGTCATAACGCAAAGAAAATCGTAGGGCGGAAGCGGGGCATTGTCACAGATGCGCTCGGCCTCCTCCTCGCCGTTACCGTCACTGCCGCGAGCCTCTCCGAAAACGCCATAGGAATACACCTGCTCAACCACGTTAAGAAGACCCACCCGACCATCACCAAAGCCTGGGTCGACACCGGATTCAAGAACGCCGCAGTCGAACACGGAGCCCGCCTCGGAATCGACGTGGAAGTCGTTAACAGAAACCCCGATGTCCGCGGCTTCCACATCGTCAAAAGGCGCTGGGTAGTGGAACGCAGCCTCGGCTGGCTTATGTTACGACGACGCCTGACCCGCGATTACGAAACCCTTCCCGCCAGCTCCGAAGCCATGATCTACATCGCCTCAATCGACAACCCCACCAAGCGCATAACGGACGAGACCACCCCAACCTGGCGAGGCACCTACTAGAACATAAGGCACAATCTCCTCAAATCAAACGCCCTCTCACGGATCTTAGTGCTCGCAGGCCGCTGAATGACCGATCGTGGGAGGCGGCACACGCGCGGTGCCCTCCCCACCATCATCGGTGAGATTCACACGGAGATCGGCCACCGTCAAGTCACTGTCTGAAAGATCCTGTTCTCTCCCTGCTTGAGCCACAGAAGACTACTTCGTCCCCAGGCCTCACAAGGGTTGACAGAGATGGCTGAGCTGGCGGACCTCAGGCTAGATGGATCCCACCATTCGAAGGAGCCGGCTCAGAGTGGGATGGGGTCGAAGTCGCAATTGGTCCGCAATCCCTCCTGCGCATCGGCTTCGATCGCCCGCTGATCCAGGGCCAGGTTGGAGGCGCAGGCGAGCGTCAGCACATGTTCCCCTCCCAGAGAGGAACGCAGCAGGTCGTAGGTGGTCTCCCCTAGGGCGACCGCCCGCTCTGTCTCCCCGAGGAGGGCGAGATCACTCTGGAGGTTGATGGCGCAGGCGAGCGCGTACGGGTGGTGGCGGCCGAGGCGGCCACTCAGACCAGTCAGCGCCTCTTCGTCGAGGCGGCGTGCGTCGACAAGGTCTCCCCTCAGCCGACGCAGCAAGGCGAGATTCATCGCACAGCCATGTCTGAAAGGGTGCTCGCTGCCGTACACGAGCAGGCAGTGCTTGACCACGTCCACAGCGATTGACGTCGCCTCATCGAGATCGCCCATCTCGCGCAGCGTGTTGGAGAAGGCGACGGCAGCTCCGATGGTGTCGGGGTGCTGCTCCCCGAACGCCATCAGGAGGCGGCTATGGGTATCCCGCGCGAGTTCGAGTGCCTCCGGGATGTCCCCGCCCTTGCGCATGGCGATCGACAGGTCCTTGGCCGTCAGCAGGGAGAGGTGGTGATGAACCGTGAGTTCCCTGGCAGCGTGAGCGAACGCCTCCTCAGCGATGTCACGGGCATCCGAATACGTTCCAGCCAGCCGTAGCGCCCTGGCGAGGCCGTTCCACGAGGCGAGCAGATCGACCTGAGCGGCCTCCGCGGCACTCTGTTCCAGGTAGGCCCGCTTGTACAACTCCTCAGCGTGCCCATACTCGCCGATCAGCAAGTGATCGAGCGCCAGATTGCTCGCGGCGCGCTGGGTCTGATCGTGAGTGGAGCCGAAGACGAGCTCGCATTGATTGAGCAGCTCACTGTCGACGTCGCGAGCGGCCAGGAACTCGCCGCGGGCGCGAAGAGAGGCACCATAGCCCGCGGAGGCCGCCAGGGACTCCGGGTGGTCCAGGCCGAACACTTCTCGCGTCGCCTCGGTAGAATCGCGGTCGATCTCGTAGGCCTCCGCGTAACGGCCCAGAGCACGTGTCACGTCTCCCAAGTGCCTCCGGGCCACCAAAGCGTCCCTGTCGTGCGGGCCGCCCGTCTCCGTCCATGTCGCGGCGAAGCTATGCGCGAAGTGCTCGGCCAGCGGGTAATTGGCGCTCAGATAGAGGTAGCGGACCATGCCGAGGGCGAACGCGCGGACGGCGGCTTCTGCGCACTGCTCCAGCTCCGACGGCCCGATATGGGGGAGCAACTGCTGGAAACTCGGCCAGTCTCGCGTGTCCTCAGGGGACTTGGGAGCACCAGCCGCCAAGAGAAGGTGCACCTCGTGCCTCATCTCGAGTCGGGCATCCTGTGCTATGTCCCCTCTGGTGAGCGCCTGGAGGAGCCGATGGACCTCGATGGTGCCGGCCTCGTGGTCGACTCTGATCAGCGCGAAGCGATCGAGCAAGGAGAGCGCTCTGGCGAGCAGGATAGGGTCGGCCAGCACCGCTCGCAGCGGAGAATCCGTTTGCCTCGTGCGAAAGATCCGGCGAGGTATGGGAGCGGGACCGAAGAACGCGCAGCGGCGGAAGATTTCCACTGCCTCAGGCAGTTGCGCCCCCACCTGATCAAGAGTTAGGCGCCACGCCGCGGTCATCGAGTGCGGATAACTCGCCGATTTCCCCATCCCAAGTACGCTTCCGGTTTGCGTGGAGAGCACGTCGAGATACTCCGCGACGGGCATCCCCGTCGACACTTGCAGCGCAACGGCCTGCTCCAGTGCCAGGGGAAGATCCCCTAGCCCTGAGGCCAACCTGTCGGCCTCGTCGTCCGGCACTGCCCGTTGGAGACGTCTAGTGAGGAATCGGAGGCTCTCTTCGCGCGAGAAGACGCCGACCTCTGTTGTCGAGCAGACATCTCTCCAGCGGCCGTTACGCGAAGTGATCAGGATATGTCCCTGACCCTGCGGCAGGTAGGAGGTGATGGCTTCTGGCTCGTCGGCGGAGTCGAAGATCAGAAGCCATCGATCGAAAGGCTCGCCCCGTTCGAGCGCCGTGCACACGGCCCTGGCCGCTTCGTCGAAACCCTGCGTCTGGGCGGATGGGAGGTTCATGAGGGGTGCCATCGAAGCCAGGGCTGTGGGGACGAGGGCAGGGTCCCCCGCAGAGACCCAGAGGACGAGGTCGTAGTCTGCCATGTTCCGCCAGGCGTACTCGATGGCCGCCTGAGTCTTGCCGACTCCTCCGAACCCGACCAGCGCTTGCGGTTCCGGCTGGCTGCCCTCGACTCCGACGAAACGCGAACGCAGGCTCTCGAAGAGCGCCTCCCTGCCCACGAAGTTCCGGTTCCGGGACGGCATATTCCTCCCGATCACCGGCAATCCGTGGCGAGGTTGGGATGTTCGCGCCGGACCCGTGGTGGTGGCCGGCCCGTGGGCTTTGGGGTCTTCTCGCCGCCCTGTGACCTGGCGCGGGGCGGCCTCAAGAGGGGCGGGATCCATGGAGCTGGTCAACAGCGGGATCGAGAGGTCGTCCAGGATGCGGACTGCCTCGGCACTGATGAGCGCGAAGGGGCGATCGCCGGCTCCCACGCGAGCACCGCCTGCCTCGCCGCGCGCCTTGAGCAGCGCGGTGAACGTCTCCGTCGCCGTGCCCGCACGCCGTTCCACCTCCCCTGACACCTGCCGGAGCACGTTGACGGCCCGCCAGGACTCCGCACGCGGGACGGTGGCCAGCAGCGCCTCCCTGGCACCGTCGACGAACGCGTACCTGTCGCCTCCCACAGGCCGCAGCAGGCCGCTGAGCAGAAGCTCCGCCAAGTGCTCCGGCAGCGGGCGGCGGAACATGCGCTGCTGGATGAGCCGTATCACGGGCAGCGAGGCGATCGAGGTGGCGACGTAGGCGGCCAGGGTGGCGGCCTGGGGCGAGGCGACCGACCGAAAGCGACGGACCTTGTCAGCAGCCGTCAGTGCGGCCTCCTGACGGATCCGGCGCTCCCCCGACGGGATCGCCACCTGCACCAGGGCGGCGGACACGGGCAGGCCATCCCCCGCCATCCCGGCGACCAGGCGCGCCCAGTCGCCCAGCCAGGACGGATCGAGCCGCAGAAGAGGTACCGGGATGGCGCCGGCCTCGGCCTGCCCCTCACGAGGGGCGAACGCCAGCCCGGTGTTGGGCGACCCCGGTTGAGTCGGCTTGGCCGAACCGGGGATCCCCGGCATCGCCGTCCGCCGCCACATACGCTCGGGAAGAGGCTGGAGGACGGCGGTCGGCATGGCCAGCGCCCAGCCACGCAGCATCACCGGCGCCCGGCCGTCCCACCAGTGCCCGCCCGAGCAGTCGCTCAAGACGAGCACGACCCGCCGTCTCGAAGGGTCGATCAGGGTCTCGGGCGGCGCGGCCGGTCCACCATGACGTTGCGCCACTCCGTCGCCGACCAGATGATGGACCCGCACGTCACGGAAGGCGCCCAGTTGCACCAGAGCGTCGCGCAGCTCACGGACCAGCGGCTGCCACACAGCCATGGACGGCCCCGAGTCGACCACGAGCGCGAGGTCCAGCCAGCGCTCGGGAAAGCCTTCCATGACGGGGACCCACTGCTTGGTGTGAGCGATCCGGTCGGCCGTCGCCTGCTCGTCGAGCACGTGCAGTCGCCGCGAAGGGACCCGGCTCTTGATGGGCCGCAACGCGCGCTGGATGCCGAGAACGTCGTCCAGCGTCGAGGCCGCGGGTACCTGGACCCTGCGCGCGCTCTCGCCCCCCTCGGCGTCCCCTCCGCCATCGAGAGCGTGTAGCGCCGCCTTCGGCGAACTGGCCGTGGCGGGACGTGCCGGTCCGGGCGACTCGGGTGGCGTACTGACGCCGTCACGGCCCGGCGCGGAGACCGTCGGCGCGTCGGGTTCGCCGGTGAGAAGGCCGCTCGCCCCGGTTTCGGTAGCGCCCGGTGTGAGGTGGCAGGCCAGCCAGAGAACGTCCGCGAGCTCTCCGGTGGTGATGCCGGGATCGATCGCCCGAAGCCTGGCCCTCAGCTCCGCCAGCGCCTCGACTCGCCGGTCAGAGGTCATCTGGCGGACCACCGCTCAGGAACGGCATGATCCGTTCGGCCAGCGACAGGCGATCGACCGAACCCTTCTTGGCCGCCTCGTTGGTCAGGTAGACGGCGTGCAGGAGTTGGTCCGTCGCGAGCTGCCCCTGCCCCTTGCGGGTGAGGAAGAGCTGGATCAGGTCGTCGCTCTGTCCTGCCAGCTCCGCCATGTGGGCATCGATGATCTGCCTGAGTTTGGCGGCGTCCGGCTCGCGGAGTTCCAGTTGAATGCAGCGGCGCAGGAAGGCCGGGGGGAACTCACGTTCGCGGTTGCTGGTCATGATGACCAGAGGGAAGGCCCGGCACTGGACGATCCCGTCCGCCACGGGCACCTGCTGGTTGTCCGCAGAGGTCACCATGCTGGACCCCCGCCCGCCGCGAGACAGCTCGACCACCTCGTACTCGCCCTTCTCGAAGACCGTGAGCAGGTCGTTGGGCAGGTCGATGTCGCTCTTGTCGATCTCGTCGATGAGCAGGACGCGCGGATGCTCGTACGGGAGGAGAGCGGTGCCGAGAGGGCCCAGCCGGATGTAGCGTCCGATGTCTTCTGTGTCGTCGTCGCCCGTCCTGCTCGCCGCGGCGAGACGCGTCAGCGGGTCGTACTGGTAGAGCCCGTCGCGTAGGGTGCTTCTGCTGGTGATCGGCCAGTACAGCACCGGGCCCATGCCGAGCTCGCGCGCCACCGCGTACGCCAGGGTGGACTTGCCTGTGCCCGGTCGCCCCGTGACCAGCAGAGGACGGCGCAGGTACAAGGCGGCGTTGATCTGTTCGACGGCGGGCGGGTCCGGCCGGTAGCTGACCGCCTGGTGGTCGAGTTCCTGGTCGAGGTGGGGCAGCGGCCGCGCGACGAGCGGCCCGCCCCTGAAGTCCCGCCACTTCGGCGGCGGCGGAAGCTGGGCGATGTCACTGATCGCCCCGGGAACGCCGGTGTAGATGTGCCAGTCCGCCATCTCAATCTTCCTCGGGTCCGTATTCCGGCATGTGCGCGGGAGGGTCGGGCATCCTGTCAGGGTCGTCCCACAGCAGCGTGAGACCCCGGCCGCAGTGCGGCGCTCCGTGTTCCTCCAGGGCGGCTTCGAGCCGCAGGGTGCGTACGAGCTCCGGAAGGTCATCGGGGCGGGCGTCACCGACGCGGGGAGCAAGGTCCTCAAGCAGGTGCCGCGCCGTGCACGTGGAGTGCTCGGGTTCGGGGCAGCGGGCCCGCGGCCAGATCATCACCGGCAAACCGGCATGGAGGGCCTTCGCCAGGAGGGCATCGTCCGGCCTGGAGGCGTGGATCTGGACACATGCCTTCTTCTTCAGTTGCAGGCGAAGGTAGAGGCGGCTAGGTTCCTCTCCCCGGCAGCCGACCGTCTCAGGAAGCGCTCGGGGTTCCTTGCGAAGATGCCCCGCCCGGCTCACCCACTGATCCCACTTCACGACGTCGGTAAGCCTGTCGAGACACCGGATGACCACCCGGTATCCGATCAGGGGTGTCTCCTCGGCGAAGTCCCACTCGTCCACCGGCTGGTGCATCATCGCCTGCGGAAGCACGAACTCGATCACGGGATCGCTGCCAGCCACCTGCCTCCTGACGGCGTCGAAGCCCGCCTCCACCTTGGCACGCAACTCGCTCTCCCTGACCCGGACGGGCACCGTGCCGGGATCGGGCTTGCCGTCGTGCAACGGGTGCAGCGTGAGTTCGTAGCCGTCTTTCATGGAGTCGACCCGGACGACGATCGCCGTCGCGCGTTCTGCCGGGGACTCAGGCAACTGGATGTGGCGGTGGATCCAGCCTTGCAGTTTCCGCCGCTCGGCCGATCTGGAGATTGCGTCTGCCAACTCCGGGAGGAACAAGGCCATCCGGTCCCTCCCATGCAACTCGTCCCCGACGTAGCGGATGGCGTCCCATACGGAGTCGAAGTCACGGTGACCCACTGTGTCGTGGAAGACCCGATCCATGAGATCCCGGAGATTGACGGCGGTGGACACCCCGTGTACGAGCACCCGCAGCTCCCGCCGCAGCCTGGCCGGGAGCCAGTCGAGATCCAGCAGGTCGTCCAACTCCTCCCAGTGCCGGCGGATGGCCGAGATGGGCAACACCCTGCCCGTCATCCGCCGGGGGTGCTCGGAGCAGTCGGTGATCATGCCGATGACGGCGCCGCTCGTCTCGTCATAGACGGCGGCACCGCTGAATCCACGCCTCGGCACCTCCGCGTACGGAGTGGCCGCTTCGACATGCCACCACTCACCCACCAGGTCTTCGGTGATGAGGTTCAGCTTCAGCGGCGCCCCGATCTCCCCGTGGTCAAGCGGGAAGCCATGAGCCGTTTGCCCCGTCGTCGCTACCGGCTTGGTGAGCAGGGGGGCAGGGCTCAACGCGATCGGCTGGTCGAGCCGGAGAACGGCGACGTCGCCCCGGTCCCCGGGATCGTGCCAGGCGCCCCGCGAGTGAAGGGCGGCGGGGAGGCCGAGCAGGTCGCGCCGCTCGGCCTGAGTGAAGCTGACGCGCAGATCGCGCTGGTCGTGCACGACATGCGCGCAAGTGAGCACCAGGTCGGGTGCGACCAGAAAGCCCGCCCCCAGTATTACCCTGCCATTGTCGAACATTGCGTCGATCCGGGCCCGCCACGTGTTCGGCATGGGGCTACTCAGCAGGCTTTCCCGACCACTTCAGCCTGACCGTCAGATGGCCTTCGAGTGCCGCCTTAGCGATCACGGCACCGGCCTCGGACCCCAGCTTGACGCCGAACTCGATCTCAACCTCGTCCGGGCCAACCGGTATGTCACGGAAGGTGCGCAGGGCGACAGCCGCCGCGTCACGGACATGGACGAGGGCATCCTCGAAACGCATTGTCGCCTCGCGGACGACCCCCTTGCCGAAAGGCGTCGCCGGCGCCCACCCGCCGATCTCCTCGTCCGAGGTCTCGACCAACACCGAGGCCCCGTCCACTTCCCACCGCACCAACTGGTACGTCATAGATCCCGCCTGTCATAAGCAGACCAACTGGAGACCCCTCGAGCCATCAAATTTAGCGAAATCTCTGGGAAAAAAGGCGTGAAGAGGAATCGTCGCCGCGACGGAATACAGGTGTAGCCCAAACGGAGGGCCCACTTGGAGATCTCCCTCTCGCCGCCGTCCCACCAGGCCGACGCCAGTATCGGGGCGACAGGTTCGTTCCTATCGTTCACATCGCCACTCGCCGGTCGTGGCTGGGGCGATCGATGCGAGGCCCTCCTCAGTCGGGCCCCGGCATCGGGTGTGAATTACTGAGGTAACGGCAGCGCTGACACCAACGTGCCCATACGCCAAACATGTGCGCCACCGTCCACAAGCGCCTAAAGACGGTCATGATCAGCCGACCAAGGTGATTGATCCGCCTGATAAGCGGAAGGTCAGGCTGCCGCGCTGCTTCCTGCCCTCGGGCCTGCGTGCCCTGCGCTCCAGATCGGCCACCGGATCACGTGGCTGCTCTCACGGCCGAGTCCGGGGAGAAACGTGGGATGATACCGCCGCAGCCGTGGCGGCCCGAACCGACGCCTTCCTCGGCGAGCGCTACCGGCGGATCGTCAAACGCCGCGGCAAGCTCAAGGCCTTGGTCGCCGTGGCCCGCTCCATCCTGTCATCGTCTGGCACCTGCTCGCCGACCCCGCCTCCCGCTACCGAGGCCTAGGCGCCGGCTACCACGCCAACAAGATCGACCGGGACAAGAAGACCCGCACCCACGTCCGGCAACTCCAAGCGCTCGGCTTCACCGTCACCCTGACCCAGGCCGTCTGACCCATACCGCCTCCGACCAGCCCCAATCGACGATCAACGACCGGGGTTCGCTGCCGCGCGCCTAGCTGAGGTACTCATTTTCCGGTCAGCGGCCGGGGATGGCGGGAGATGGGAGGAGAAGCCGATCAAGGAAGTCGGGCTTCGACCTTCGCCGGAGGGACATCGGTAGACCTCGGGAGACCATCTTCAGCCGACTTGTAAACAGCAGTTCAGCCTCCCGGTCCCGTTCCGTGAGAGCCCGGGAAGCAGCGAAAAGTGGCGCAGGCGACCATGGAGCTGGTCCAGGTTCCCTTGCTCGTGTCACGGTCGTTCGTCAGGGCTTCCGTCCGACGCCGACATACAGGTCCATGTCCGAAGTCTCGTCTTCGAACGGCGAATCGGCCGCGATGGGCTTCCATCTCGCCGCCGGCACCAGGCCAGGGTCGACCATTTCCATCCCCTCGAAGAACGCGGCAAGCCGTTCGGGCGTGGACAGGTAGATGGGCGGGTTGCCGAACGCCTCGTTGTAGGCGGCCGCGGCGCGGTTCATGTTCTCGGGGTTGAGGACGTTGGTGTTGACGGAGATCACGAGATGGCTGCCCGGAACGAGGGCGTCCATGAGCGTCCTGACGATAGCCAGCGCCTGGGCGTCCTCGGCGATGTGATTGAGGACGCCGAGTAACATCACCGCGACGGGTTCGCCGAAGTCGAGCGTCTTCGCGGCGGCGGACAGGATCGTGCGGGGGTCCCGCAGGTCGGCGTCGATGTAGTCGGTCGCGCCCTCGGGGCTGCTGGTCAGCAGGGCCCTCGCGTGGACGAGCACGATCGGATCGTTGTCGACGTACACGATGCGGCTCTCGGGCGCGGCGCGCTGCGCGACCTCGTGGGTGTTGTCGGCCACCGGCAGGCCGGTGCCTATGTCGAGGAACTGGCGGATGCCGCGCTCGCGCACCAGATGGTCGACGGCGCGGCCCAGAAAGGTCCGGTTGTGCCGCATCATCGCGACCATCTCGGGTTCGGCCTGGACGACCTGCTCGCCGATCACACGGTCGATGTCGAAGTGGTCCTTACCACCCAGCCAGTAGTTGTAGATGCGGGCGGAGTGCGGCACGTCCGTGCGGATCAGGTCCTCGGGACGGTGCCCATCACCGGGGGGTCGCTCTTGTGCGGTCATGTCCCGGAGCGTACGCCGACCGGACTGACCTGGGAGGCATCTGATCAAAAAGCGCGGCCGAACCCTGCCGCGCGATCAACGTTCGTCGATCGTCTACGAGCCTGCGGAGCGGATCGTCCATCCGGGCAGGGCCGGCTGGCAGCGCAGGCACCAGTAGGCGGAGCGGTCCCCGGCAAACACCGTGGTCCCCAATCTGGCGCGGCATCTGAACCAGACGTAACTTCCGGGATCAAACGCCTACTGAAGCCCGAACCGGTCGTCATAGGCTTGCCTCCGAGTGTCGGTCCTCCCTGGCACTCTGGGCGTAGCTATCCACTCCTGCTGAACAGCCCTGCTTATGAAGGCCTGTCGCCGGGCGCAGTTCGCACGGTCCAACTGGTTATGCGCATGCCGCCTCCCCGGTCATAGGCGCCACGGCCGAGGGCTTCGACTGGCGAGAAGTTGGACCATGCGGCAGCCGGTGCACAAGACCAGGCGTACTGGCTCGCTCAGCTCGCACAGCCCGGATCGGTCAGCCGCGGTCGGAAACAGGGAGGCTGAAACGGGAGATCTGCAGAGTGACCGGCCCGATCCTTCTGTCCGGTCGGTACCTCTTGGCCGGTCCGCGACCGGTCGGCGCAGTCCGACCCGGAGCCGCTCGTCACGGGCGTCGTCCTCGATGCTCACTAGGCTCACCACGCGGGGAGCCTAGCTGGCGAGGGTGGCGTCTCCGGAGCCAGCCCACGCTTCCCTGGCGGACGTCGGCCACCACTCACAGGCCACGGGGCCCATAGGCCGGGTCAGCCTGCATCGAGTGACGTGGTGGCCAACCTCGGCAGGTGTGGGACATGCACGGGATGACCTTGTAAGTGGTGCGGGCTGTGTGAGACGTTCGCGCAGCTCACACCGCACGACCCAGCCGTACGGCCATCGCTCTCCAACAGCGGGTGCCGCAGGCTCGAATCCTGCCGTGGGGCACTCCAATGATCAGGCGTTTCGCTATCTGACGTGCGGTTTTCCTGCTGCCGCAGGTCTTTTGCTAGCTACTTGCCCCTGAAAAAGGGGCATTGAGGTTCGGGCGGGATCTTGCCGATCAGCTGGGCTTGATCGCGTTGGCTGATCGTCGGCTTCGCCAGGGTGGCAGACGGGAGTCAGCCGCCGATCACGGCCATCCGCTGCAGGTTGTAGGCGAAGACCCCAGTCCGGCCCAGGTCTGAGCGCCCGGACGCAGCGCAGCCGGATGTGGCGGAGCCCGAATTCCCGTTTGAGATGGCTGATCTGGGCTTCGACTCCCACCCGCCAGTTGCGCATCCGCCGGAAGCTGCGGGTGTGCTCGTACTCGCGTCGCGTCTTGCTGAGGGGGCCACCGCGCTGCAGGCCGATGTGCTGCACCCCCAGATCGGTCAGGGCTTTGTCGTTGGTCGCGGTACCGAATCCGCGATCAGCGACGACGGTGGCCGGGGCCCAGCCGGTCCGCTCGACTGCTCGACAGCGGGAACAAGCTGGGGAGCGTCACCGGAATTGCCCTGATTCAGCCGGTGGAAGCAGAGGAGCCACGTTCGTCTTCGGCCACCAGTAGCGTGTAGCCGGACTGGGTCGGGTTCCGGGGCTTGCCCTTACGGATTGGGCGGGCATCGGGGTCGGCCGGCGACACCATCCGATCCGGGATGGTGCGATTGCCGGCCAGGCGTTGCGCGGTCTGGGCCAGCACCGCCAGACCCCTCGCGGTGTTGCACCAACATGATCTCCGACTGGTCGACCAGATTGGCAACCTCAACCTGTAGCTATGGTCGAACTGGCGGCAACGTCGGCATCCAAGACCGCACGGGGGCACCTTGGACGATTCGTCGGCGCCTGGTCAAGACCACTCAACAGCCTGATTGCTACACCTGTGTGGCCGTCTCACGGATCTCGACCCAGCTACGCCGTATGTGCTTACCGCTGGGTGCTGGTCGTAGCCGCAGCCCGAGCGTTTGGGTCTCCCCATGCCTTCTGGGCGTCTGCCAGGGTTGACCGCATGGGCGACGCCTTCGCTAATCTCCTTCACGGTTTACCACGGTGCCGCCATCACCCTGCTGGGCAACCGGCACCTCCTGAGCTGGGAGCGGACCTCCGCCGGAATCCGCGTGCACCTACCGGAGGCTCCCGATGAGCAGGCCGCGCTGGTGCTGCGTATCTCTCCCGCCTCCACAGTCAGCCCCGCCGACGCCGACAAGGAGGCGTCATGACCATGCCCGGCAGCCAGGCACAGCGCGTCACTCCGGCCTGGTTCGACGAGGCCAAGCTGGGGATCTTCATCCATTGGAACCCCGCGGTTGTCCCCGGCCTACGCGCCGGTGCCGACCGGCTGGAATGGAGCGGCTGGAGACGTCGGGGTCCCGTCCGGTCACTGTGCGGCCGGTCAGGTCCTTGATGGCCTCCGCCGCGGCGGCCTTGGCCCCGGCCACGTCGCGCGCGGCGATAGCGCAGAAGAACCCGAACCCGCGCCTGGTCCGGCGGCACCGCAAGGGGGCGATCACCTGATCCGGTCTTCCCTTCCGAAAAGCCTATGTGCTCGGCAGAATGCAGACGTGATCGAAGAGAACCGGCGAATTGGACCTTACACTCTCGTCCGGAAGCTGGGCGCAGGCGGCATGGGCATTGTCTACCTGGCCCAAGACGCCGAATTCCGACCGGTAGCACTCAAGTTACTTCGCCCTGAACTGGCCGGTCGGGACGACTTCCGGCGGCGATTCACCAGGGAGGCCGAGGCGGCACGCAAGGTGGCCAGGTTTTGCACCGCACCTGTGTTGGACGCCGGAATCGAGGGGGATACGGCCTACCTCGTCACGGAGTATATCGATGGCCCAGACCTGGCCTCGATCATCGCATCACGTGGACCAATGAGCGGAGCCAACCTGGAGGCCCTAGCGGTCGGGGTCGCCACGGCGCTAACCGCTATCCATGAGGCCGGTATCGCCCATTGCGACCTCAAAGAACTAGACGAGTTCCTGCTCGCCAGGGCGATGGAACACGACTCGCCGACCCTGCTGTTCCGGCTCGGGTGCGAGTACCTGATCTCGGCACGCGTGATCCGTCCGGGACCGGTGACCGTGGTCGAGCGGGTCGCCCACGCCCGCGCCGAGGCGCAGCGGGAGACGTTCGACCGGCTGGCGCACGAGTTCACCGAGGCACGGTGCGCCGCGCTGGACGGGCTGCTGATCACCGATCCGGAGATTCGCATGACCCGCCCGCGGTGGCTGGCCACCGGCCCGGTGGAGGCGTCCCCGGCCGCGGTGAAGGCCGAGGTCGCCAAGCTGGAGTTCCTGCGCTCGTTGGGCGCGGACAGTCTGGACCTGTCGGCGCTGCCTGCCGAGCGGCGCAGGTTCCTGGCCACGGTCGGCCGGCGGTTGACCGCGCAGGCGCTGGAACGCCGCGATCCGCAGCGCCGGTACCCGATCCTGCTGACGCTGCTGGCGCAGTCGGCGACCGACGTGCTCGACGAGGTTGTGCAGCTGTTCGACAGGCGATCTCCGCGCGGGAGAGCAAGGCCGAACGCAAGATGCGCGACGCGCTGGCCGAACGGGGCAAAGCCGGAGAAGACCGGCAGGCGCTGCTGGATGATCTGCTGGCCATCATCACCGACCCGCAGATCAGCGACGAGCAGATCGGCGGCCTGATCCGAGGTGAACGGATCGGCTGGCCTCGCCTGCGGTCGGCGGTGACGCAGGCCGCGCCACGGTTGCCGCGCGATCACGGGCACCTCGCCGCGCTGGACGGGTCGTATGGGTATCTGCGGCAGTTCACCCCGCAGGTACTTGCGGCGGTGCGGTTCGCCGGTGGCACCGCCTCGGCCGGGTTGCTGGAGGCGTTGGAGATCCTGCGCGAGCTCAACGCCACCGGCGCTCGCCGGGTCCCAGCCGATGCGCCGGACGGGTTCGTGCCCGCGCGGTGGCGCGGCTACCTCGAGACCGCGGCGAAGTCTGGCAACACCAGCGCCTACCGGCACTACTGGGAGCTGTGCACCCTGCTGGCGCTGCGCGATGGGCTGCGCAGCGGGGACGTGTTCGTGCCGGGCTCGCGTCGCTACTCCGACCCGGCCGCCTACCTGCTCACACCGGACAAGTGGGTCGACCAGCGCGCGGAGTTCTGCCAGCTGGTCGGCAAACCCGCCGACCCCGACCGCGCGCTGACTGCGGCCGCCGACGAGCTGGGTGAGGCGCTCGGCGAGCTGGAGGGAGTCCTCGCTGCTGGGGATGGCCCGGTGCGTCTGGACGACGGCGGTGATCTGGTGATCTCGCCGCTGACCGCCGAGGACGTCCCGGCCGAGGCGACTACGTTGAAGGCGGAGCTGACCAAGAGGCTGCCGTTCGCGCCGATCGTGTCGCTGCTGATCGAGCTGGACAAACGCACCGGCTTCCTGGATTGCTTTACCCACGCCGGCGGCAAGCAGGCCCGCAGCCCCGAGCTGAAGCGGAACTTGATCGCGGTGCTGCTGGCCCACTCCACCAATCTCGGGCTGACGCGGATGGCCGACGCGTGCGGGATCTCCTACGACGTGCTCGCTTGGACGTCGGAGTGGTACGTACGGGAGGAAACGCTGCGCGCAGTGAACCTGGCCATCATCGACTACCACCAGCGCCTGCCACTCACCCCGATCTTCGGCACCGGCACCCTGTCCTCATCAGACGGACAGCGGTTCCCCACGCGCGGAAAGTCAGTCACCGCAAGGGCTTTGAGCCGGTACTTCGCGTCCGAGGGGCTCTCGACGTACACACACGTGAGCGACCAGCACACCACCTACGGCACGAAAGTCATCGTCGCGACCAAGCGCGAGGCCCACTACGTCCTCGACGAGATTCTCGGGAACGCGACCGACATTCCCGTCACCGAGCACGCGACGGACACCCACGGGGTTGTTGGTCAACTTCGGCTGTTCGACCTGCTCGGCTTGCAGCTCTCCCCGCGGATCCGGGATCTGGGCAAGATCACGCTCGACCGGGCCGGATCGCGTGCGCAGGTAGAGGCCGACTTCCCGCACACCGGGCTGCTGCTGACCCGCAAGCTCAACACTGACCTGATCGCCGAGCACTACGACGACCTGCTCCGGCTGGCCGGTTCGCTAAAGTTCGGTCACGCCACCGCCTCGCTACTGGTCGGCAAGCTGTCCGCGGCCGGCAGGCAGAACGCGCTCGCCGCAGCGCTCAAGGAGTACGGGGCACTGCGGCGCACCATCTACGCCGCCCGATACCTCGCCGACCCGGCCTACCGGCGCAAGATCTCCCGGCAGCTGAACAAGGGCGAGTCGCTGCACGCGCTCAAGCGAGACCTGCTCTACGCCCACGAGGGCGCCATCCGAGCGCGGCACCTCGAAGCTCAGACCGAGCAGGCGTTTTGCCTGACGCTGACCACCAACGCCGTGGTCGCCTGGACCACCGAGTACTACGGCCTCGCGGTCGAGTCGATGCGCAGGGCGGGACGCCGCATCGACGACGAGGTCCTGGCCCACATCTCCCCGGCGCATAGCGAGAACATCAACTTCTTCGGCGCAAGCGAGGTCGACATCGAAGGTGAACTCGCCCAGCTCGGTCCCACCGGCTATCGGCCGCTGCGCGTCCGCGACACGCTGTTCTGACGGGCTTCCCTCACGGGGCGCACTCGGCGTCGGGGGCATTGCCCCCTCAGGGGCCCCTTCAGTAGTAGGCGCCGAAAAACAACGCTTGGCTGCGTCGGCGCTGGGAGAGGTAGGTACTGGCGGATCTTGCGGCGCCTGTGCGGCCGCTGGTCGCCGAGCGAGATGCCCAGCGTCGGGAACTGCTTGGCGATCTCCAGCGCGGTGAGAAGGCCCGGCGCTGTAGCTGTGTGACCAGGCATTTGCGAGGGTGAAATCGAGATCCGGTCGGTGGTGCTCGAGCCCGCCGAGTACGCCGTGCTGAGTCCGGAACGCGAGGCCTACCTGCGGACGCAGATCGCGCACCGATTAGGTTTCCGCGCCCCGCCCGTCTGTACGTGTGAGATCGACTCACGGGAGGCTGGCACGATGCGGAAACTGATCTTCGGCATGAACCTGAGCCTGGACGGCTACATCGCCGCGCCCGGCGACGACCTCGGCTGGAGCGTACCGAGCGACGAGCTGTTCCAGTGGTGGTCCGACCGGGTGGGGGCGACCGGCCTGGCGCTGTACGGGCGCAAACTGTGGGAGACGATGAGCTCCCACTGGCCGACCGCCGACCAGCAGCCTGGCGCCACACCGGCGGAGATCGAGTACGCCCGCCGCTGGCGGGACATGCCGAAGGTGGTGTTCTCCTCGACGACCAGCACGGTCGACTGGAACACCCGCCTGGTCACCGGCGACGCGGTCACCGAGATCACCCGGCTCAAGGCCGACGACGGCGGCCCCATGGACATCGGCGGCGCCACACTTGCCGCAGCGGCCATGCGGGCCGGGCTGATCGACGAGTACGTGCTGGTCACCGCACCGGCCTTGCTGGGCGGCGGCACGCCGTTCTTCACGGCCCTGGACAGCTGGGTGAACCTGAACCTGGTGGAGACGCGGACGTTTCCCTGCGGCGTGGTGCTGACCCGATACGAGACGAGGCGATGAGCACGGGCCAGATGCTCGGCTCGTGAGACCAGGTCCAAATCCTTCCTGGCGTGCTCACCGTGACCCTCGGCGGTGAGGGAACCTTCCCCGGCCCCTTCCTTGCGTTCCGAGTGAGCTGTTGACCGACTCGCTGGAGATGAGGACGACGGCGTCGTTGATCGTGACGATGTTCTTCGGGCATGAAGATGCCCCGCCGGCAACGCCGGCGGGGCGGGAGTGTTCGCGTTGCCGCGTTGGTGTTCAGCTGGTCGGGGTGCTCATTCCGCGGTGACTTCGGTGACGCCGGCCCGTGCGCTGGACTCGTCGACGATGGGGACTTGTCTGATCACAGTGTCGGGGGCAGGCCCAGCCATGGTTTGTCGGTGGCGTCGAATCCGGTGAGCTCGGCGATCTTCCCGTCGACGATGTGCAGGACCGCGATGTTGAACAAACGGTATTCCGGGTCGTCGGGGGTGCGGAGGTACAGCACGGCGGCAGGCATGCGGTTGACCGTCGTGGTGATACAGCGCCAGTCGTCGTAGCCGCGCTGGAAGAGCCCACTGGAGACCCAGCCGTCCACCGCGTCCTTGGCCGTGATGACCGAGGTTCCCGGCTCGGGCAGCATCGCGAAGCGCAGGTCGTCGCGCAGCAGGGCCATCAGCCCGTCGAGGTCGTTGCGCTCGTGGGCGTCGATATACGACTTCACCACGCCGCGCTCGTCATTCGACAGCTCGTGGGTGGCGGGGCTCCGCCAGTCGAGGCGGCGGTCGGGCAGCTGCTCGCGCATCGTCACACGGGCCCGCTGCAGTGCGCTGGTTACCGATGCGACGGTCAGTTCGAGGACGTCGGCGGCTTTCGACGCCGGCCAGCCGAGGACGTCGCGCAGGATGAACGCCGCCCGCTGCCGCGGCGGCAGGTGCTGGACGGCGACGATGAACGCCAGCTCGATCGTTTCCCGCGCCACCACCGATTCCTGCGGGTCCTCGGGGAGCATCCGGTCGGGGTACGGCTGCAGGTACAGCACCTCGGAGCCGGGGTCCGGCAGCTCGGACGGTACGGGTGTGCGGTCGTTGCGCTTCTCCAGGAAGTCGAGGCAGGCGTTCGTCGCGATCCGGTACAGCCAGGTCCGCAGGGCCGCGTGGCCCTTGAACGACTCCCGCTTGTTCCACGCTCGCAGGAACGTCTCCTGCGTCATGTCCTGGGCATCCTCGTAGTTCGCGAGCATCCGGTAGCAGTGCACCTGCAGCTCACGCCGGTGGCGCTCGGTCAGGAGCGCGAACCGCGCGGTATCCTCCGCGCGGACCGCCGCGATGAACGTGGCCTCGTCGGCGCCCAGCCGTCTGGCGTCGGTCATGGTCATCAATCCTTCCACCGGTGCGAGAGGGCTAACAGAACTGACGACGTGGCGGAGGATTTCTGATCGGTGAAGCCGCTGACACACGCCGTTCGCCAGGCCGGATGGGTCGGGGTCGATCCAGGGTACGTGCTCCGGGTCGGGCACACCCTCGATGTCGAGGTGGGGCCAGCACGGCTAAGCGTTGTTTTTCGGCGCCTGCTACTTAGGGGCCGCATCGGCGCGCCTCCGACCGCGATGCCAAACCAGACGCCGCCTCGGCGAGGTCAGTCACCCGCGCGGCCTCGCCGAGGTCGGACAGGACGCCTAAGCTTGTCTTTTAACCTCTGTCTTCGCGTTTGCCCTGGCAGGCACCGACGGTGATGGAACGCGCATAGCGAGCTGTGGCCGTGTGGCCAGTCGGGAGACGACAGGTGGCCACCGACTCATCGTCGAGGTGTGCATCACCGCGTTCGAGATCGGACTGATCGTCCCAGGTCAGTAGGATTTGCCGGATGAAGCGACGCGATTACGAAGGACCCGGCGACCTCCGCGCGATGCAGGACCTGACCCGGCGGCTCTGGTCGCCCGAGAGTCGTTGGCACATCGGAGACCTGGCCTGGTCCCGCTTCCAGCACGTCGGCAGGGAGCCGGAGTGGCCCACGTCGTTGTGGGAGCACGACGGTCAGGTCGTCGCGTGGGCGTGGGCGCAGCGCCCCGGCACGCTCGACCTGCGGCTCGACCCGGCCCACCCCGAGTTGGCGGAGGAGATCCTGCGCTGGTCCGACGGCGCGGTCGAGAGTCTGGAGCGCGACGTCACGCTGCTGGAGTCCGAGACGGACCTGGTAGAGGTCCTGCGCCGGCACGGATACCGCGCGCAGGAGTCCGGCGTGTTCTTCACCCACATGCGCCTCGACCTCGACGCTCTGCCCGAGCCGAAGATCCCCGCTGCCCACACTCTGCGCGCCGTGCGCGGCGAGCAGGACGCCGAGACCAGGGCGGCGGTGCACCGGGCCGCGTTCTCGCTGCAGGGCCTGCCGCCCTCGCGGGTCACCGGTGAGAGCTATCGCCAGGTCATGCGGGCCTGGCCCTACCGCGCCGAGCTCGATTGGCTGGTCGAGGCGCCGGACGGCACCCCGGTGGCGTTCTGCCTGGTCTGGCTGGACGAGGAGCACCGGGCGGCGCTGCTGGAGCCCGTGGGCACCGATCCGGCGCACCGTCGGCTGGGCCTGGCGAGCGCTGCTACGCTCGCCGCCCTGCACGCCGCGCGGCGGCTGGGCGCGCGGTCGGCCTTCGTGGCGCCCCGGGGCGACGACGGCCATCCCATGGCGCGCAAGACCTACGAGTCGCTGGGCTTCCGGGGCTTCGCGCGCACGGTGACCTTCGTCCGCTGAGATCGTCTTGTCAACCTCTGATCTTCGTGTTCACGGTTGCAGAGCGATCGATCAGGTGGTGCGCGGCCAGCAGGAACGTCAGCCGGTGCAGGTCGTAGCCGGCATCGGCCACCAGGAGGATCGGCAGGTCGCCGTCCTGCCATTGCCCGGCCTCGATCAGCCGCTGGACGACCTGACGGAGCTGCACGGCAGTGACCGCCAGGACGTCGGCACCCGGCTCCAGGCGGATGGCATCCAGCAGCGCGGTCCAGGAGGTGCGGCCGGGCTCCAGCGCGGCCACGATCGAGTACGGCCAGCCCGGGATCATCCGGTGCTCATTCTTGCCCCGGCCATAGGTGTGGCAGAACGAGCGCCTCGGCGCGGTGGCCGCATCGGGACGCAGCCAAGGTGAGACATCGACCGCCAGCGCGAGCCGCCCGTCGGCGGCCCGGGGCAGCGGCAGCGCCGCCAGGGCTATGCGCACCCGCGCGATGTTGAGGCGACCGTGGTTGAGCCCGTCGTATAACGCCCCGTGCCCACGCCGATGCTCGGGGGTCAGCGCCAGCCCAACCAGCGTCTCACGTCCGTCATCGCCCAATACACCCGTGATTCGGAACTGGCTGGAAGGTGCTCGTAGTCGCGGACCAGGCGCCGGTGGAACATCAAGATGCCGTACGTCTGCTCACGACCCATCTCTTGGGCTGGGGGACGAACCCCTTGTCGGCGGGGTTACGTTCGACGATCTCCACGTCGATCCCCAGGTCTGCGCCATGCGCGACGACCGTGTTCTTGAACCCCTGGTCGACCAGCGCCTTGGTCGCCGTGCCCTCGGTGCCGGCGGCGACCCGGTCCAGCAGGGCGATCCCGGCGACATTCTCGTGGGCCGAGGCGGCCAGCATGACCACGGCGATGACCAGCCCCAGCACGTCCACCGCCAAGCCCCGCTTTCTCCCCGGTACTCGCTTGGCGGCGTCTTTTCCGGTGGTGGAGGCGGGGACCCCGGCCGCGACGTGGACGCTCTGGGTGTCCAGCACGACCAGGCTCGGGTCGGCTAATCGTTTCTTCTTCTCCCGCAGATGCCAGCGCAGCAGGTCATGGATCGTCTTGTCGGTCCCGTCGTCGCGCCACTTGCCGAAGTAGTAATACGTCGCGCTCTTGGGCGGCAGGTCGTGCGGGAGATAGTCCCATTGGACGCCGGTTCGGCCCTGGTAGCGGATCGCGTTGACGATCTCGCGCAGTTCGTAGTTGCCCTCGTGGCCGCTGACGGACGGATGAGCGGCCTTCCACGCGGTAAGCACCGGTTCGATCAACGCCCACTGGGCGTCGGTTAAGTCACTGGGGTAGGGCTTGCGCTCGGTCACGCAGCCATCCCAGCACATCCGAACCCGCCGACCGGCCGTAACGCTACAAATCCATACGATCACACTGCGACATCACGGGCATAGACTCGCAAACCGCACTCTCAGTCGGACTGCTCAACCGTGCTTTGAAACGGCATCGCTTCCAAGCTGCCACATTTCATAGTTCCCGCATTCTGCTGTGATCTCGGCCATCGCCTGAGCCGCGGTGAAGAAGTCATCGACCACCGGCGAGGTGCGCGATGCCGCCACCGCGAGGCACACCTGGTCGGGCGCCAGATCCGGGATGGGCACATAGCTGACGTCCGGATGTGAGTAGAAGACGGTCGCCGAACGGGCCAGGAACGAGATGCCCCGGCCGGCCGCGACATGCTCGAGCGTCTCGTCCACCCCGCGCACCAGGTACCCGGCGTTAGGGTGCGGGCGCCTGGTGGGCTGCGTGCTCGGGTCTGCATGCCAGACCAGCGGTTCGCCGGCCAGGTCGGCCTCGGTGACCTCCCCCTTGTCGGCCAACCGGTGGCCGGCGGGCAGCACCGCCACCCGCGGCTCGGTGTACAGCGGGGCGACGCGCAGGCCGGCCTCGTCGATGGGCAGCCGCACATAGCCGACGTCGATGCGGCCGTCGAGCAGCATCGTGGCCTGGTCGTCCCATTCGATCCGCTGCACGTCCACGACCACGTCCGGGTGCCGGGCCTCGAACGCCCGCGCCGCCGGGATGACCGCAATGCCTGCCCGGAAGCCGACCATTAGCCGCTGGCTGCCGCGCGCGGCCACGGTCACCCGGCGGCGGACCGCGTGCGCGGAGGCGAGCAGCGGACCGGCGTCGGCCAGCAGTTGTCGGCCCGCGTCGGTCAGCGCTACGCCGTGGCGATCCCTGGTGAACAGCGAGGCGCCGAGATCCTGCTCGAGCGCGCGGATCTGCCGGCTGAGCACCGGCTGCGCGATATGTAGCTCATCGGCGGCCCGGCTGAAGTGCAACTGGTCGGCCACGGCGACGAAGTAACGCAGTTTGCGCAGGTCCAGATCCATGGCGCCTCCCGGTCCGGTGATGCCCCCAGGGTATCACCACGGCTTAAAGAAGTCTTGGACACCCACTCACGCCAATGGCAACCTGAATAGGTACCTAATCGGGCCGAAGTGAATTCGGCATAAGAATTCGACATCGGAACTTGATAGCAGGGCCCAGGCCAGAATGAGCACATCATGAATTGAGCGCCGTCCATCGCGTCATTCGACGGCGTCGACGACACGACCGTTAACAACGACGGGGTAGGCATGGCGTCCTATCCAGCTCCAGAAAGCAGGCACACCAATGAGCAGCATCAGCATTATCGGCCTGGGAAACATGGCCAGCGCCCTGGCCGACCGGGCGCTCGCCGGCGGCCACGCCGTCGAGATTATCGGCCGCGACCCGGCCAAGGCCAAGGAATTGGCCGCCGCGCTCGGCGGCGCCACTGTCGGGACGGCCGGCGCCGCCCCGGCCGGGGACATCGTTATCCTCGCCGTGCCGTACGCCAGCGCGGCGGCGGTGGTGAGCGAGTACGGGGACGCACTACATGGCAAGGTCATCATCGACGTCACCAACCCCGTCTCCCCCGATTCCCAGGGCCTTGTCACCCCGGACGGCAGTTCCGGCGCGCAGGAGATCGCCAAGGTCGCCCCCGCCGGCGCGCACGTCGTGAAGGCGTTCAACACCGTCTTCGGTCACATGCTGGCGCAGGGCAACCCGCTGGACGTGCTCATCGCCGGCGACGACGCCGAGGCCAAGGCGACTGTGTCGGCATTCATCAAGAGCCTCGGGCTGCGGCCGATGGACACCGGCCCCCTGGGAATGGCGCGCTGGCTGGAGGGAACGGGCCTGGTGATGATCGGCCTGGGCCGCTATGGCGCGGGGAGCTTCAACTTCACCCTCGGCGTCAACACTTCTGCCTGAGCGCGCCCGCACCACCACTTCTCGCGCCACATCAATCACAAGGACCAGTAGCATGCGCGTTTTCGTCACTGGCGGGACCGGCCATTCCGGTTCGAACATCGTCCCCGAGCTCATCGCCGCCGGGCACGAGGTCACTGGCCTGGCCCGATCGGACACGGCCGCGGCGGCGCTGTCAGCGCTCGGCGCGAAGGTGCGCCGCGGCGACCTCCAGGATCTCGACGGGCTCAAGGAGGCGGCCGCGGACTCCGACGGCGTCATCCACGTCGCGCACAGGCAAGACCTGCTTCCGTCCGGCGGGATCGACGCCGTGGCCGCCGCGGAGCTCTCGGTCATGCTCGCGTACGGCGAGGCACTGGCGGGAACCGGAAAGCCGCTGGTCGCAGCGGGGAGCATTGGCTCGCCCGGGCAGCACCTGGGCCGGCCGGCCACCGAGGAGGACCCAGCCCTTCCCGGCGGCGATGGGTACAAGGGCACCCTGCGGGTTCGCAACGTCGTGGAAACCGCCGTAGTCGGCCTCGCTGAGCGGGGAGTGCGGTCTTCGGTCGTGCGGATTGCCAACATCGCGCACAGCACGACCGACCGTACCGGCTTCCTCCCCACGCTGATCGCGCTCGCGAAGGAGAAGGGCGTCGTCGGCTACCCCGGAGACGGCGCGAACCTGTGGAACGCCGTGCACACCCGCGATGTCGCCTCCTTGTTCCGCTTGGCGCTGGAGAAGGGGCCGGCCGGCAAATACTGGCACGCGGTTGGGGACGGGGCCATCCCGTTCCGCGAGATCGCCGAGGCCATTGGCAGCCGTCTGGGCCTGCCCGCCGTGAGCATTCCCACGGACGTACTGATGGTGCCGGGATACTTTGGGTTCCTCGCGAACATAGTCACGCAGAACTACCCGGCGTCCAACCTCATCACCCGCCGGACCCTCGGCTGGGAACCCGCTCAGCCCAGCCTGCTCGCCGATTTGGACAACGGCCATTACTTCTCCGCCGGCTGACGGCAGGGACCCGAATCGCAACGAGCCCGGCAAATGACAAGGGTTCGGCTCTTCTGGAGGGACGCTGAAAATATGACGACTGTGGGATTCATCGGAAGCGGATACATCGGCAGTACCATCGCGCGGCTCGCCATCGAGGCCGGGCACCAGGTCGTGCTCAGCAACTCGCGCGGTCCCGAAACGCTCGCGGACACGGCCGCGGAACTGGGGCCGCGGGCGTCCGCGGCGACGAGCGGGGAGGCCGCGGCGGCCGGTGACATCGTCGTGGTCACGGTGCCGGTCAGAGCCTTCCCCAACTTGCCCGCCGCGCCACTAGCCGGGAAGACGGTCATCGACACGTGCAACTACGGCCCCGAACGTGACGGGCACATCCCCGAGCTCGACAGCAAGTCGCTCACCTCGAGCGAACTGCTTCTGCGGTACATCCCGGACGCCATGCTCGTGAAAGCGTTCAACAACATCTTCTTCAAGCACCTGCTGTCACTCGCCCGCCCGGCGGGGGCGGCCGACCGTTCCTACCTGCCGATCGCCGGGGACTCCGCGCCGGCGAAGGCGGCGGTGACCGAATTCATCGAATCCATCGGGTACAGCGTCGTGGACGCGGGACCACTGGCCGACAGCTGGCGGCAGGCGACGGACACGCCGGTGTGGGGGACCCCATACGGGCCGACCTCGAACGAGAAGGGCCAGCCGGCCGACGAGGACGCCATCCGCGCAGCACTGGCCACCGCAACGCGGTAACCACAAGTTGGCGCGAGCCTCGGTAAAGTCCGGCCGTGTTATGGCCCCGTCCGGCAGGCTTCCGTTCTAGTGGTCGTCGCAACACCCCAGCTCAGGGGATGCGATGGACTTCAAGATCCGGGAGGACCGGGGGCAGGCGAAGCATGAGCGCGGTCGGGTCCAGCGCGGACAAACGCACTCGCCGAGTCCTTCAACGCGACCTTCAAACGCGAAACGCTGCAAGGACGAAAGAGCTGACCAACCGAGCGCGCGGCCCGCCTCGACGCCTTCCGATGGCTCCACCGCTACACCCGACGCTGACACTCCCGCCTCGGACAACGATCGCCGATCGCCTTCGAGAACGCTTTCCACGTCACACCAGCTACGCTGGCACCAGCCGCATAACCCGCGTCCAGGTTTCGGGGTCAAGGCCCATATGCCCGACAGAAACGAACCGGGAACGGCTGGCCAGCGCCCTGCGCAGCGTGAGAAAGTCGAGCCGCCGGCGGCCGGTCAGGTAGACCGGATCGTGGCCTCAGGCTGCCGTCAGTTTGATGACGCTTCGCCGCGGTGACTGCATTGGCGAGTCCTTTCGGTGATCCGTCAACCGTTTGCTCAGACGGGAAGTTCGGTGATGCTGAGGGCGAAGTCCAGGTTCCCCACCCCGTGGTTGGCGAGGCCCACCGTGACCACGCCCGCTCCTTCCAGCCAGTGCGCCATTTTCAGGCTGCCGACGTCCAGCGGGCGCAGCCCGAGGCTCTCGATGAACGCCTCCACACTTGCCTTGGCCTGCGCATTGTCGCCGGCGATGAAGACGTCGGGCCGACCCTTCTCCAGGACATGACGGAAGATGGTGTTGAACGCCTTCACCACGCTGGCGCTGGCCGGGGCCGCCTTGGCGACTTCCTGCGCGATCGAGGTCTCCTCGCGGTGGGCTAGCCCGTCGAACGTGGAATTGAAGGGATTGCTGATGTCGACGATGACCTTGCCCGCGAGAGCGTCTCCGTACTGGGCGATGACCGGCACGACACCGTCGTGCAACAGGGCCACGATGACGATGTCCCCGGCCGGGGCGGTGCCCCATGCTCCTGTCGTGGCGCCGCCGCCGAGAGCCTTGGCCAGGTCAGCGGCCTTGGACTGATCGCGGCCCATGACCTCGACGGTGTTGCCGCCCGCTACCGCCCGCGCGCCGATGGTGCGGGCCATGTTCCCGGTGCCGATGATGCTGATGTTGCTCATGAGATGTCCTGCCCTGGTTGTGTGTTGTTCGGTTCAGGTGGCGGTGGTGCCGCCGTCGGCGACGAGTTCCATGCCGTTGACGTAGCTGGAGTCGTCGGAGGCGAGGAAGAGGGCGGTGGTGGCGATTTCGTCGGGGCGGCCCATCTGGCCGCGGGGGATGAGGGACTCGAACTGGCGCTTGGTGGCCTCGTCGAAGAGTTCTTCCTGCTTGGCGGTGGCGACCTGGCCGGGGGTCAGGACGTTGACGCGGATGCGGCGGTCCTTGAGCTCGTTGAGCCAGACGCGGGCCCATGCCTGCTGGACGGCCTTGCTGCCGGCGTAGACGCTCCAGCCGGGGAAGGCGCCGAGGGAGGCGTTGGAGCCGGTCATGAGGATGGAGCCGCCGTCGTTGAAGAGCGGGAGGGCCTTTTGGACGGTGAACAGGGTGCCGCGGGCGTTGAGGTAGAACGCGGCGTCGAAGTGGGCCTCGGTGATCTCGCCGAGCGGGGCGGGCTCGCCCCCTCCGGCGCTGGCCCACAGCACGTCGAGGCTGCCCTTCTCCCGCTTGACGGTGTCGTACAGGCGGTCCAGGTCGTCCAGGTCGGCGGCGTCGCCCTGGACGCCGGTGACGTTGCGGCCGATCTGCTTCACGGCCTCGTCCAGGGCGTCCTGGCGGCGGCCGGTGATGAAGACGTGTGCTCCCTCGTCGACGAACAGCTTCGCGCCGGCCAGCGCCATGCCGGTGGTGCCGCCGGTGATGACCGCGACCTTGCCGTCGAGCTTTCCCATGGTCTCTCCCTTGGGTCGGTGGTGCCGTGTGTACCTGGGGCGACGGTGTTAAGTACACCGTCCTGTGTGCTTACAGTACTGGGCGGGCGGCTGGGACGCAAACTATGTACACCGGTCGTTACCTAGCTGCGGTACGATGGACCCATGACAGAGTTGGAGAAGGGCCCCACGGGCCGCCGCCGCGGCCGGGGCGCCCGCGAGCGCATCCTCAGCGCGTCCCAGCAACTGTTTCGCGAGCAGGGCATCAACCACACCGGCATGGACCAGCTTTGCGCGGCGGCCCAGGTGTCCAAGCGCACGGCCTACCAGCACTTCACCGGCAAGGACGAACTCGTCGCCGAGTACCTGCGCCGGTTCGACCCCTCCGTTCTGTCCGGCGTGTTCGACCGCACCGACCTCACGCCCCGCGAACGGCTCCTCGCCGCCTTCGACATCCCCCCCACCACCCCCC
>NZ_JADOGI010000151.1 GCF_015645445.1 Nonomuraea cypriaca | reverse complement strand
GTGGTGGGGGGTGCGCCGGGGATCCAGCGGGCGTCCTGCAGCGCACGGCGGAAGGCCGCGTCGATGCGGGCGTGCACGCCAGACGGCACGCCGGCCACGAGGTGGCAGCCGGCCGCCCTGGCGTACGGACCGAGCCATGCCCCCCACGACGGCCGGGGCTGGAAGTGCACCCACCAGAACCGCCATCGGTCCGCACCCGCCAGGACCCGGTAGTGCTGCGCCGCCCCCGACCCGAGGACCGCCAGATCCCCCGCCTCCACCGCGAACGACGCCCCGCCCTGCTCGACGAGCCCCGCGCCCGCCTCCGTCCACAGCAGCAGCCAGCTGGGCGAGCCGGCGGGCCGGCGGTGGCCGTATCCGGCCGTCTTGTCGTAGTGGCCCACGATCATCAGCTCGGCAGCAGGAACAGACAGGTCCTCAGCGGTCTCGGGCATACTGTTCACCGATCCCGCTCTCTAGCGTGGAACACATGAGGCTCAACGACTTCCACGATCAGGGGTTCCTGCTGGTGCCCGGTCTCCTCGCGCCGGAGGAGGTGGCCGAGCTGCGCGACGAGTTCATGACGCTGCACGCGAAGGGCCCGATTCCGGGACACTTCTCGCCCCAGCCGCAGGTGCCCGGCCAGCCGTACGACATCCTTCGTGAATACCCGCGCATCATGCACCCCCACCAGGTGAACGACGTGGCCCTGCGGTATCTGCTCGACGTGCGCTTCGCCGCGATACTCCGCGACATTCTAGGAGAGGAGCCGATAGCAGCCCAGAGCATGTTCTACTTCAAGCCGCCGGGCGCCAGGGGCCAGGCGCTGCACCAGGACAACTTCTACCTCCGGGTCGAGCCGGGCACGTGCGTGGCCGCGTGGGTGGCGCTCGACCGGGTGGACCGGGCGAACGGCGGCCTCGAGGTCGTGCCGGGAACGCACCTCATGGACCTGTTCTGCCCGGAGGAGGCCGACCAGGACATGTCGTTCACGAGGGAGTACGTACCCCCGCCGCCCGGCCTCGAGCGTGTGCCGGTGAACATGGACCCCGGCGACGTCCTGTTCTTCAACGGCAGCCTGGTGCACGGCTCGGAGCCCAACAGCACCGGTGACCGGTTCAGGCGCAGCTACATCTGCCACTACGCCGGCCGCTCGGCGGAACGCATCTCGGAGTACTACTCCACGCTCACGATGGCCGGCGAGCCCGTTCGCCTGGAGGCGGCGGCCGGCGGCGGCCCGTGTGGCACGGAGGTCACCGGCCCGCACTAAGAGCTGTTTCCTGGATCAGGTTAGCCGCACGCGACCGCTAGCCGCCGGATATTTCGGACTCGGCGTCTTCGGGCACCACCGAATCCCACGGGTCGTCCAGCCACCCCTCCGGAAGGAGCACTTTCGACCGCTCGCCCGACTTGCCCCGTGGCGTGTCCGTGTTCGGCGGCCACGGCTGGTCGTGATCCAGCTTCGCCAGCCCGTCCCGCAACCGGTCCAGCGACTCGGCCGTGGCCAGCTCACGCCGCAGTTCGCCGCCGACCGTGAACCCCTTCAAATACCACCCGACATGCTTGCGGAAGTCCGCGATCGCGTATCGCTCGACGTCGAAGCACTCGGTCAGCCCCTCGGCGTGCCTGGCCATCATCCCGGCCACCGCGCCGAGCGTCGGCCTGGTGCGCTCCGGGTCGCCGTCGAACGCGTTCGCCAGATCCCTGAACAACCACGGCCGCCCGAGGCACCCCCGTCCGACGACGACGCCGTCGCACCCCGTGCGCGCCACCATCCGCAACGCGTCGTCGGCGGACCAGATGTCGCCGTTGCCCAGCACGGGGATCTCCGGCACGGCCTCCTTCAGCCGCGCGATGGCCGCCCAGTCGGCGACGCCGCCGTAGTGCTGCCTGGCCGTGCGGGCGTGCAGGGCGATGGCCGCGACGCCCTCCTCAACGGCGATCCGCCCCGCGTCCAGATAGGTCAGGTGATCGTCGTCGATGCCCTTGCGCATCTTCATCGTCACGGGCAGCGGCCCCGCGTTCGCGACCGCCGCCCGCAGGATCCGCCGCAGCAGATTCCGCTTGTACGGCAGCGCGGACCCACCCCCGCGCCTGGTCACCTTGGGCACCGGGCAGCCGAAGTTGAGATCGACGTGATCGGCCAGGTCCTCCTCGACGATCATCCGGACCGCCCGCCCGACGACGTCGGGGTCCACGCCGTACAGTTGGATGCTCCTGGGCCGCTCGGACTCGGCGAACCTGATCATCCGGAACGTCTTGGGATTGCGCTCGACCAGCGCCCGCGTCGTGATCATCTCGGACACGAACAATCCCGCGCCCTGCTCCCGGCACAGCACACGGAACGGCGCGTTCGTGATGCCCGCCATGGGCGCGAGCACCACCGGCGGCCACACCTCGATCGGCCCAATCTTCACCCGCACAGTTGTAGCGCAGGTCAGGCCGCGAGCGGTATTTCGCCGATAAGCTGTTATCCGGCATCTTCGGTTGAGGGGACACGGATGCTTCTTCGAGTACGCCTGACGCTGCCCGACCGGCCGGGCTCGCTGGCTCAGGTGACGAAGGTCCTGGGCGCGGCGGGGGCGGACATCACTCAGGTGACCGTCCTCGAAAGGGGCGCGGGCCAGGCCGTCGACGACATCACCGTCTTCTGCCCGGAAGGCACGCCAAGGCAGGCCCTGGTCAAGAGCCTGCAGGACGTCAAGGGTGTGGTGGTCGAGGGCGTCTGGACCACCAGGGAGGCGCCCGGCACCTACCCGGAGCTGGAGATACTCAAATACATCACCACGGCGGGCGACCGGGCCCTGACCACCTTGATCGACTCGCTCCCTGTGCTGTTCAGCGCCGACTGGGCCGCCACCACGGCCGGCCCCCGCGTCGTCTACGCGAGCTGGCGCGCCCCGCAGGAGCTGGACCTCCCGGAGCAGCCGCCGTCGCGCCCGGCGGCCATCACGCTCGCGGACGGCCTGCACGCCATCCACGCGCCGCTGCCGCCGCTCGCGCTCGCCCTGCTCCTGGCCCGCTCGGAAGGCCCCGCCTTCCACCGCATCGAGGTCCACCGCCTCACCAGGATTCTGGAGATCTTCCTCAGCCTGCCCGCCACGGAGCGCAGCGTGGCCCGCCAGCTGCAGAAGTAACCATCCGGTCGGAAAACCCGCTAGAGTTGAGCGCGTAACAACGCGGAAGTGGCTCAGTGGTAGAGCATCACCTTGCCAAGGTGAGGGTCGCGGGTTCGAATCCCGTCTTCCGCTCGGAGTGATTTGGGCTCGGTGGCGTGGCCGAGAGGCGAGGCAGCGGCCTGCAAAGCCGTCCACACGGGTTCAAATCCCGTCGCCACCTCCAAGGACGATTAGCTCAGCGGGAGAGCGCTTCCCTGACACGGAAGAGGTCACTGGTTCAATCCCAGTATCGTCCACCAGCCCCAGAAGCCCCGATTCCCGGCGCACGCCAGGAGTTCGGGGCTTCTTGTCGTCTCTCCATGCCTCCCGCTCGGTCAGCCTTGGGCGCCGAGGTGGGCGCGCACCTTGGTGAGGAGGTCGTGCGGAAGCGGGGCGTAGCCGTACAGGGAGAGGTATGACTGGCCGGCGTCGCCCGCGGTGTAGCGCAGGAACGTCAGCACCAGCGGCCCTGGCTTCCTCGAGCAAATGATCTCGTACGTGACCAGGACGATGGGGTAGGCCCCCTTGGCTTTGGTCAGGTAGTCGAACTCCACCACCAGATCATCGTTCTTGCCGACGATCCTGGCACCCTCCAGGGCCTTGCTGGCGCTCTGGGGCGAGAGTTCGACGAACTGACCGGAGGCGTTGCGCACCTCGGCGGTGTGCAGGCGGGCGTTGCTGGCGAATCCGTACTCCACGTATCCGATGGACCCCGTGGTGTGCTGGATGGCCTGCGTGACCCCCTTTGACCCCGCGACGCCGTGCCCGGAGCCGGTCCACCTCCTGGATGGCTGGTGCGGCCAGCGGCCTGCCACCTTGAGATAGTTGGTGAAGTTCTGGGTCGTGCCTGAGTCGTCGGATCGGTGGAAGAGGTAGATGCCGGTCCGGGGCAGGCGCATGCCGCGGTTGTCCGCGGCGATCTCCGGGGCGTCCCATCTCGTGATCCGGCCGCTGAAGATGCCGGCCATGGTGGTGGGAGAAAGCTTCAGATTCGGCATGGACGGCAGGTTGTAGGCCAGCGCGATGGGGCCGATCACCATGGGCAGGTGTACCGCGTGGCTGCCACAGCGCCTGTCGGCTCGCGCCTGCTCACAGGGTTGCATCGCGACGTCGGAGCCGGCGAACGAGGTGCCGCCCGCGATGAAGTCGCGGATGCCGGCCCCCGATCCGTTGCCCTGGTAGTTCACCCGGAGGTCGGGGTGGATCCGCTGGAACTCGGCCCGCCAGGCGTCCATCGCGCCCTCCTGCGCGGTTGAGCCGGACCCGGAGATCGACGCGGCGGCCGGAGGCTTCGGGGGCACGTCGTCGCGGGTCAGTATCGCGGCACCAGCCAAGCCGGCAGCGCAGGCGGCCACGATGAGGGCGGCGATCAGCCCCAGCCAGGCGCTCCATGTCAGCTTTGCCATGCCGCGAGGCTATGAAGTGATGATGACGCTCACATGAATCACCCACCAAGCCCCTGGCCACATAAGCCCATGTCATCGTCAAGCCGGCTTATGATCGCCTTCTTCAAGGCGCTCATAGGCGTGCTTCCATCAGAACGACCGTCGGGGAGTCACCGTGGTGAGGGCGAATCTTGTAGTGATCTATACCACTAAGATGGAGGAGTGCCGGGCGTTCTACGCCTCTCTCGGGCTGGAGTTCCGCGCCGAGCGGCATGGCGACGGGCCGCCTCACTACGCGGCGGTGCTCGGTGACGGGTTCGTCGTCGAGATCTACCCCGCCGCCGGCGGCAGGGAGACCGGAGCGTTGCGGCTCGGATTCGAGGTGACCGGGCTGCCCGATCATCCGCCGGGGCGGCAGGTGCTCCTTGATCCCGACGGCCGTGCGGTGGAGGTGCACGTACGCGGCTGACGGCAAGGGAGACAGGACATGGACGAGGTACGCCTGCCGGACGCGACAGTCCTCGCCATGGTGGCCGGTCACCTGTCGGCGGCCACGGGCCGGCCATGGGACGTCGGGGACGGCATGGCCAAGGGGCCAGGCACGGCCGGCGTCGTGCTGGGTGACGACCACACGGGCAGTCCCGGCCACCTCGACCTCGACTTCGTACTGGACGTCGGCCGTCCTCAGGACACCACGATCAGCGACTGCGTCGCCGGGTACGGCGGCACCACCGAGGAGGCCGTCGACCGGGCCATCCAGATCTGGCTGGGCACCACCGGCAGCGCGCTGCTCGAACTCCTGGCCTTCCGTGACGGCCCGGACCCGGCCACCCCGGACGGCTTCCCCGGCGCGTACGCCGGCCACTTCGCCCCCGACGACCCCGACGGCTTCCCCGGATGGCACGCCGTCCACGGCGGCATCATCGGCTGGGGCACCGGCGACGACCACGACGCCGTGCAGCGCTGGGCCGTCGGCACCGCGCTACTCCCCCACCTGGCCCCCGCGCTGAAGGGCACGTTCGGGCGCGACCACCTGATCGGCGTCAAGGCGTTCTTCGGCGGCGGCCAGGGCGGTGAGACGGCCGAGATCCGGGCCAACGGCGCCCATCACGAGGCCGGCTCGCAGGCCCTCGCCGCCCTCGACTGGCCACGGCCCGCGAGCGGCCTCGCCTACGCGCGCACCTTCATCCTGCTCCTGCACGACGAAACCGACTGAGTGATGTCGAGTCCCGTCACTGCCCGGCCAGGCCGGTGTGGGCGACGCCGCGGACGATCTGGCGCTGGAAGAGCACGAAGACCACCAGCAGCGGCAGGCCGGCCAGCACGACCGAGGCCATGATCTGCGCGTACCGCAGGCCGAACGTGCCCTGCACCACGTTCGCCAGACCCACCGGGAGCGTCATCGTGTTCGGGTCGGTGGACACCAGGAACGGCCAGAGGAAGTTGTTCCACGTCGAGATGAACGTGAAGATCGACACCGCGGCCAGCACCGGCCGGGACAGCGGCAGCACGATGGTGAAGAACACCCGCCACCGCCCGGCCCCGTCCACGAACGCCGCCTGCTCCAGCTCGGGAGGCACGTCCTGGAAGAACTTGAACAGGATGTAGACGATCAGCGGCGCGGCCACCTGCGGCAGGATGATCGCCCACCAGGTGTCGACCAGGCCGAGCGAGACCATCTCGGCGAACAGCGGCGCGATCAGCACCTGCGGCGGCACCATGATCCCGGCCAGGATGAGCCCGAGCAGCACTCGCTGCCCCTTGAACTGCGTACGGGCGAACCCGTACGCGGCCATCGCGGAGAACAGCACGGTCAGGAACGTGACGATCAACGCGGTGACCGTCGAGTTGATCGCCCACTTGACGATCCCCCCGGTCCCGAGGACCAGCGCGTACGAGTCGAAGGTGATCTCGCTGCCGAACCACTGCAGCGGGATTATCGTGGTCTCGTCCTCGGGCTTGAGCGAGGTTGCCACGGCCCAAGCCATGGGGGCGAGCCAGACGGCCGCCAGCACCAGCGCGACCACCAGCAGGACGAGCTGGCTGAAGGTGAACCGCTTGGTCATGACGAGGCCTCTTCCCGCTTGCGGAACAGCCGGAGCTGCACCAGGGAGATGATGACGATCAGGACGAACAGGATGTAGGAGACGGCCGACGCGTAGCCGATGCGGTAACCGGTGAAGCCGACGTCGTAGGCGTATTCGATGATGGGTCTGGTGGAGTCGTCGGGGCCGCCGCCGGTCATGAGGTAGATCTGGTCGAAGACCTTCAGCGACGCCAGCAGCTGCAGCACCACGATGGAGCGCGGTCGTGCGGCCGAGCAGGGGCAGCGTGATGGAGCGCAGCTTGTTCCAGGCCGAGGCCCCGTCGATGGCGGCGGCCTCGTACAGGTGCTGCGGGATCGACTGCAGCGCGGCCAGGTAGAGCAGGAAGTTGAAGCCCACCGTCCACCAGACCGTGGTCAGCACCACCGACCACATGGCGGTGGACGGGTCGCCCAGCCACAGCACGTCGGTGCCCAGCGTGCCGTTGAGCAGGCCGTAGTCGAACGGGTAGATCATCTGCAACCACAGCAGCGACACCACGGCGGACGGGAGCAGGAACGGCCCGAAGAAGGACAGCCGCCACAACCACTGCACGAACCGCAGGTGGTGCACCAGCAACGCGAACCCGAGCCCGAGCAGCACCAGCGGGATCGTGCTCAGCACGGTGAAGACCAGCGTGTTCCACAACGAGCGCCACATCCGGGGATCGCCGAACGCCTCGGCGTAGTTGGCGAACCCGACGAGCCCGTCGTTGGTGCCCGCGATGTTGACGCTCGACAGGCTCATCCGGAAGCCGAGGATGACCGGCCAGACCAGGAAGGCCACGTAGATCAGCAGGAAGGGCGCGACGAACAGCAGCCCGTGCTGCGTCCATGCGCGCCGGACCTTGGCCTTGGCGACGGGGGCGGCGGTCGCGGGGGGCGCGACGGTGGCGGTCATCATCGCTCCTGGGCAGGGAAGGGGTTCGGGGCGGACAGCAACCGGTTCAGCGACGCCTTGGCGGCGGCCAGGCCCTCCTCGGGGGTCCGCTGCCCGCTGATGACGAAGGAGAACGCCTCGCCGAACTCGATCCACAGCCTCGAGGCCGACCCCGCGAACCACACCTGCGGATCGAGCGCGACCTCGGTGATGACCGAGCGGTACTCCGACTGCGGCTGCAGCGCCAGGTAATCCGGCTGCTCCAGCGTGGGCAGGTAAGCGGGCACGTGCCCGGCCACGGCCCAGTCGGCGCTGTTCTTGATGAGGTACGCGATGAACCGGTACGTGGCCCGCTCGACCTCGGGGTCCCTGTCGCGCTGGTGCGGCAGCACGAACGCGTGGCAGTCGGCCTGCGCCGCCCCGGTGCCGAAGACGTTGGGGAAGCGGGTCATGCTGAACGGCGTCTTGCGCTCCTTGAGCCCGATGGTCTCCCAGTCCCCGTTCCACAGGAAGGCGCTCTGGCTGTTGGTGAAGTTGGCCACCGAGGCCCCGTAGTCGGTACGCCAGTCGCACAGCCCTTCCTGTCCGAGCCGCCGCATGAACCGCAGCGCCTCCAGCGCTTTGGCATCATCGATGGTGATATTGGTGCCGTCGTCGGAGAGCAGCGTGCCGCCGCTCTGCGGGTAGAGCGACCACCACACCCGCCACGGGCCCACCGTGCCGAGGCCGAGCGCGTCCAAGGCCAGCGGCGGCTTGCCGCCCATCGCCTCCTTGGCCTTGGTCAGCTGGGCCACCAACTCCTCGACGCCCTGGGTGGGCAGCAGCTTGCCGTCGGAGCCGAGCAGGCCGGCCTTGCCGCAGATGTCGGTGTTGTAGTACTGCACCATCGGGTGGGCGTCGAACGGGATCGCGTACAGCACGCCGTCGAGGTGGGCCCGCTCCCAGATCGGCGGGGAGAAGTCGGTGGCGCGCAAGCCGTTCTCCTCCAGCAGTTCCACATTGATGGGGTCGAGGATCGCGCCCGCGCCGATCCCGGCCAGCCGCGCGAGGTGGAAGCTGGCCAGGTCGGGCGAGCGCCCGCCGGCGCCGGCCATGGCGATCTTCGTGTAGAACGGCTCGCCCCACTGGAGCACGTTCTCCTCGACGAAGACGTCCGGGGTGTCCTTGGCGAACGCCCCGACCATCTGGTTCATGATGATGCCGTCGCTCGCGCTCAGGAAGTGCCAGAACTTGACGCGGGTCTGGGACGAGCCGAGCCCCACGGGGATCGCGCATCCCGTGGCGGCGGCGCCGACGAGGGCGAGGCCGCCGAGGAGATGCCGGCGAGAGATGTCGGGGGGACCTTGCACAGTGGCCACTTCCTTCACCGGGCTGTCGCTTGGCCGTTGTGTTCTCGGTGACAAGAGTGTGTTCTCGGTGACAAGAGAGGGGTCCATGGCAGGCATGAACCGGGCCTCGGGCGCCGGCTGCCACGAGGGCGAGGCGAGCCACCGGGTTGCGGGAACTCACCGCACGGACCCCGATGTTTCGTTGGGGTTACCCGAGTGTTAGCGGTAACACCCGGCATGTCAAGGCCCCTCGGGAAACCGCTTGCCGCCCGTCCGGCCCCGATCGCGGGCCCCTTGACCCGATCCACTGATAACGCTAACAATCTTGAACGACGTAACGCCTGCGAAACAGGAGCATCCCGGTGCATCAGGCCAAACTCACGCTCGATCCCGCGTTCAAGGTCGCTCCGGTGCGCCGGCGCACCTTCGGCACGTTCGTCGAACACCTCGGGCGATGCGTCTACACCGGCATCTACGAGCCGGGCCACCCCACCGCCGACGAGGACGGCTTCCGCCGCGACGTGCTGGAGCTGACCAGGGAGCTGGGCGTGTCCACGGTCCGCTACCCGGGCGGCAACTTCGTCTCCGGCTACCGCTGGGAGGACGGCGTCGGCCCGGTCGAGAGCCGCCCGCGCCGCCTCGACCTGGCCTGGCACAGCACCGAGACGAACGAGGTCGGCGTCGACGAGTTCGTACGCTGGTGCCGCAAGGCCGGCGTCGAGCCGATGATGGCGCTCAACCTCGGCACCCGCGGCCTCGAATCGGCCCTGGACCTGCTGGAATACTGCAACCACCCGTCCGGCACGGCGCTTTCCGACCAGCGGGTGGCCAACGGCTCGAAGGAGCCGCACGGGATCAGGATGTGGTGCCTGGGCAACGAGATGGACGGCCCGTGGCAGACCGGCCACAAGACGGCCCGCGAGTACGGCCGGCTGGCCGCCGAGACGGCCCGCGCCATGCGCATGGTGGACCCGTCCCTGGAGCTGGTCGCCTGCGGCAGTTCGGGCTCCGGCATGCCGACCTTCGGCGCGTGGGAGGCCACGGTGCTGGAGGAGGCGTACGACGTGGTCGACTACATCTCCTGTCATGCGTACTACGAGGAGAAGAACGGCGACCTGGGCAGCTTCCTGGCCTGTTCGACGAACATGGAGTACTTCATCTCCTCGGTCGCGGCCACCGCCGACCACGTCGGCGCCCGGCTGAAGTCGCGTAAGCGGATCGACATCTCCTTCGACGAGTGGAACGTCTGGTACATGTCGCGGTCCCGGGACAGGCAGCCTGACTGGCCGGTCGCGCCGCCGCTGCTGGAGGACCACTACCACCTGGCCGACGCGGTGGCGTTCGGCGGCCTGCTGATCACGCTGCTGCGCAACAGCGACCGGGTCACCGCCGCGTCGCTGGCCCAGCTCGTGAACGTGATCGCGCCGATCATGACGGAGCCGGGCGGGCGGGTGTGGAGGCAGACCACGTTCCATCCGTTCGCGCAGGCGTCCAGGCTCGCGGCGGGCGACGTGCTGCGGGTGGAGGCGAGCTCTCCGGCGTACGAGACGGCCGACTACGGCGAGGTGCCGCTGCTGCACGCGGTGGCCACGCACTCCGACGAGGGCACGACGGTGTTCGCCGTGAACCGCTCGGCCGACCGGCCGCTCTCCTTGGAGATCGACACCCGGGCGCTCGGCGGCGTGCGCGTCGTCGAGGCCACCACCCTGACCGACACCGACGTGTACGCCCGCAACACCGCAGACGACCCCGATCGGATCGCGCCCAGGCCCAACGCGGACGTCGAGCACGACCCGGCGCGCGTCCTGCTGCCCCCGGTCTCCTGGAACGTGATCAGGCTGGCCTAACGGTCTCTCGGCGCGGCGCCGGTGCTCTCCCTGACGACGAGCTCCGGCTCGATCAGGCGCCGCGCCTCGGGCTCCACCCCGGCCATCCGGTCCAGGAGCAGGTGGAAGGCGTAGCTGCCGACCTGGCCGAAGTCCTGGCGCACGGTCGTCAGCGGCGGCCAGAAGTAGGCGGACTCGGGGATGTCGTCGAACCCGGCCACGCTCACGTCCTCGGGCACCCGCCGCCCGGCCTCGCGCAACGCGCGCAGCACGCCGAGCGCCATCTGGTCGTTGGCCACGAACACGGCGGTGACGCCGGGCTCGCCGGCCAGGCGGCGGCCGAGCTGGTAGCCGGAACGCGAGCTCCAGTCGCCGCGCAGGACCTCGGGCACCGGGCGGCCCGCGGCCTCCAGCACGCCGCGCCAGCCGTCGATGCGGCCGTTGGCGTCGAGCCAGTCGGCCGGGCCCGCCACGTGCCACACCGTCTCGTGGCCGAGGCTGAGCAGGTGCCTGGTCGCGCGGGCGGCGCCGGCCGCCTGGTCGACCTTGACCACGGGCACGGGGATGTCGTCGCCCGCGTCGACCGCGACCACCGGCATCTCGGCCGGCAGGTGGCGCAGCCCGTCGGAGGCCGACTCGTGCGGCGCGACGATGATCACGCCGTCGACGGCCTGGGCGCGCAGCCGCTGCACGCCCTCCTCCATCGACTTGCGGTTGAGCGAGCTGAGGCTGGCGATGCTGACGTTGTAGCCGGCGTGCCTGGCGGCCCGCTCGATGCAGTAGAGCGTGGCGGCGGGGCCGTAGAGGGTGGTGTCGATGCTGACCACGCCGAGCACGCCGGAGCGGCCGGTGACGAGCTGGCGGGCGGCCTGGTTGGGCCTGTAGTCGAGCTCGCGGACGGCGGCCAGCACGCGGGCGCGGGTCTCGGCGCGCACCCGGTCGGGCGCGTTGAGCACACGCGAGACGGTCATGGCGGAGACACCGGCCAGCACGGCGACGTCCATGAGCACCGCAGGTCTGCTTTCCCTGGATCTCACCGCGGTTCACCCCCTGGCGGTAACGCTAACAGCCCGAGGGGGTGAGCGCGCGGATGCTCAGGCCGGTCGCAGGGACCACAGCTGGCAGTTGTCGTTCAGCCAGCTCCACTGACGTGCCCGCGGACCGTGGTTGCCAGGTAACTGCCAGGAACGCTCGGTAACCTGCCTCCACGTGAAGATCCGCTACCTCCTGCTGCACGCCTTCGGCATGGGCGGCACCATCCGCACGGTCGTCAACCAGGCGAACGCGATGGCCGCGGCCGGACACGACGTCGAGCTGGTCAGTCTGGTGCGGCGGCGCGACAGGATGCGGTTCACGCTGGACCCGCGGGTGGCGGTCGTCACGCTGGTCGACCAGCGCGCCGGCCGGCAGCCCGACTCGGTCCCGCGCAAGGCGTGGCGCCGGATCCGCGGCAAGCTGGTGCCGCCGGGCGAGTTCGCGGCCGCGCAGTTCACCGAGCGGGTCGAGTGGGCCGCCATGGAGTACGTCTCCAAGCTGCGCGACGGCATCCTGGTCACCACACGGCCCGCGCTGAACCTGATCTCCGCCCGGCGCGCCCCCAAGAGCGTCATCAGGGTGGCCCAGGAGCACATGAACCTGTCGGCGTACCCCGACGGCATCCGCAGGGAGATCGCCCGCCACTACGGGCGGCTCGACGCGGTGACCGTGCTGACGCGGACGAACCGGCTCGAGTACCAGCGGCTGCTGCCACGCACCCCGATCGTGCAGATCCCGAACGCGGTGCACAAGGTCGACCAGGAACATTCCCGGCAGGTGAACCCCGTCGTGGTCGCGGCCGGGCGGCTGGTGCCGCAGAAGGGGTTCGACCTGCTCATCGAGGCCTTCGCCCAGGTGGCGGCGGAGCATCCGGACTGGCGGCTGCGCATCTTCGGCACCGGGCCACGCGGTGTGGAGCTGCGCGGGCTGATCGACCAGCACGGGCTCGGCGGCCACGTGACGCTGCCAGGCCGCACCGACCGGTTGGAGAAGGAGCTGGCCGACGCCTCCGTGTACGCGCTCAGCTCGCGGTTCGAGGGCCTGCCGATGGTGATGATCGAGGCCATGACGCACGCGTTGCCTGTGGTGGCCTTCGACTGCCCGACCGGTCCTGGCGACGTGCTGACCGACGGCGTGGACGGGGTGCTCGTGCCGCCCAGGGACGTGGCCGCGCTGGCCGCCGCGCTGAACCGGGTCATCGCCGGCAGGGAGTCGCGAGTGCGTATGGGTGCGGCGGCGGCGGAGACCTCGCGCGCCTACGGGCCTGACCTGGTGATGCCAATGTGGGAGGATCTGTTCTCGGAGTTGCTGCGGGGTGAGCGCGTGGCCGACAACTTCTGGTCCGACCGGTAGCCGGTGACCCAGATCACAATTTCCCCCATATCCCGAAAAATTTACCTTTACCGGATTTCCCTATTTTTAGGGCTTCTGGGCGTTTCGTGGGGATTTTTACCTTAATTCGGTAAAAGTAGCCTTAAGGGGACGGCACTCTTGGGCGCATGCGTATCCGGAAAGCTCGTCTGGCCCTCGTGGCAGGCACGCTTGCCCTGGCCACAGGGTTCGGCATGCCCGCGTACGCCCAGGTGCCCGCTCCCCTGGCCGCCTCCGTCATCGAGAACGCGCCGTCCGTGTACGGCCGCGCCGCCTACCTGATGGACGCCTCGACCGGCGATGTCCTGTTCAGCAAGGAACCCGCCGAACGTCTGCCCATCGCCAGCATCACCAAGACGATGACCGCCTATGTCGTACTGAAGTCCGCCAAGCCCAGCGACGTGGTCAAGATCGCGTACGAGGACATCGCGTACGCGCGGGAGGGCGGCGCCACCACCGCCGGCCTGCGCCCCGGCGACCGGCTCACGGTCGGCGAACTCCTCTACGGCCTGCTGCTCCCCTCCGGCGCCGACGCCGCCCACGCCCTGGCGCGCACGTACGGGCCTGGCGTCAACGGCTTCGTCGCCAAGATGAACGCCACCGCCCGCGAGCTCGGCATGAACGACACCCAGTACGTCAACGCCGACGGTCTGCCCGAGCCCGGCAGCGACGGCTACTCCACCGCCAGGGACCAGTCCGTGCTGGCCGCCAAGGCGCTGCAGGTCCCGCTGATAAAGAAGGTGGCCGGCACGCGGCGGCACTGGCTCGACGCGACGGACCAGCACCGCTCGTACAGCTGGCGCAACACCAACCGCCTGCTCGGCACGCCGGGCGCCATCGGACTGAAGACCGGCTTCACCCGCGCGGCCGGATACACCCTGGCGTTCGCCGGCGAGCAGGACGGGCACCGGCTGGTCGGCGTCCTGCTCGGCGAGTCGGTCTCCAGCCGCCGCTTCACCACGGCCGCCGAACTCCTGTCCTGGGGCACCTCCCAGAAGTCCGCCTGACAGCGGGCTTGTGGCACGGGGCGCCGCTGACGGCACAGCCCTCTCAAGCCATGGACGGTGTTGATCCTTTGAGTTAGTTTGCCCGACATGAAGCTTCGATTCGCGTTGAGCGCGTTGTCAGCGGCCATCGTGCTCGCCGCCCCGCTGCCCGCCCACGCCGGCACACCCGAGCTCGGCTGGGACCTCAAGGAGACGGGAGTGACGTCGCGCCTGCGCGGGCTGTCGCCCGTCAGCCGCCACGTGGTGTGGGCGTCGGGATCGGATGGCACGGTGCTGAGGACCGTGGACGGCGGGCGTACCTGGGAGAACGTCTCCCCGCCCGGCGCCACCGCACTCGAGTTCCGCGACATCGAGGCGTTCGACGCGCACCGGGCCGTCGCGCTGTCCATCGGCGAGGGTACGGACTCGCGCGTCTACCGGACCGAGGACGGCGGGCGTACCTGGGCGGAGACGTTCATGAACGACGAGCCGCAAGCCTTCTACGACTGCCTCGCCTTCTTCGACAAGCGGCACGGGCTCGCCATGAGCGACCCGGTGGACGGCAGGTTCCGGATCCTGGCCACCGGGGACGGGGGGCGGAGCTGGGAGGTGCTGCCTTCCGCCGGCATGCCGGAGGCGCTGCCGGGTGAGGCGGGGTTCGCGGCGAGCGGGCAGTGCCTGGTCACGGCGGGCGGCCGGGACGTCTGGCTGGCCGCCGGCGGCGCGGCGCGGTCACGGGTGTTCCACTCGGGCGATCGCGGGCTCACCTGGACGGTGGCCGACACGCCGATCCCGGCCGGCGACCCGGCGCGAGGCGTCTTCGGGCTCGCCTTCCTCGACCGTCACCGGGGCATCGCGGTCGGCGGCGACTTCCGCCCCGACCAGCCCTCACCCGCCGCCGGCGCGGTCACCGGGGACGGCGGCGCCACCTGGCGACCGGCCGCCACCCCTCCTCCCGGTTACCGATCAGGCGTGACCTGGCTGCCGCACCTGCCCACCGCCGCCCTCGCGGTGGGACCCTCAGGGAGCGACGTGACGTATTCGAGCGGCCGGACCTGGCACACCTTCGACACGGGTTCCTTCGACACGGTGTCCTGCACCCACGACCTGACCTGCTGGGCCGCCGGCGAACGGGGCCGCCTCGCCAAGCTGACCTTGAGATGACACGACCCCGGCGTATGCGCGGGGCGGCGCAGGGGTCAACGGCGGTCAGCGGACGCCGCGGGGGCGGAATTGGATGCTGACCCGGGGGCCCGTCGGACGGGTGGTCTTGGGGATGGCGTGCTCCCAGGTGCGCTGGCAGCTGCCGCCCATGACGATCAGGTCGCCGTGGCCGAGGTCGCGGCGGATCGAGTGGCCGCCGCCGCGCGGCCTGAGCAGGAGCGGGCGGGGGCTGCCGACCGAGACGATGGCGACCATCGTGTCCTCCGTGCCGCCCCGGCCGATCGTGTCGCCGTGCCAGGCCACGCTGTCGCGGCCGTCGCGGTAGAAGCAGAGCCCGGCGGTGCGGAACGGCTCGCCGAGCTCCTCTCCGTAGTGAGCGTCGAGCGCCCGTCTGGCGTCGTCGAGCACCGGGTCGGGCAGCGTCTCGTCCTCGTCGTAGAACTTGAGCAGCCGTGGCACGTCGACGACCTTGTCGTACATCCGGCGCCGCTCGGCCCGCCACGGCACCACCTCGGCCAGCCGCTCGAACAGGGTGTCCGAGCCCGACAACCAGCCCGGTCTCAGGTCGATCCAGGCACCGTGGTCCAGGTGCGTGCGGCGAACCGTGGAGCCGAGCGGGCCGACACCCAGCTCGTCGTCGAGATCGAGCAGAGACGCTTGGAACAGGCCTGTCATGGTGCCGAGTCTACGCCATCCTTCAAACACGCATTCGACTTCGGTCGTGGGTCGTATTTTGCCGTGGGTCGTGCCAGGCTGGCATGGGCCGGATACGAGTGGCGTCGCCCTCAGACCGCACCGTGAGGTGAAGAGGCCACCCACCGCTTCGTCACACGAAGGGAGCACGCCGTGCTCACCACCCACTACCTACCGGGCACTCCCTGCTGGATCGACGCCACCAGTCCCGACCTGGACGCGTCCGTGGCGTTCTACGCCGGGCTGTTCGGCTGGCGGTCCGTCTCACTCGGGCCCGAGCACAGGGACTATCGCCTCTGCCAGATCGACGGCAAGACGGTCGCCGGCATCCAGCGGGCCAGGGCGGACAACGCGGACCCGGCCTGGCTGACCTACTTCTGGACGCCCGACGCCGACGCCATCGCCAAGACGATCGAGCAGGCGGGCGGCGCGGTCACCGCCCCGCCTCTCGACATCCAGGGCCAGGGCCGGATGGCGGTGTGCGCGGATCCGGCCGGGGCCGCGTTCGCCGTGTGGCAGCCCGGCGCGAACAAGGGCCTAGGCATGGTCACCGACCCGGGCTCGCTCGGCTGGGTGGAGCTGCACGTGCCCGGTCACGCCCCCGTACGCGCCTTCTACGAGGCGGTCTTCGGCTGGTCCATCACCGACATGCCAATGGGCGACTTGCCCTATCCGGTCATTTTTCCCGCCGAGGGCGGTGAGATGTCCGCGGTGGGCGGCATCGCGGAGCTCCAGCCCGGCGACCACCCCCACTGGCTGCCCTACTTCGAGGTGCCCGACTGCGACGCCACGGTGTCCACGGCCCAGCGGCTCGGGGGCACGGTGTGGGCGCCCGAGACGGTGGACGAGGTCGGGCGGATGGCCTTCCTCGCCGACCCGCACGGCGCCAGGTTCGCGGTCATCACCAGCTCGGCCTGACGCCGACAGCACCTCTACGTAAGCAGCGCGAACCGGCGGTTCAGTGGGCGGCGAGGAGTTCGGCGAGGCGGTCCATGGACTCCCTGCCGCCTCTCGGGCCGTCGGCCCTGATGATGGCGTCGCGGGACTCCACCGACTGGTGCACGGACTGGGCGGTGTACCGGGTCCCGCCGGCCTCCGGCGTCAGCGTGACCGTCTCCAGCGCCACGTCTCCGGGCGCGCCCTCGAACTCCCACGTCCGCACGAACCGCTCCGGTGGCACGACGTCGTGGTAGACGCCGCCGAAGAAGTACTCCCTGCCGCGCGCGTCCACGTTGACGTAACGCCACCGGCCGCAGGGCCTGACCTCCATGCGGTCGACCCTGGTGGTGAGGAAGCGCGGCCCCCACCATCGCGGGATCAGCCCCGGGTCCGTGACCGCGCCGAACACCACCTCCGGCGGCGCGTCGAAGTGCCGGATCATGATGACGTCCTGCCGGCCGGGCTCGATGACGAATTCGGTGTCACCCACGGTCTTGTCCCTCCTGGATCCTCTTGATCTCCTGGTCGAGGCGGTCGAAGCGGTCGGTCCAGCGCGAGCGGTAGCGATCGATCCACTCCGACGCGCCCTCCAGCGGGGCCGCCTCCAGGCGGCACGGCCGCCACTGCGCGTCGCGGCCCCGGCTGATCAGCCCGGCCCGCTCCAGCACCTTCAGGTGCTTGGAGACGGCCTGGAGGCTCATGTCGAACGGCTCGGCCAGCTGGTTGACCGTCGCCTCCCCCTGGGCCAGCCGGGCGAGGATGGCCCGCCGCGTCGGGTCCGCCAGGGCGGCGAAGGTGCGGCTGAGCTGGTCGTCTGGCATCCGGGCAGGTCTTTCTGTCAGGTACGCGCGGGCGGCGAGGCCCCGTTGATCACCCTAGTGGTCCACGATCGCGCCGCAGGAGATGTTCACCGTCGCGGAGGTCATGGTCCGGGCCCGGTCGGAGGCCACGAACGCGGCGACCTCGCCCACGTCGGCGAGGGTCGCGGTCCGCTTCAGCAGGGTCGGCTCGGCCAGCGCGGCGGTGAGCTCGTCCTTGGCGGTGAAGTCCGCGGGCAGGCTCTCCGGGATGCCGCCGGTCACCATGGTGACGACGCGTACGCCGTACGCGCCGGCCTCGCACGCCCACTGCCGCCGCATGCTCTCCATGGCGTCGAGCGAGACCTTGAAGCCGCCGAGCCCGGGCGCGGTCTGGGGCCCGCCGCCGCCGAACATGAGGATCACGCCGGACCCGCGCGGGATCATGTGCCTGACGGCGGCCCTGGTGGTGAGGAACTGCGTCCTCGCCGCCACCTCGATCGGCCGCAGGAACTCCGCGACCGAGATCTCGGCCAGCGGCCTCTGCACGTCCTGAACCCCGATGACGTTGAACGAGACGTCGATGCCGCCCGCCTGCGCGGCCACGGAGTCGGCTAAGGCGTCGACCGCTTCCTCGTCCAGGGCGTCGACCTGCGCGGTCTCCGCCGTGCCACCGGCCACGCGGATGTCGGCCGCGACCTTGTCGAGTGTGACCGGGGTGCGGCCGGCGAGGAAGACGCGGGCGCCCTCGCGGGCGAAGGCCCGTGCCGCCGCGCCGCCGATGGACCCGCCTCCGCCGTAGACGACGGCGACCTTGTTCTGCAGGAGCATTGTATTCAACCTCTCGGTTTATCAACCTATCAGTTGAATATAGGGCGTCAGGCGTCCTCGTCAAGGGGTCGTACTCAGCGAATCAGCGCGGCAAGGGGCGGCGGCCGGCGAAGCCCAGCTCAGTGCGGTGGTACCAGCCGAGCTCCGGCTCCCCTTCGATCCAGCACAGGCGGACGGACACCCCGTCGAGCACCGAGGGGAAGTCGACGAGCACCGGCGCGATGCCCTTCACCTCGATCCCCTGCTCGGTCCACCCGCTGAGGATCTCCTCGATGCGGGCCTCGAGCCCCTTGATCTCCGGGAGGCCGCCGAGGCCGGACGCGCCCGTGGCCTGCCGGTCGTAGGCGATCTCGGCGAGGTCGGCGCGGGCGGAGATCACCTCGCCGACGTCCTCGATCAAGCCGGGCAGCAGCGAGCGGGCCTCGTCGAGGGTGAAGAGCCGGTCCATGGGCACACGTTAGCGGTTGGGCTCGTACGCGTGGACGAGCAGCCGCTCGGCGTGGTCGAGGTAGTCGTCGAGGTACGCGGCCGCCTTGTCGTACTGAGCGGACTCGATGAGGGCCACCAGCGTGCGGTTGCGGTCCACGAACGGCTCGTGGAAGGCGCGCGGGTTCTTCATCACGTGGAAGACCAGGCGCAACTCGGCCAGCAACTGGCGCATGGCCTCGTCGATCCTCGGACTGTCGTTGAGCGAGACGAGAGCCTGGTGGAAGCGGATGTTGGCGGTCCCGACCCCCTGCCAGTCGTCTTCGGCGGCGGCCCGCTCGGCGTCGGCCACGGCCACCCTGATCACCTCGAGCGCCTCCTTGGGCGGCGTCCTGCGCACCGCCGCGCCCTCCAGCACCCGGCGCACCCGGTAGAGGTCCAGCACGTCCTCGACGGACGGCAGCCGGACGAACACCCCCCGGTTGAGCTTGTGGTCGAGCAGCCGCTCGTGCCCGAGCAGCCGGAACGCCTCGCGCAGCGTGTTACGCGACACCCCCAGCGCCTCGGAGATGGACTCCTCGGAGAGCCGCTCGCCAGGCTGGAAGAAGCCCTGGATGATGCGCTCGCGCAGGATGTCGGCCACCCGCTCGGCCGTGCTGCTGCGTCCCAGTCGGGGCCGGTCCTGAGAGAGATCAGCAAACACGTTGTCCACAATTAACAGGGAATCATGGAGCAAACCTCTTGTCGAATTGTTCAACGATCCTTACGTTGAATCTATCTCCCCAATGACAAGGAGCATCCGATGCCAGGCTCCAAGCAACAGACCCGGCGGGTGATCCTCGCCAGCCTGATCGGCACGTCGCTGGAGTGGTACGACTTCTTCCTCTACACCACGGCGGCCACCCTGGTCTTCCCCGCGCTGTTCTTCCCGTCACTCGATCCGCTCAACGCGACCCTGGCGTCGCTGACCACCAACGCCGTCGCGTTCGTCGCGAGGCCGCTCGGCGGGGTGGTGTTCGGCCACTTCGGCGACCGGGCCGGCCGCAAGACCGTGCTCGTGGTGACGCTGCTGGTGATGGGCGTCTCGACGTTCCTCATCGGCGTGCTGCCCGGTTACGCGAGCGTCGGCGTGCTCGCGCCGGTCCTGCTGGCGGTGCTCAGGTTCGCGCAGGGGCTCGGGCTGGGCGGCGAGTGGGGCGGCGCGGTGCTCATGTCGCTCGAGCACGGCGACGGGCGGCGGCGCGGCTTCAACGCGAGCTGGCCGCAGGTCGGCGTGCCCGCCGGCTATGTACTGGCCACGGGGCTGCTCACGATCCTGTCGTTCACGATGTCCGACGCGGAGTTCCTGTCGTGGGGCTGGCGGGTGCCGTTCCTGCTGTCGGGCGTGCTGGTGTTCCTGGGGCTGTGGGTGCGGCTGCGGGTCTCCGAGTCGCCGCTGTTCGCCGAGGTCGAGCAGCACGGCGCCAAGGCGAAGATGCCGCTGGTCGAGGTGCTGCGTACGCACCCGCGCGCGCTGCTGTCGGCCTTCACCGCGCGGATCGGCGTCGACGTGGCCTTCTACACCTTCACCGCGTACATCATCGTCTACCTCACCACCCAGCTGGAGCTGGATCGCTCGGTGGCGCTGAACGCGGTGCTGATCGGCTCGGCGCTGCAGCTCGTCCTCATCCCGCTGTTCGGCGCGCTGTCGGACCGGGTGGGCCGGCGGCCGGTCTACCTCGCCGGCGTGGTGGGCGCGGCGGTGTGGGTGTTCGCGTTCTTCCCGCTGCTCGACAGCAAGTCGTTCCCGCTGATCGCGCTGGCCGCCGTGGTCGCCCTCGTCACGCACGCCGCCATGTACGGCCCGCAGGCCGCGTTCATCGCCGAACTGTTCAGCACGCGGCTGCGCTACAGCGGCGCGTCCATGGGCTACCAGGTGGCCGGCATCGTCGGCGGCGCGCTGGCGCCGATCATCGCGGTCCAGCTCTTCCAGATGTACGAGACCACGGTGGCGGTGTCGGTCTACGTGGTTGTCGCCCTGGCCATCACGGCCGTGGGCCTGGCCATCGCGCCGGAGACCCGCGACGTCGACATCGCCGCGGAGCCCGAGCTCGCCGCGCCGCCCCGGCTGCCCGGCCAGGTCGGTCCGTTCGCCTGACGTTCCCCCTCCCTCGTCCCCTCGCTTGTCCTCTTCGCTCGCCGCGGAAGCCGCGGGCGGCGGCTGCCAACGCCGCCCGCGTGGCGGACCTTCCGGACGTTTTCCGCTGTCTTCATGTGATGTCGATCACAGGGCTTGGGGTGTGACGGAATCGCCACCTATTCACATAACAACCACCCCTGAATAGGCATAAACTGCCCGCTTGTGAGCCTGCCTGTACGTGAACGCGCCCCCCGGCCGGGCGGCGGTCGCCACCGTCGCCCCGTGCCCACGTCCCTGCCGCCCGATGCCCCCATGCTCGTGCTCGCCGCCCCAGGCGGGGCCACGGGCGTGGCCGAGGAGATCGCGGCCGTCGTACGCGTCGACAACCCGCAGATCGAGGTGCGACTGGCGAGCGTCACCGGCCTGGCAGACAGCCTGCCCGCAGGCCGCCAGGCCGTCGTGGTGCCCCTGCTCACCTGGGAAGATCCCGTCGTCATGGCGGAGATCGGCAAGGCGGTCGCGGCCAGCGGCTCCGGGGCCGTCGTGACCGAGGCGCTCGGGCCGCACCCGCTGCTGGCCGAGGCGCTGCACATCAGGCTCGCCCAGCGCGGCCTGGCCAGGGCGGACCGCGTACGCCTGCTGAACGTGTCCAGCCCCGTCGACGCCGTCATCCTCGGCACCGTGGGCGGCGAGCGCGCGGTGCACGCCGTACAGGCCACGGCGGTGCTGCTGGCCTCCAGGCTCACCCTGCCGGTGGTCGCCGCCTCCCTCGACAGCGAGCCCGGCGTCGGCGCGGCGGCGCAGCGGCTGCGCGGGGCCGGCGCGGAACGGCTCGCCATCGCGCCCTGCCTGATCGGCCACGAGGCCCCGCAGGGCATCGTGGAACGGGCCGCCGGGGCGATCGGCGCGGGACACGCGGAGCCGCTCGGCCCGCACAGCGCCGTCGCGGAACTTGTCGCGCGAGCTTACGGCAGTCAACTCGCTACTTGACAAGGGCTTGTAAAGATCGCCGGACCCGAGTTACGTTCTGTGCGTGCGGCGGGTGGTGTGCAACGGCGAGCGACTCTGCCTTCGTGAGGTCACCGAGGCGGATGTGGCGTGCCTCCACGCCATCTACGGCGACGCCACCGTGACGCAGCACATGCCGTTCGGGCCGCGTACCATGCGGGAGGTCGCGCGGCTCATCGACCAGGCCATGGAGGCCGCCGCCGCGGAACCGCGCCGGCTGTACGTGCTCGCCGTGGTCGACACCGAGCGCCGCGACGTGATCGGGGTGGCCCGGCTGAGCATCGAGGCCGACCGTCCGCACAGCGCGGAGATCGGCTTCGGACTCCATCCCCACCAGTGGGGGCGGGGAATCGGGACGGATCTCGTACGACTGCTGCTGGCGTTCGGGTTCAAGCAGCTCGGGCTGCACCGCATCTGGGGCGCCCGGTCGCCCTCCAACCTCCCCGCCCAGCTCGCGATGCTGACGGCCGGGATGGTCGAGGAGGGCCGGATCCGGCACCACGTGCACACTCCGCTGGGCTGGCGCGACTCGATCGTGCACTCCGCACTCGACGACGAGTGGATCGAACGCTGACCCCGTCCCCCGGCGCGGTTCCGTCAGCGGACCCGGCGACCTCCCCGGCGCGGTTCCGTCAGCGGACCCGGCGACCTCCCCGGTTCGGTTCGGTCAGCGGACCAGGCGGCTCCTCCAGTGTGGTTGGGTCAGCGGACCAGGCGACCTCGCACGATGACGCGGCTCGGGTGCTCCAGGGCGTCGAGGCTGCTGCGGGGGTCGGTGTCGAAGGCAAGGATGTCGGCGGGCGCGCCTTCCTCGATGCCGGGCAGGCCGAGCCACCCGCGAGCCGTCCAGGACGCGGCGCCGACCGCGACGTCCGCGGGCAGACCGGCCTCCGCCAGCCATCGGATCTCATCGGTGAGGTGCCCCGGCGGCAGGTCGGTGCCCGCCAGGACGGTCACTCCGGCCTCGTACGCGGCGCGGATCAGGCCGGGATGCCGCCGCCATCCCTCGCCGAACCACGTACGCGTGCCGACCGGCACCTGCGGATCCTCCATCAGCGGCGCGAGCCGCGCGAAGGTCACCGCGGTGGGAACCAGCGCCGTCCGCTGGGCAGCCATGGTCTCCAGCAGGCGCTCGGGCAGGTGCATGCCGTGCTCGACGGAGTCGACGCCGGCCGCGACCGCGGCGGTCCCGCCGTCGGCGTGCTGGGAGTGCGCCGCCACCCGGCCGCCCGCTCGCCGGACCGCCCGCGTCGCCTCGGCCACGACCTGGGCGGACATGGTGGCGGCGTACCCGCCGTCGTCCGTCAGCCAGTCGACGATGAGCTTGCACCAGCCGCCCGAGGCGCGCGACTCCTCCACGGCGGCCGCCGGGATCCGGTCCGCCGGTAGCGGGCGGCCCCAGCCTGGGAAGAACCCTCCCTCCGCGGCGACCGCCAGGCCGGCTCCCCACACCCGCGGAAGGCTGGGATCGTCGCCGAACCAGGACGGGAGCCGTCCCGCCGACCCCGGCACCCGCACCGCGGCTATCCCGGCCGCGCGGAGCTCGTCGCCGTGGGCTCGCAGCAGTGCTTCGTCCAGCGGTTCGCCGATCCCCGAGGTTCCCGGGTGGCAGTGCGCGTCGACCAGGCCCGGCATGAGGTAGCCGCCCTCGGCGATGGTCTCGGCGCCGGGGACCGGCGTGAACGTGATCCGGTCACCATCCACGTAGACGTCGCCCGGCTCGTCGCCCGGCAGGATGATCCCTCGCAGATGCCACACCGGCACGCTCATTCCTTTCGCCGTTCAACATCAACTGTCGCATATCGACCGACTGCACCGCCGCGATCGCCGCCGAGTTCGGGGCCAGGCGCTGCTCCGGGGCCAGGACGGCGGGCATCGCCGCGTGCGGGCCGGCGTCAACCAGCAGCTCGGCAGGCGGCAGCCGCCGACGACTTCCGCTCCTGACGACCGGCACCCCGCTGTGGGTCCTTGACCCTTCTGCCGTCGCGAACCCCTGCCTGCGGTCAGGGGCTGAGAAGTGCCGGATTCCCGGCAGGAGGGGCCTGGTCGGGCCAACCTCCGATCACCCTGGCGGCGACCTCCATGGGAGTGCCGAGGGTGCCCTCCACGGTGAAGTCCTGGACGTCGGCAGCGGGATGGGCGGCTGGGTTTCCGGAGTGGCGGGAGCGGGGAATGTCGGTGGCGCGCCCTACGATGAGGCTCCTCACGGAGGGATAGTCGCATGCTTGACTCGCTGATCGTGCCCCTGTTCGTCACCACGGACCTGCCGCCTGAGGCGGAGCTGGCCGAGTTCGGCGAGTTGCTCGCCGAGACGGCGCGCGTGCTCGGCCACGAGGGCTCGAGCTATGCGGCCTTCCTCGCGGGCAAGGTGTTCTGGCTGGACCGGCCCGTGCTGCCCGAGCAACGCCCGGCGGCCGAGGTGGAGCTGCGCTTCGCCGGCATGCTCGGCTATCTCGCCGCCGCCGGTCCCGGCCACACGTCGCGGGGCGTGGTCGGCGACGCGCGGCAGGCGATCGGCGAGGCCGTGGCGGGGCGCTACGGCGACGTGGGGGTCGCGCCGGCCGTGTTCGCGATCCGCGACCAGGACGTCCGCGAGCGCACCCCGGACTCCTCCCTCTACGTCGACACCCACGACGCGCCGGCCGAGCTGGTGACCGCGACGAAGTCCTACCTTTAGCCGGCGTCCTACCTTTTGGCCGGCGTCCTGCCCTAGCCAGCCGTGCCCGGCTCGTGCGATCGTGAACGATGATCCTTTTCGGCCCGGCATTTGAGGAGGTTCCGGCATGGCGATTCTCGGCGCGATCTGCTTCGGGCTGGTGATCGGGTGGATAACGTACCGGACGCTGCGCCGCAGGGAGGGTTCGGTCGGGCTGACCGACCTCGCCACCGTGCTGGCCGCGGTGGGCGGCGGTGCGGTGACGGCGCTGTTCGATCTGCCTGACGTGTTCGGCGCGTACGCGGTGGGGCTGGCCGTCGGCTTCTTCGGCTACCTGGTCGCGGCCACGCTCATGCCTGACTCGAAATGGATGGACCACCAGCCCTGACGTGGTTCGTCGCCGTGTCGTGTCCTGCTGCCTGAGCTTCCCGCAGGTCGGGGACGCCGCTTCGGTGCCGAGGTCAGGGGAGGCCGGCCAGCACGTACGGGGCCCAGAGGCCGGGCTCGGCGGAGCCGTACAGGTCGCGGAGCTCCAGCACCGCTCCCCGTAGCGCCCGCGCCGGTCCTGTGCCGTCGCGGAGCCTGGTGTGGAAGTCGCGCACGAGGGCCCTGGTGATCTCGGCGGACACCGGCCAGAGGGTGAGGAGGACGGATCTGGCCCCGGCATGGAGGAGCGCGTGAACGAGCGCCGCCACGCCGTCCCCGGAGGCCGGGGTGCTCAGCGGGGTTTCGCAACCGGTGAGGACCACGAGTCTCGCGTTCAGGTTCATGGACACGATCTGGCGGGCGGTGAGGACGCCGTCGGCCAGCCTGATGCCCGAGCCGAACGGGTCCCGCTGGTCCAGCACGCCATGGCAGGACAGATGTATCACGTCCCACGAGCCGGCCTGCTGGGCTGCCGCGGTGGCGTCGGGGCCTGTGCCGGGATGGGTGACGTGCGGGTCGGCGGTGGCGTCCGGACCGGCATGGGACTGGGAACCTCGCATGGCCGCGGTGGCCTCCGGGCCTAGATGAGGCATGACCGTCGTCGTGTCCGGGCCGAGGTGAGGCATGGGCGCTGTGGCGTCCGGGCTTAGGCGAGGCATGGCCGCAGTGGCGTCCTGGCTGAGATGAGGCATGGCCGCGGTGGCGTCCGAGCCGGTATGGGGTTGGAACCCGAGCAGGGCTGCGGTGGCGGCCTGGCCGAGGTGCGGGTGGATGCCGAGCAGGGTGGCGGTGTCTTCCGCCGCGGCTTCGAGAGCGGGCCGGTCGGCGGGGTCCGCGGCATGGCCGAGCACCAGTGATCGGCTGCCATGTACCGGATCACGGCGGGCGAGGCGGGACAGGGTGGCCGCGGAAGGGGCGTAGGTCACGGGGAAGCGGTCGAATAGCGAGCGGCCGTCCGGGGCGAGGGCGTGGAGCGGGAGCCGGTGGAGCGCGCCGTGCGGGAGCAGGTGAAGGTGGTCGAGGTCGTCGCCGAGGGCTTCCAGCGCGTCCTTCATGAGTAGATCGGCCATGCGACGCCACACGCCGAGGCGGTGGCGGCGGGCGTCTATGTCCAGCAGCCCCGGCCGGTCGCCGCCGATGGTCGCGGCGAAGTCCGCCACCAGGGCCTGGTCGACGGTGGTGGCGAAGGCGCGCGGCTCCACCCAGCCGGTACGGTGCGCCAGCACGGTCACGGCGTCCGCGCCGAGGTAGAACCCAAGCATCCCGGTCTGGGGCGTACGTGCAGTGCTATGCCCACCCTGCCCCGCGGGATGCTCGCCCGCGGAGGGCCTGTCCTCGGCGGCCTTCCCTGGAGAGTGCCCGGTCTCGGAACGCCTGCCCTCGGGATGGCGGCCTGGTGAGATCAGAGCGTTCAGGTCGGACTTGGTCTGCGGGGTGCCGCGGTAGAGCGCCACGTCGTCGGCGGCGAAAGGCTCCAGGCGCCGCCATAACGCTTCCACCTCGGCCTGGGTCGCGCGGGCACGCCGAATGAGGGCCGCCGCCTGATCGGGATCGCGAATCCTGCACGCCGCCGCCGTGAGCGAACGCACCTGCGCCAGCCCACGCCCCCCAACCTCAAGCACTTCATCCAGCCCACGCCCCCCGACCTCCAACTGTTCAGCTGCGCCGCGCTGCCCGACCTCCAGGTGCTCGGCCGGCCCGCGCTGCCCGGCGGGCGGGGGGTCGGGGGGTGCGCCGGTCGGTGCGGGGC
>NZ_JADOGI010000150.1 GCF_015645445.1 Nonomuraea cypriaca | reverse complement strand
CCCTCGTCTGCTCCGGACTTGGAGGCCGGCCTCCCTCCTGCTGCGGATTTGGCGCCCGGTCCGCCCGGCCTCGTGTCTGGCTCGGGCGTCCCGCTGGGCCTCCCACCTGGGCTGGGCCTGGAGTCCGGCCCGCCCGGCCGCCTGGCTGGTCCGGCGTCTGGGACGGCCGGTCGATCGGCTCGGCCGGTGGGGGGTGATGGGCGGGTGGCGGTCCAGAGCCATTCGGCGACCGATTCGAAGTCGGTCGCCCGCGCCAGCTCCAACGCGTCGATCCCCCGGTAGTAGGGCCGGTCGACGCCGAGCGCCGTGACGGCCGACTCGATCACCAGCTCGGGCGGCTGGCTCCGCGGCCGCCCCCGCCGGGCCAGGCGCTCGACCTCCTCGGCGGAGAACAGGCTGCGCCGCCCGTCCTCGGAGTGCCGCCGCCGCAACACCCCCCGGCTCACGTACGCGTACAGCGTGGCCGGTTTCACCCCGAGTCGTTCGGCGGCCGTGGCCGCGTCGATCCAGTCCACCCCACAGCCTCCCAGGTTGACGAAAATCAATATTGATCCATGTTGAACGAACGTGTCAACGTGAGGGCATGCCCAAAGTTCATTTCCTCGATGTGACCAACCGGGACGGCGTGCAGACCGCGCGCACCGGCCTGTCGAAGTTCGGCAAGACCATGGTCAACTTCTATCTGGCCAAGCTCGGCGTGGCGCAGTCCGAGATCGGTTTTCCCTTCCTGTTCCACGAGGTCCCGTACGTCAAGGCGCAGGTGGCGCTCGCCGAGGCCGGGGCGTTCGGCGAGCTGCGGTTGTCCGGCTGGTGCCGGGGCGTTCCGCAGGACGTGGAGAAGGCGGCGCCGCTCGGCCTGAAGCACTACAACCTGTCCATCTCGACCTCCGACTACATGATCCAGAACAAGTTCCGCGGCCGCCTGGACCGGGACGCGATCATCAGGGAGATGACGGCCGCCGTCCGCGTGGCCAAGCAGGCGGACGCGCTGACGGTCGGGGTGAACGCGGAGGACGGCTCGCGCACCGACGACGGGTTCCTGCTGGAGTTCGCGCTGGCGGCCAAGCAGGCGGGCGCCGATCGCGTACGTTACTGCGACACGATCGGCGGCGACACTCCCGACCGGATCCGTGAGCGCTTCGCCAAGCTGGCCTCGGCCACCGCGCTGCCGGTCGAGACCCACTGCCACGACGACCTCGGCATGGCCGTGGCCAACTCGGTCTCAGGAGCGCTCGGCGACCTCGACGCCGGGCAGGACGCGTGGATCAACACCTGCGTGAACGGCATCGGCGAGCGTTCGGGCAACGCCGACCTGCTCTCCACGATCCTGGCGTTCCAGCACGGCTTCGGACTCAACGCGGAGATCGGCGACGGGCTCGATCTGTCGTGGGCCCGCAGGTTCGGGCTGTGGGCGGGTTACGCCTTCGGGCAGCCGCTGCCGTACAACCAGGTGGGGGTGGGGCGGAACGCGTTCGCGCACGAGTCGGGCATCCACGCCGACGGCGCGCTGAAGGACCACGGCAACTACGAGCTGTACGACGAGGCGACGCTGGGCCCGTTCCCCGAGGACTGGCACGCGCGCTCCGGCCGTGTCGTGCTGACCGGCGAGTACGGCGGCAAGGCCGGCTTCAGACACGTCATGGACGGGCTCGGCATCGAGGTACGCGACGAGGACCTGGCCTTCCGCCTGGTCCAGCTCTGCAACGCGATGACCGGCCGGCCGCTCACGGACGACGAGCTGCACCTGGTCGCGACGTACCCGCGGGAGCTGTCACTGCTCTTCCCCGAATACGAAACCGCCTGACCCGGGATCGCGATGGCCTGACCCGGGAACCGCGACCGCCTGATGTGGGGCTGTGACCGCCTTGGCGTGGGGCCGCGCCGGCCCTGACGTGGGAGCGCGGTGCCCACGTCAGGGCCGGGGATCAGAGGGTCTCGTCGCCCGTCTCGGGCAGGGCCAGCAGGCAGAGCAGGCTCAGCACCGCCATCGCGGAGACGTACACGCCGACGGCGAACGCGCCCAGCCCGCCGGCCTGCATGCTCGTCGCCACCAGCGGGGGCACCGCGCCGCCGAGCACCCCGCCGAGGCTGTAGGCGACCGAGGCGCCGCTGTAGCGGTATTCGGTCTTGAACAGCTCCGGCAGGTACGCCCCCATAGGCCCGAAGACCAGCCCCATGAGGCCGAGGGCGCCCGCCAGCGCCACCCCGGTCAGGAACACCGACCTCGTCTCCATCAGCGGGAACATCACCAGCCCCCACGCGATGGCCACGGCGGTGCCGGCGATCAGGGTGCGCCGCCGCCCCAGCCGGTCGGACACCATCGCGGAGCCCATCGTGCCAGCGGCCATGAACAGCACCCCGACCAGGGTCAGCGCGAGCATCGTGGTCCGCGGGATGTTCAGGGTCGTGGTGCCGTAGGACAGGCAGTACGTGGTCGCCGTGTAGAACAGCGTGTACGCGATCGTCATGGCCCCGGCGCCGAGCAGCACGCGCCGCCACTGGTGCCGCATGAGCCCGGCGAACGGCACCCTGGCGATGCGCCGCTGGTCCATGGCGGCCCGGAAGACCGGCGTCTCGGAGATCTTCAGCCGTACGTACAGGCCGACGATCACGAGCAGCAGGCTCGCCACGAACGGCAGCCGCCACCCCCAGCTCCCGAACTCCCCGTCGCTCAGCGTCTCGCCGAGGATGAGGAACAATCCGTTCGCCACGATGAACCCGACCGAGGGGCCGAGCTGCGGGAACATCGCGTACAGGCCGCGCTTGCCGGACGGTGCGTGCTCGGTGGCCAGCAGCGCCGCGCCGCCCCACTCGCCGCCGAGTCCGATGCCCTGCGTGAAGCGCAGGAGCACGAGCAGCACGGGCGCGAGCACGCCGATGGCCGCGTAGCCGGGGAGCAGCCCGATCGCCACCGTGGACAGGCCCATCACCAGCAGCGACACGACCAGCATGGACTTGCGCCCGATCCGGTCACCCCAGTGCCCGAACACGGCCGAGCCGAGCGGTCGCGAGATGAACGCCACGGCGAACGTCGAGAAGGCCGCCAGATTGCCCGCCACCGGATCCATGCCGGGGAAGAACGCGGTGTTGAGCACGAGGGCCGCGGCGGTCCCGTAGATGTAGAAGTCGTAGAACTCGATCGCGGTGCCGATGAGGCTGGCGGCCGCGATCCTGGACCGGCTCGGCGCGACGAGCTGGGGGGAGGTTGTCATACTATGTCTCACTATGCGGACTAGCGTCTTGTGACGCGATACGGTGACGCTACCACCCGCGTTATGTCACATTTTCTGGAGGGAACGGGCTTGGCTGTCGATCTGGTCATCTTCGACTGCGACGGGGTTCTCGTGGACAGTGAGCGCATCTCCGTACGCGTGGGCACGGCCGCGGTGCGGCGTCTGGGCTGGTCGATCGACGAGGAGGAGTACGCCGAGCGGTTCGTGGGCAGCTCGAACGAGTACTGGAGCGAGCAGCTGGGCGAGACGCCACCGGGCTGGCGCGAGCGGCTCAACGCCGAGTACGCCGAGGCGATCAAGGCCGAGTTGTGCGCCGTGGCGGGCATCGAGGCCGCCCTGGACCGGATCGGCCTGCCGAGCTGTGTGGCCTCCAACGGCCGGCACGCCACGATCCGCCGCAGCCTGGAGATCACTGGGCTGGCCTGGCGGTTCGAGGGCCGGGTGTTCAGCGCCGAGGACGTGGCCGAGGGCAAGCCGGCGCCGGACCTGTTCCTGCACGCCGCCGCCACCATGGGCGCCTTGCCTGAGCGGTGCGTGGTGGTGGAGGACAGTCCGGTCGGGGTGACGGCGGCGATCAGCGCCGGCATGCGCTGCCTGGCCTTCGCCGGCGGCCTCACCCCGCCCGCACGGCTCTCCGGCCTGGGCGCCACGGTCTTCCACGACCCTGTCACCCTGCCGGACCTGATCAGCTCGATGCACTGACCCGGCCGCCAGGAAGAGAGCCGTTCGGCGCGCCCGCTTCCTGACGTGCCGCGGCGGGGGCGCCCCGATCGACGTAGGCCGCCAGGGCCCGCACCCGCTCGGCGTGCTGGTCGTGCCCGACGATCACCGGCGGCTCGTTGTACGGCATCGCGTCCGACGACCGCCGCAGCTTGACGTACTGGCCGCAGGCATCGATCGCGTACGGCTCCATGTCGTCCTGCAACGCCCCGATCACCGTGATCCCGTACGTCTCCCCGATCCTCCTGAACAGCGCCACCGCCTCCCTGCGGTGCTCCTTGCCCAGGTTGCGGCCCAGCTCGTCGAGCACCAGGCACAGGTGCCCGCCACCGGACGACGCGATGGCCGCCGCGCACACCAGTTTGACGGCCTTCTCGTCCATCAGCGCAGTGTTGGCCCGCCGGTTGTACGGCACATAACCCTGCCCCTCACCACGCCGCCACTTGGGCGTCACCCGCCACTGCCAGCGCTGCTCGGGATCGGCGGGCGCGGGCGGCACCGGGAACTCCAGCGTCGCGCCGTAACCGCCGTAGGAGGTGTCGAGCTTCTCGAACTCCTCCGCCACCCTGGTCAGCCGCGCCTTGATCGCCGCAGTCAGCGCCGCCCGGTGCACGGCCGTCGACTGCTCCGCCTCCTCCGCGCCCCGCGCCGCCGCGGCCAGGTCGCGCTGCCTGGAGACGACCTGGGCCTCGATCTGGCGGCGCTGGTGGCGTTCGTACTCCTCCTGACCCCGCAGGTAGGACGCCAGCGCCCCGCACACCGCCGCGAACGTCGCCTGCTCCCGCGCCGTGCTCCCGCCCCGCTCGCTCAGCAGGAACCGCAGCTCCTCGGGCAGCTCCGCGTCCTCCTCCGGGAACGTGTCGCGCAACGCCTGGTCGAGGTGCCGCTCGGCGATCCGCCACCACTCCTCGGCGGTGCGCGGCCGCTCCTCCTCCGGCAACGCGTCCAGCCAGGCGCGCGCCGTCTCGGACGTGCCGCCCCAGTCGGCGGCCAGCGCGTCGAGCTTGAGCGCCGCCCGCTCCGCGCCGACCCCGGCTTCCTGCTCGCGCGCCTGCGCGCGTTCGGTCTCGTGGCGCTGCCGCCTGCCCTCCAGCCGCTCGATCTCCATGTCCCTGGTCCTGGCGCGGAAGTCCAGCGCCCCGGTCTGCCGCTCGGCCTCGGCGACCTTCGGCGTCAGCTCCTGGATCGCCGCGGTCAGCTCGCCGAGCCTGGACCGCCGCTCGGCCAGTTTCGCCTCGATCTCGGCCAGCCGCACCCCGGCCCTGGCGCCCTCCAGCCGCCGCTGCGCCTCGGCGACCGCCTCCTCACCATCGTGTACGGCCTGAGCCGCCGTCTCCTGCACGTCCCTGGCCCGGTTGAGCCGCTGCTCGGCCGCCTTGATCCGGGCCTCCCACCCCGTGGCGACCCCGTCGAACGCCCCCACGACGCTCACTCCTGCCGCGCTCACCAGCACGGAACCTGGCAACCCGGCCAGGGCCGCGGCGGCCTCGTCGAGGTGGACGGCGTCCACGATCACCGCGTGCTCGTTGGGCCACCCCCGCAACTCACCCAGCACGCCCCCGCCCGAGCGCGTCTTCCCGTAACGCGCCTTGAGCGCCGCCCCCAGCGCCTCCGCCCCGGCGCCGGCACCGGAGTCCGCATGGACACCGGCACCCGCATCTGCACCGGCACCACCCTCCGCGCCGGCGCCGGCGCTCGTACCGTCGCCGGTTGCGGCCTGTGGAGGTCCGGGGTGGGTGGCGGAGTCGCGGGCCTGTTCCGCCACGTCGAGGGCGTCGAGCAGGCCGGTCGCGCCGATGCCCGCCGCCGTGAGCGCGTTGAGCTGGGCCGCCGCGGGACCGCCTTCGGCATCGTCCAGCGCCGCCTGCGCGGAGGACATCTCCTGGTCGGCCACGCCCAGCGCCTTGAGCGCTTCGTTCAGCCGGAGCCCCACCTCCCGCAGCTCCCGCTCGGCCGCCGGCACGTCCCGCCCGTCGGCGAACCTCCTGGCCTCCTCCAGCGCCGGAATCCGGCCGCGCAGCTCGTCGGCGGAGTTTTCGGCCACGGCGCGGTCGGCGTCGAGCTTGGCCGCCCTGGCCTGCAACGCCGCCAGCTCCTTGCGCGCCTGGGACACCTGCCGGTCGAGCGTGTCCTCCCGCAGCGTCGCGATCTCCGCCTTCACCAGGGCGATCGCCTCGGCCGCCACCTCACCGGCCGCGCGGTGCCGTTGGAGGTCGGCGTCCAGCGCCTCGTCCCTGCCCGCGGCGTCGGCCAGCTTGCGCGCCTGCCGCCCACGCCAGCACCGCGACGCGTCCGCCAGGCGCGCCCTCGCCTGGTCACGCCGGTCGAACGTGGTCAGCAACGCCTTCGACTCCACCTCGAACTCGGCCAGCCGATCGGCCGCCTGCGCCGCGCGTACCCGTCTGGCGTGCTCGTCACGGCGGGCCTCCCGCTCCTGCTCCAGCTCGGCGTCGAGGCCGGTGAGCGCGGCGATGGCCTCGAAGACGCGTTCGGGGGAGATCTCGTTGAGCGGCTGGGAGAGCAGGTTCGTGGCGACCTTGCTGCGTACGGAGGTGGACAGGAACGACACACACCTGACCCGGTCGCCGTAGAGCACCTTGGTCAGATCGCGGGCCACCACGTCGCGCCGGCCGGCCGACTTCGGCAACGACGCCCAGATCTCGTCGGCCCGCGCCACCCGCTCCGCCTCGGACGGGGACGCCGCCAGATGAACGCCCTCCCGCCAGCGGATCTCCAGGTGCGGCGCCTCCTGGTTCACCTTGAGCCACACGGTGAGCGCCCCACCGGAGGTGTCCGGCACCTCGAACAACTCCCCACCCTCCGCCGCCGGCACCAGCTCACCCGAGCCCGCGGTTCCAGCCTCGCCCGAGGCCGCGAGGCGGCGCTCGTCCGAGGCCGCGGGTCCAGGCTCGTCCGAGGCCGTGGGGCCGGGCTCGCCTGAGCTCGCGGGTCCGGGCTCGTACGATGCAGCCGGTTCGGGGACCGCGCCGGTCACGGTCGCGGCCGGCGCGGACGTGAAGTCCTCCATGCCCGGCGTGCCGAAGACGCCGACGATGTAGCCGTGATCGGCGCTCGCCCACTGGCGGGCGCCCGCGCCGCTGGCCAGCTCCGCGTTGAACAGCAGCTCCGACACCGCCTTGGCGCCCGAGGCGAAGCGCCACTGCTCGTCCCCCAGCAGCGCCGTGATCGAGGCGATGAACGACGACTTACCCGCCCCGTTGGAGTCCTTCGGCCCGGCCCCCGCCACGACGATGAGCGTGCCGGGGACCGTCGGCACCGGATGGGTCGAGAGCCGGGAAATGTTGACCGCCTGCACGGCGATCAGCACCCGGTCCCCGACGACGTTCTCCACCTGCGACACCTGTAACCCCCGTAGTCCTTCCATCCGTATGTCGTCCCGCGCGCGGGCACCGCGATCGGCCGGCGCAACCCGCCGGTTCGTCCGGCGGGCGCGCGTTCACGTCGCCGATCTTCGAGCGTGTACGGCCGCCGCCAGCGGCGTGTTCGGACCGGCCGCCAGGATCAGCTCCTCCTGCAACCGCCGCCGCGCCGCGGGAGTGAGCCGGTGGAACTGCGGCCCAGGCACGTAACCGCCCGCCTCTTCACCCGCCTTGACCTGGCTCAACAGGCCCGCGTGCCGCAAGGTCCGCAGCGCCGACTCCAGCTCGCCGATCGGCAGCTGCGTGTGCCTGCGCAGCTCGTCGGCCGGCGTGGGGTGCGGCGACAGCCACGAGTCCGCCGGCAGCAGCCCCTCGGCCCGGGGAATCGCCACCGAATGCACCAGCACCAGCGTCAGCACCGCCCGCTCACTCACCCCCAAGCTCGCGGGAGCACTGCCGCCGGAAGGGAGTGAGGCGGCGCAGGCGTCGTCGTAGCCGGAGGTCCAGCGGTCGCGATGCTGGATCAGCGTACGGCCGCGCCGGGCGAGCATCTCGCTCAGCGTGTGGCGCAGCGCCGGATCACGCAGGGCGGCGAAGCGCAGCTCCTGCACCGGCTCGGCGGCGTGCTCCACCACCATGAACGCCGCCACCACCTCCGCCCGCCGCCGCTCGTCATAACCCCCCAGCAGATCGTCGAACTCCGCCGCCCCGCCTTCGACCCGTCCCCCGAGGAGACGGACTTCCGGTTGTGGGACGGGACGGGCGGCGGCAACGATGTCGGCGTCGGCGACCACGGTGAGCTCCGGGCGCTCCGGCTCGGGCAGGCGGCGGACCAGCTCCCGCAACTGCGCGTGCGACTCGACCGGCCACGTGGCGCACCGCGGCCCCAACTGGACCACGCCGTCGTCCATGACGATCCACGACGAGTCGTGCAGGCGGCGCAGCGCCCCGATCGCCCAGTTGCGCATCAGGTCGTCGGTGCGGCCGATCAACGCCCGGTAGGTGTCGAGCACCAGCTCCACAGGCGCCGGATCACCGGGCCACGGATCCACCGACACATCGGTCCAGCAGCACTTGAGGACGGCGGCCAGCACGCGCCTGGTCTCCCCGGACCGCTCCACGGGAACGGGCGCCACCTGGTATTCGTCCAGCAGCGACGGCGTCACCCCGTCTGGCCACACCGGCAACGCCTCTCCGGTGGAGTCGGGACGCGTCAGACGCACCATCCCGGCGGGCGCCGGCACCCCGCCCCCCAGCCGCGACGGCCCCTCCGCCCGCACCCGCGCGTGCGCCACCGCCTCCGAACGCCCTGGCCCGGTGGTCATCGCGCACGCTCCAGATAGCCGTGGGACAGCCAGGCGGGCTCACGGGCCGGATCGATCGTCAGCTCGTCGGACCACACCAGCCGATAAGGCAGCTCGGACCGCAGGTCAAGGGTGGTCAGGTCGGCGAGGACGCGCCGGGCGGACGGCCAGTCGGAGCCGAGGACGTCCGCGAGGGGGACCCGCGAGGCGTCGCCGAGCAGTGACTCGGCCACCTGCCGCAGGCGCTCCGCCGCGGCGTCGGGGGAGGAGTCGAGCGCGGAGCCCGGACCGGGGTCGGGCAGGTTGGAGCGCGGGGGAGTGGGCTGCGCGGGAGCCGGCCTCGGGGCCTCGTCCACGGCTCGGGCGATGGCGGCCGGGTCATGCCAGGGCGCGGGCGCGTCGAAGACGAACCCGTCGAGCACCGCCGCCAGCCGCTCCCGGGAAGCCGTCTGCGCGAACGTCCGCCACGTCTCCGTGGGCAGCAGCGTCAGGTTGCGCGTGGTGCCCGCCGAATCGGCCAGACGGCCGGCGGCGCGGCGGGAGGCGTCGCTGTAGGCGTAGATCGCCGCCCGCAGGTCCGTGCAGACCCGGTCGAGCTCCGGCCAGCGGGTCAGGATGGTGCCGTGCAGGCTCTGCGCGCGCCGGGCGATCTCCTCGGTGCCCCACAGCTTGGGCGCCTGCTCGCGCAGCTCCTCGATCGTGCCCGTGGTGAGCGTGATCAGCTCCAGCGCCCACAGCCGGAACGCCCGCGCCAGGTTGAGCGCGCTCTGCCTGGCCTCCTCCATCGTCGTGCGCGGGTCGGCGACGTTGAGGTCCTCGAGCGCCAGGAGTCGGTGCATCTCCGACTGCCCGCCGTCGGCCATCATCCGCCGAATGAACATCAGCCCCACGACGCTGGTGAACGAGGCACGGTAACGCAACTGGTTGGGCTTGGGGAACACCTCGCGGATCGCCCCGAGCCCCTTGAGCACCCGCAGCCGGTTGTCGAACTGGTCACCGGGATGGGCCCGGCACGCGAACCGCATCTGATCGTGCGTCAGCCACTCCTCGCCCGCCTCGGCGAACGCCGAGAACAGCGTCTCGGCGATGTCGACCAGGGCCGGGTCGTCGACCACCGCGCCGCTGTCGCGCGCCAGCGCGGCGAACATGCGGCGGTAGGTCGACAGGACCGCCTCATCGGTGAGCACGGCGTCGAAGGTCAGGGGCTGCTCGGACACGGGCTCTAAGGTACGGCTTCCCACCGACACTCTCAGAACTCCGGCACCGACACACCCACGAACAACGTTGCTACCAGCCAGTACGCGCACGCAAGAGATGACTGGGCGCTAGGGTGATGCCCGATATTACGGGGCAAACGCTCTCTGATCGCACATACGGGGTGAGTGACGGGTGCGCATCCGCGGCGTCGCACACAGTGAGAATTGAGCGAATCACCGAGAAAGACTGATACTCAGTGAACGGACTCAGTTGACCCAGTACAACAGCTACCAGGACCAGTTCGAGCAGCCCGCGCAGGCGCACCAGCAGCCCGCGGCGCTGGCGGGCCAGTTCGCCCAGCGCTTCCAACTGCTCGCCGGCAACATCGAGCGGATCATCCGCGGCAAGCACGAGGCCATCGAGCTGGCTCTGATCTGCCTGTTCGCCGAGGGGCACCTGCTCATCGAGGATGTCCCCGGCACCGGCAAGACCACTCTGGCCAGGTCTCTCGCGGCCAGCGTGGACGCGGAGTGGCGGCGCGTCCAGTTCACCCCCGACCTGCTGCCGAGCGACATCACCGGTGTGTCGATCTTCAACCAGGCGCACCAGAAGTTCGAGTTCCACCACGGGCCGGTCTTCGCGAACATCGTGCTCGCCGACGAGATCAACCGCGCCTCCCCGAAGACCCAGGCCGCGCTGCTGGAGGTCATGGAGGAGCGCCAGGTCACGGTGGACGCCGAGCCGCATCCGGTGCCCAGGCCGTTCCTCGTGGTGGCCACCCAGAACCCGGTCGACATGGACGGCACGTACCCGCTGCCCGAGGCGCAGCTCGACCGGTTCCTGATGCAGATCTCCGTCGGCTACCCCGACCACGTCTCCGAGGTGGAGGTGCTCAAGGGCATGCCGACCGGGCCGCAGGTCGAGCGGCTGCCGGTGGTGGCGCGGGCGTCGGACGTGGCCGGGATGATCGACTTCGCGGCACGGATCCACGTGGCGGACCCGGTCTACGACTACATCGTGGCGATGTGCGCGGCCACCCGCGCGAACCCGCACCTGCGGCTCGGTGCGAGTCCCCGGGGCAGCCTGGCGTTGCTGCGCGCGGCCAGGGTCAAGGCCGCCGCCGCCGGCCGGCACTTCGTGGTGCCCGAGGACGTCAAGGCGCTGGCCGTGCCGGTGCTCGCACACCGCCTGATCCTCTCGCCCGAGGCCGAGTTGCGCGAGATCACCGCGGCGGCCGTGCTCGGCGAGGTCCTCGCTGGAATGCCCGTGCCACAGGCGGCGTAGACGCGAGGGTGCCGACTCCGTTGGCTCCCGCTGCCCACGGACACCCGCGATGAGACCCCCGTCGGTCCGTACGCACCCGCCTGCACCGGCCTCCTCACTACGCGTGGCGGTCCCGAGGCCGAGCAACCCTTGACCGACCGTCCCGAGTAACCCCATTGGCTTGTAACCCCAATGGGGTTATGCTGGGGGCATGCCAAAGATCAACGTATATCTGCCGGACGAGCTCGCGGAGGCGGTCAAGGAGGCGGGCGTGCCGGTGTCGGCGGTCTGCCAGCGGGCCCTCGAACAGGCGGTCCGCCGGGTCACCGCCATCAGGGAGACGGTTCTCAGCGAGGTCGACTTCGACGAGCCGACCGGGGCGCTGGCCTATCTGACGGGGAGGGTTCGCACCGTGCTCAAGCTCGCCGCCGAGCAGGCCGGCGCGGAGGGGATCGCAGGTGTCGGCACGGAGCACCTGCTCAGCAGCATGCTGAACGAGGGCGGCAACCTGGCGCTGCACGTACTGCGCGCCATGGAGATCGACCCGGAGCGGGTGAAACGCGACCTCGCCCACCAGTCACCCACCCCCACCGGACCGGACGCCACCACCGGACCGGATGTCGCCGGCGGGCCGGACTCGACCGCTTCACGCTCTGCTGAGGTCGCGGCCGGGTCCGCCGCGCCCAGGCACTTCAGCGGGCCGGCCGCCAACGCGCTGGAGTTCGCGGTCACGGAGGCGATCTCGCTCGGCCACAACTATGTCGGCTGTGAGCATCTGCTGCTGGGCCTGGTCGCCGAGCCCGACGGAACAGCCGGTCAGGTCCTGCGGGGGCTGGGCGCCGAGGCCCGCCTGACCCGGCGCGCCGTCGTGGCGGCCCTGGCCGGCTACGTGCACCTCCGCGCCGAGACCCAGCAGCCCCCCGCCCAGGGCCGGCCCGCCGCCCAGGGCGGGCAGGGTGTGCCCGCCGCCCAGGCGGCGATGCTGGCCGCCGCGATCCGGGCCGAACTGCAGCCGTTCGTCCAGCGCCTGGAGCGCCTGGAAGAGCGCCTCGGCCCCGAGGCCTGAGGCCCTCCCTTGAACGTCGTCATCCGAAGACGCGCGCTCGCCGCACTCACCGTGACCATCGCGACCCTCATCATGGTTGGCCTGGTGCTCGCGACCCTGTAACAAGCCGCGCCTTCGAACTGCCCGCTGCGGCCACCATCGATAAGGATCATGAGAGCTTGCCAGCGGATTTCTCCGGCGTTGCGCTAACGGTTCTGTCCGCCCGCTTCGGTGAAGAGCCCGTCGAGGGTCTGGGCGGTGGCCGCGCGGGTGAGCCAGGTTTCGAGCTGGGCGAGGTCGGTGCAGGAGGTGATCCGGGCGCGTGTGTCGTCCGGGACGTCAAAGCCGCGGGCGGCGAGCACGAGCAACACAGATTGCGCCTCGCCTTCGGCTTTGCCTTTCGCTTCGCCTTCGGCTCTGCCTTCTTTGAGGCCGCGGCCGAAGTGCTCGCGAGCCCACGGGGTGTGGACCGGCCAGTGGGTGGACGTCATGATTTCCTCCATGAGTCGCCGGATTTCCGGGGCGGCCATGCTGTAGGCGTATTCAGTGTACTTCGGAGCGTGTTCGTCGCGGGTGTCGGCCAGCGCCGTGGCGAAGGCCTCGACGACCTTGCGGTCGCGGCCGTGGATCATGATGGACATGGCCGACAGTTCCAGGTGGGCGGCGGCTTCCTGGGGGTCGGTGATGGCCGGGATGTCGTCCGGTCGCAGCACGCAGGCCTGCGGGCGGTAGCCGCTCAGCCCGGTGTCGATCGGCTCGGCGTAGTGGGTGGCGACGCTCCGGGTGGGGCAGATGACCAGGACCGTGACGTTGCAGCCCAGCATCAGCCACACGGCGGCGGCGTAGCGGGCGAGTTGCCGGGGCGGTTTGGACTTGTCGTTCTGGACTTCCACGATGATGGCGTGGGCGGGAGATTGGGGTGGTCCCAGGGCCACGACGACGTCGGCGTCGAAGTCGTCGGAGGTGCGGGTGTTGAAGGTCTTGTCCTCCAGTCGGACCAGCGACGTGGCGGGCAGGTCCACCCCCATGAGGTCACGCAGGATCTCCACCGCCAGTTGAGGACGGTCGGTGATCATCTGGACGAGGGCATCGTGTTGGGGGGATGGCATGACACTCATTGTCACACAACGAGCACGTGAAGTGATGGCAATGCGCGTGTCACCTCGGTTGGTGTTGGTCGCCGCATCAGCCGAGCGCGGAGCGTACCGCCTGCTCTGTACGTCCGATCACCGCTGAGCCGTCGTCGGCCGTGATGATCGGACGCTGGATCAGGATCGGATGCGCGGCCAGCGCGTCGATCCAGCGGTCACGGCTGGCCGGGTCACGCGGCCAGGCGTCCATGCCGAGCTCGGCCGCCGTGGCCTCGCCCGTTCGGGTGATGTCCCACGGCTCCAGACCGAGCCTGACCAGGACGGCGCGGATCTCGTCCGCGGACGGGGGATCGTCCAGGTAGTGGCGGACCGTGTAGCCGGCGGACTCGGCGTCCAGGATCGACAGAGCGGACCGGCACTTCGAACAAGCCGGGTTGATCCAGATTTCCATGGTTTTCCTTATCATGCGCGCTGCCTGGTCGACCGTACGCCGAATCGGCCGGGACCGGTGAGTCAGCCGGGTACGTCTTTGACGTAGTTCTCCACGCGGTCGGCGATCTCCGGCTCGGACAGGGCGAGCCGCTCCAGGATGGTGTACCGGCCAGGGCGGGTCTCCGGCGCGTACGCCACCGCCTTGGCGAAGTCGGCGTTCGACAGGCCGAGATCCTCCGGAGTCCGCGGCAGGCCGTGCCTGTGCAGGCAGGCGGAGATCAGCTCGGCCTGGTCGGCGTTGCCGCGCAGGTGCGTACAGAACAAAGCACCCACCCCCGCCAGCTCACCGTGGCTTGCCGTACCGGGGAAGAGCTGGTTGACGGCGTGCATGATTTCATGATCACCGCCGCTGGCGGGCAGGCTGGAGCCCGCCACCGCCATCGCCATCCCCGACAGGATCAGCGACTCGGCCAGCACGGTGAGGAACTCGTCGGTGCGGGCGTGCCCAGGCTGATGCAGCACCACCAGCGCCGCCGACCTGGCCATCGCCACCGCCAGCCCGTCGATCCGCTCCCCGACGTCGGCGGCGGCCAGCTCCCAGTCGGCCACGGCCGACAGGTCGCTGATCGCGTCCCCGATCCCCGCCGTCGACAGCGACGCCGGCGCGGAGCGTACCCGGTCGAGGTCCACGATGACGGCCACCGGCATCACCACCCCGTACGAGCCCGTGCCCGACTCGTGCCGCAACGTGCTGACCGGCGAGGCGATGCCGTCATGCCCCAGGCTCGTCGTCACCGCCACCATCGGAATGCCCGCCATGTGCGCGGCGAACTTGGTGACGTCGACCGTCTTCCCGCCGCCGATCCCCGCCACCACCTCGAACCGCCCGGCCCGCAACCGCTGCCCCAGCGCGACGGCGGAGTCGAGGCTGCCGTCCGGGACCTTGAGCACCTCCGCCCCCTCGATGCACAGCTCCCCGGTGATGCTCGCCCCCTGAGCGGGCCCGACCGCGATCGCCACCCGGCCCTGCCTGGCGATCTGCAGATCGGCGAGAAGCGGGCCAAGACGGGCGACCGCGCCAGGCCGGACGTCGATGAACATGGGCGCGGCGAGCATCCTGGCCAACAGCGGCATGGTTCTCCTCGAACTGAAACGAGCCGGCTAAAGCCGCGAGGCTAGCAACACTTGATCTTCGCCCGCCACCGGCCCGTGAACGACCCAGGAGCGAGGGATGCTCAATCTATGGGCTGGGACGTGTGTGGATCTTCGCCCACACCTTGTGGCCGAACTCGTCGGTGCCTTCGTAGCCGACCTGGTCGGCGATCGCGGCGACGATGGCCAGCCCCCGGCCGTACTCGGAGTCGGCGGCGTGGGGCGCGCCGAAGCGGGGGACGCCACCCCAGCCGCAGTCGTAGACCGCGATGGTGATCCTGGTGGTCGTGCGGATGATCTCGACGATGAAGGTCCCCTGGGGGCGGCCGCTGGCGGTGTGCTGGACGGCGTTCGCCGCGAGCTCCGCGACGATCTGCTCGGCGTCGTCCTGGCGGTCGGAGTCGATCAGGAGGAAGCGGATGAAGTGGCGGGCGTGGGGGATTTGATGGAAGGCTCCGGCGAAGGTACGCCGCCAGGTCAGTCCGCCGGGGTTCAGGTCGATCATCGCGTCCACGTGTTCGCACAGGACCGGCCCGTCGATTGGATCCTCGCGTTGCCGGGGAATGAGCAGGTGAGCCGGTACGTCCGCCGGTTTGGTGATGCTGGGCATGAGGTCCCTCCATGGACACGCAATGGGTTCGGCTCGTCACCAACAAGGTGCCCTGTTGGGCGCGCCAGGTGGATCTCCATCGCATCCCCAGCGATCACTCTCGCGACATAGACGCTGACCTGCGCGAATCTGTCGGTGTCCAGGGTCGGCGTCCCGCCGCGGCCTGATTAATCTCCCTTTCGATCGTGCGGAAAGTAATCGTTACTTTACAATCAGTACACGATATCGGCGTGGAGGGGGTGCAGGATGTCCGGCGAGGGATACCGGGTGCTGCTTCAGGCTCGCTCTTGGAGCCAGCATCTTCGGGGGAAGGGCTTTACGTGGGAGCAGATCGCCGAGGTCCTCGGGCTCGCTCATCCGGTGAGTCCGTTGCGGCTGTATCGGCTGGCGCACGGCCGCATCGCGGCTGACGTGGTCGCCATGCTCAACGACGCCGACCCGGCGGGGACGGCCGCGATGCGCGAGTCGCGGCTGTACGAGTTCGAGCTATGGCCGGAGGCGGGCCGCCGCCCGCCCGCACATCTGCTCCCGGTGCTGGCCAAGATCTACCAGACCGCCGCCAGGAGCCTGGTCTCCGATGAGGTCGCCGGCTCCTACAGTGCCGCCGATCGGGTGCTGATCTGTGACGCCGATTTTCGTGATCTTGACAGCAACCGGCCTCCTGTCACCATGAAGGTGAGCGCAGGAGTCAAACCCGCTGATCTGTCGCTCTTGGACGCCTCAGCGTGCGTGCGGTTGCTCCATGCCATCGGCGTTGAGGAGGCCGACATGAAACGACGAGAACTGCTCTTCGAACTGGCCCTGGTGCTCGGCGGGACACGGGCGCTCGACCTGCTGCGCACCCTCACATCGGAGGAAGAGGAGCGCCTGGCCGGAGTGCTGCGCAGCACGTGGCGGGTGGATGAGACGGTGGTGCGCACGTTCGAGAAGCTGACGATGCACGCGCGGCAGGCCGACGACAAGAGCGGGCCTGCGGCGCTGGTTCCCGTGGTGAACGGGCATCGGTCGGCGGTCAGGCGGCTTCTGGCTCGCGAGTCGATGTCGGCGAGCCTGCACGATCGGCTGCTCGCCACGTATGCGTCGTTGTCCCAGTTCGCGGGGTTCCTTGCTTACGACCTGTGCGACTACGCGGCGGCCGAACAGCCGCTGAACGACGGGCTGCGGGCGGCACACGATCTCGGCGACCCGATGTTGATCGGCTACCTGCATTACTGGCTGGGCAGGGTGGCTATTGATCAGCGCCGGGCATCAGCCGTTTCTGACCACACTCACGCCGCCCAGGTCTGGGTCGCCAGGTCTCCGAGCAAGCTGATGAAGTCCATACATGACTCGATGCTCTCGGTGGCCTACGCCCTCGATGGCGATGTCGCGGCCAGCGCCCGAACACATGACAGTGCGGTCGCGTTGGCAGGATCGAGGAAGGACAACGAACCAGCGTTCCTGTACTGGGTCTCGCCCTCGTCGGTGGAGACCAGGAGAGCCTCGTTGATGGTCTGGCTGAATCAACCTCAACCGGCCATGGTGGCGGCTGAGCGGTGTCTGGCCGGGATCGGCCCACAGCCCAGGAAGAGGCTTCGTGGAGGGGCACTTGCCCGATACGCATGTGCCTTGGCGATGGCCAAGGAAGTCCCCGAGGCGGCAGCCAAGCTCACGGAGGCTGCCGACCTCACCAGGCAGCACAGCTCGGCTCGGCTCACCGATGAGATCAGCCAGGCGCGAGCCCGGCTGGAGCCCTGGGCGGACACGTCTTACGTGCGTCAGCTCGACGACACTTTGCGATCTTGCCGCCTCACTTGGGCTGGTCAAGCAAGAGAGGCTTGAGCTGACGGAAGAATTCTGTCGCGTCCGCCAGAGAGTCCCGGCCTGGCGCATGCTCAATGATGTTGATGGTGAGGAGGCGCTTGTAGTCAGGCGTCCATCCGTAAACGAAGGCGATGGTCTCGTCCTGGGCATTCTTCCGCCGCGCTACGAATCCCGGCCCCAAGTCGCTGGGGAGGTTATTCCCCTTGGTGGTCACCTTGGTGTGCTCTAGGTCTTCTGCGTCGTTCGGGGATGGGTCGAAGACTTCGATCAATAGCCCTGCCTTGCTTTCTTGGTCAGATTCCTCATGCACGGAGCACGACGCGAAGCGTTGGCCCATATCCATCTTGGTGCCGAAAGCCGTGTAGTCGTTGAGACCGGTGGCGAGCTTGATAGCGTTTGCGGAGATCAGGTCGCACTCCCTTGGAGCGGCGGTTACATTACCCAGCGGCCGGTTGTCCGGTGATGGAACGGGTGGAGACGAGCATGCCGCTGCCAAGGCGAGAACGGCAAGGACTGCGAGCGTCGATGGTTGGTTTCTCATGAGCCATGCCCGGAATAGAATTTTTCGGCGTCCCTGAAGCCAATGGCGATGCTGTCGTCCGGTCGGCCGAAGACGCGGCCGACCTCATTCAGCTTCAGCCACTCCTCATAGTCTTCGATCTGGTCGGCGTTCATCTCGGCCCTCGGGATGATTTCCCCGTCTGACATGAAGTAGCCGTCCGAGCCTGGTGAGAAGTCCTTGTGGTGGTGTGGGTGCGTCTTGGCGGGAACGGATTCGTCTCCGAAAAGACCGTGGCGCATCATCGTGGCCGCCGTGAGGTCGGCGAACATTTGCTTGGCCGCCTCCAATGCGTTGTCCGCGTCTTGGCGAGCGCGGTCCTCGTGGCTGGACTTGATCTGTCCGAAGATCTTCTCCTTAGCCTGGTCGACCATGAACCCGACGAACTTTCCCTGCGGTCCTGGTGCCAGTCCGACGACTTGCTGGGTCATTTCCTTGAAGGCGGCGAAGCGTGCGTCGTCCGACTTCGCCTTTTCGATGTCAGAGATGTTGGCGGCATCGGTGATCATCCAGGTCGTCAGGCTGAGGCCGCGCGCCGCCCGGGCGAATTCGGCGCCTCCGCTGCGGCTCATGCGCTCTTCGAGTATGTCCTGCCGCATGGTGTCAAGCTGTTGCTTTGTCGCCTCCGGGTGCGCTTTTCGCCATGCCGTGAAGTCGGCGTCGACCTCCTTCACGATCTTGCCCGCCAGTTCGTCCAGCATCTTGGCGGAATACAGTCCGTGCCCGGCGGCCATGGTCTTGAACGCATCCTCGTCCTCGAACGCCCACGTCATGACCTTCCTGATCTCTTTCCCGTCGAGCTTCGCGCCATAGGGCTCCAGACCCTGCAGGTTCTTGTCCGGGTCCGCGGCCGTCACCACGCCTGGCGCTCTCCCGGTGAAAGATTGTGTGTCACGGTGTATGTCGCCGATGTATTGAGCCGAGATCGTGCCGAAGTGGGTGCGAGTGTTGGGCAGGTTTTTCTGGACCTTGGGGTCGCTCCAGAAATGGACCGCCCATGAGGCTATCAAGGCGGACTTGTAACCGCGCGAATTACCCCCCGGCGGCTGGTCGTGGTCGCGGAATTCGGTGCTGGCCGACTGGATGGCCCAGCCGAGCTCCTTGTCCGCGTCGCTGTCCCAGTGGTGCTGCCGCATCAGGTATGCCAGGGGCCTGCGCTGGGGGTCGGTGAAGAAGTCCTGGGCCACGGCCGGATGGTGGGCCAGCGCGACCAGGGCCGTGCCCATGGGGCTGAGGTCGCCCGGTGAGATGTCCCTGGGGCCGGGCATCGCCCAGGCGTCTCGTGGCAGGGATGGGTCCGGAGGATGCGCGACGTCTTTGTCGTAGAGCTTCCGGACCACAGAGAGCAGGAACGTGTGGTCGAACTCGCCGTCCTGCAGCAGCCTTTTCACCGCGAACGCGTCCTGCGGACTCTCGATGCCGTCGACCAGTTGATCGGCGTAGTCGTCGGGCAGCTTCATCCGGCCCACTCCGCGCGAGGCCGTGCCCAGGATCTTGCTGAGCATGGTGGCGAGCCTGTCCTGCGTCCGTACGTCGCGTTGGGCCGGGCGGCTCGACTGGGGGAGGCCCGCGCCGTACATCCTGTTGATCAGGGCTTTGAGCTCGCGGGGTGGTATTTCCTTGGCGAAGGCCACGGCGAAGTACGGATCATTCTTGTGCCGCTCGATTTCGGCGACCATTTTCGCGTCGAGTGAGTGACTCTTGATCTGTTCCCGGAGCTTGGTGGCCATTGCTTTGGCCGTTGCGGCGCCCTCGGCGGGCGACTTCGACAGCCAGTCGGATTCGTTGGCCCAGAGAATGCCGCCCTTGCCGGATTTGCGGTCCGGTTCGGCGAGAATCAGGTCAAGGCGGCCCTGGAGCACCGGAATCTGGTCGCTCATCTGCCGGCCGATGGCATGGACCTGTGTCGGGCCCCACAACTGGATGTTCAGTGCGGTCAGGGCTCGTTCCACCTGGAGGCCGACGTCCGGAAGCGTGCTGCTGACCCGCTTCATGCCGTTGATCAGTTGTGTCATCAGCGTGGGATTGATGCCGACCTGCGGGCTCATCGGGTGGCCGCCCCCTTGGCCGGGTCGGACGGTTGGAGGGAGTCCAGCAGTGAGAGGGCTCGGGTGAACAGGTCCTTGAAGCCCTTGTCCCAGGCGCGCAGATCGGCGGCGAGCTTGTCACCGGCCTGGCCCTTGAGCGCGCCGTCGTCGACCAGGCGGACAAGCGCGATCACGTCGTTGGCGTGTTGATCGCGCAGTTGCTCGATGTGCCGCCTGGCGGCGTCGATCTGTTCCTGCGTCGCCATCATCACTGATCTCGCTGATCTCCGGGGGACGCTGGCCGAACGCATGGTAACCGCGGGCCTGAAGGCGTTGAAGCAGAATGCGGTGAACCCAGCGAAATGGCTATGGAACAGGATTTTCTAGTCTAGGAACACTATGGGGTTATGCTGGGGTTATTTCCAAAGGTATAACTGAGGCGTAGCTTGATGACCGCGGCAAGAAGTCGCACCAGACGATGGGGAGGTCTCGACGTGGGAAAGCACGAAGGCGAAAAGAAGAAGGACAAGCCTTTCAAACCGGAACCGATTACGCCTGAGCAAGGAGACAAAGACCCAAGCGGCGGCAAGCATGGCGGTGGTAGCGGCGGTGACAAGAAATGACAACCCCGGACGTCGGACAGCGAATCGAGCGGATGATCAATGAAATTCCGCCGGCCCGGCAACGCACCGACTACGTCCTGGATGCGATGCGGGCAGTGCCACGCCATCTCTTCGTCCCCGCACACGCGCTCGGGGTGCTTGGCGCCGCCGAGGTCGAGCAGATAATCGACCGCGATGCCGACCCGGAAGCGTGGTGGGAGGCCGTTTACAGCACCTCGGTAATCGTCACCCAAGTCAGCGACGGGACAGAGGACATCACGCTGGGCGCGAAGAACTTCACCTCCTCGGCCTCCTCGCCCAGCACAGTCGCCGACCTGCTGGGCTGGCTGGACCATGAGCCGGGACAGCGGGTGCTGGAGATCGGCACGGGGACCGGCTGGACCGCCGCGTTGCTCTGCCACCTCGTCGGCGAGCAGGGGAGCGTGACGTCTATCGAGATAGACAGCGCGGTCGCCGAGCGGGCGGCCAAGAGCCTGGCCACGGCCGGCGCCCAGCCGCACCTCATCACCGGTGACGGGGCGGCCGGCTGCGCGGAGCGGGCGCCGTACGACCGGGTGCACGTCACCTGCGGCATCCACACCGTGCCCCAGGCCTGGATCGAGCAGACCAGGCCGGGCGGCGTGATCGTGCTGCCGTACTGCCCAGGGCTCGGGAACGGACACCTGCTGCGGCTCACCGTGCTGCCCGACGGCGTCGCCTACGGCCGGTTCCCCGGCTTCGCGGCGTACATGATGATGCGCTCTCAGCGCCCGCCCGACACCGTCCCGGACGACGGCAACGGCCAGGATCTCACCACCAGGATCGATCCGCGGGCGATCGCCTACGCTCCTCCCGGCGCGTTGCTCGCGATGGCCGCTCTTACGGGCCTGCAGGTCACGTTCAAGGAGGAGGGGGAGCAACTCTTTCTGTGGGTGGTGGACCAGGAGGATCCTCGTACGTGGACGCTGGCGACCTACGCACCCGGTCAGGTGGAGTACGAGGTGTACCAACTCGGCGACCGTCCCCTGTGGGACGTGGTCACCGACGCCTACTTCCGGTGGGTGAGCTGGGGGGAGCCGGACCGCGACAGGTTCGGTATGACGGTCATCCCCGGGGACCAGTGGATCTGGCTGGACAACCCGGGGAACACGGTCATACCGGTTGTCGTTCGCGCTCCACGTGCGACTTGAGCCGCATCAGGTCCTGCTGGAGTTTGCGCAGCGGGTTCGCGCCGAGGAGGGTCGCGACGGCGTGGCCCGCGGCGCCCGCCACGGGATTGTAGGTGAGGTGGACCTGGACGCGGGTGCCGCCGTTCGCCTCGTTCAGGCGCAGCGCCCCGGTGTGGGCGATGAGCTGGCCTTCCGTGGACTTCCAGGCGATCTCCCTGCCCTCCTCGCGCTTGGTCTCCTCCGCGTCGAACCGGATCGGCACCCCGGCAGGGCCGGTGATCGACCAGTGGGACAGCCTGCCGTCGGCTGAACGGCGCACCTCCCGTACGTCCGGCATGAACCGCGCGAAGCCGGAGTAGTCGCTCACCAGCTCCCAGATGCGCTCCACGGGCGCGTCGACCTCGATGGCCGCGGTGACGTCGACCGCCTGCCTGCCCGCGTTGATGCCGGTCAGGCGGCGCAGCGGGAGGTTCGTGGCCGCGCGGGCGGCCAGCACCGCGCCACCACCCCGCACCACCCAGGAGATCGGCCGGGGCAGGCCGTGGGCCATCGCCCAGATGCAGGCGGCCGCCGTGCCGGCGAGGAACCTGGCGGTCGGCGACCACTGCTGTTGCAGCAGTTCGGGCACGGGTTCGCGGCGACGGCCCGCGCCCTGCAGCCCCGGGACACCCTCGGCGTCCTGGTGCGGGGTCCAGTGAGCGTGTACGCGCTTGACCCCGGGGATGCGCTGCACCGCCCGGCGTGCCTGGCGTTCCTCGGCGGCGAGTACGTCGCCGTCGAGCGTCACCCTGCGATCCTGGACGTGGACCTCGACGGAGTGCGGGTGGCTGACATAGGAGCCCAGCTCCGCGCGTACGCGCTCGTGCAGGACCCGGTCGTCGGCGGCTCTGCCCATGAAGCGGTAGCGCACGGCGGCGGCCGACCCGCGACCGCGGTTGCTCATGTCGCGGCTCAGCACGCCGAGGCCGTCCCGTACCTCGTGCGTCGCGTGTGTGGTCCTGTCACGGAGCCGGGCCCGGCGCGCCCGCCCGCTCACGGGATCGAACAGGTACGCGACCGCGGCCCCGGCACAGACACCCGCCCCAGCCGTGACCACGGCTCGTGAGACAGGTGATCGCCGCTGTTCGATGACCAGTTCAGGAAAGGCATTCATGTCGGTCAACCCCCAGCTCGTCCTCCGGCTTCAGGGCGGCTACCCGGCTGTCCCTGCCACTAACGGCCGTTCGGCTCGATGCGGTGTCAGAGCCAGTCCCTGCGTTTGAACACCGTGTAGAGGATCAGGCAGACGGCCGCCATCAGCACGACGGCGAACGGGTAGCCGAACACCCAGTGCGTCTCAGGCATGAAGTCGAAGTTCATCCCGTAGATGGTCCCGACCAGGGTGGGGGCGAAGAGGATGGCGGCCCACGCGGAGATCTTCTTGACCTCTTCGCCCTGCCGGATGCTCACCTCCGTCATCCGCGCCATCTCCGCGTTCTGCGCCTGCGTGACCAGCGTCGAGTTGACGACCAGGATGTTCTGCAACATCTGACGGAAGGACGAGATCCGTTCGGTCACCGTGATCGCGTGGTCGGCCACGTCACGCAGGTAGCTCTGCAGTTCGTCGTTCAGCCCGTATTTGGGCGCCCCGGCGATGAAGCCGTGGATCATGCCCACCAGCGGCGCCGTGGCCCGCTGGAACTCGATGACCTCGCCGGACAGCTCGTAGACGCGCCGCGAGACCGACGGGTCGCCGCCGAACACCTGGACCTCGATCTCCTCGATGTCCTTCTGCAACCCGGCCACCACGGGCGCGTAGCCGTCGGCCACGGCGTCGAGGATCGCGTACAGGACGGCCTGCGGCCCCTGCCGGAGCAGGTCGGGGTCGGACTCCATGCGCCTGCGCACGCCCTGCAGGTCGGGGGCCTCCGCGTGACGTACGGTGATCACGAAGTTGGGCCCGACGAAGACGTGCAACTCCCCGAACGCGACCTCCTCCGCCTCGTCCAGGTAACGCGCGGCCCGCAGCACCACGAACAGCGTGTCACCGTAGCGGTCGGCCTTCGGCCGCTGGGAGCCGACGATGGCGTCCTCCAGCGCCAGTTCGTGCAGCTCGAACTCCTCGCCGAGCTTGACCAGCTCCCACTCCTTCGGCCGGTAGAGGCCGATCCAGGCCATGCTGTCCGGCATCTGCTTGAGGCGTTCGAAGGCGTCGGCGAGCGAGCCGGGGTTGTCGACCCGCTCGCCGTTCCGGTAGATCGCGTTGTCGATGACGCTCGGCCGGTAGGGCGGCTCCTCCATGGCGCGCGGGTCCATCGAGTGCTCGGGCGCCTCCTCGCGTACGTCACCGCCGCGCCTGAACCCCTTGACCCTGGCCATGCCTCCTCCAATGTGGTTACGCCGGCCCCAGCTCCTCTAGCTGCCGGCTCGCGCGGTCCCTGATGGTCTTGCGCCACATCGGCGTCCACCCGAGCAGCAGCCCGTGCGGCCGGCCGAGCGCCATCTTCGACCAGCGCTTGAAGTCGAACTCGTCGTGGTGGCGGACGATCAGGTCGTCCTCGAACCTGAACAACGCGTCGACCTCGTTGACGACTTCCCGCCCCGTGCTCGCGAACGTGTAGCGGGTCGTCCAGTGGGCCGTCCCGGCGAAGTCGTCGGCCGTCACGTCGCGGTAGGACGTCTTGAACCCGTCGCGTACGCCGAGCTGCAGCCGCCACATCCGCATCACCCTGTCGCGTCCCTCCACCTCCTGGAAGATGGGGTCGCCATAGCTCACCTCGGGGTGGTAGCACCGCTCCATGGCGGCCAGATCCGCCTGCCCCAGGGCGTCGTAGAAAGCGCTGATGAGCGCCACGTGCCGATCGTTCACCCTTCTATCAGATCATGGCCGCACCGTTGTCCCAGCACACGGCCCGCAACCACGCCTCGCCCAGGTCGAGCCTCGCCAGCGCCTCGAGTTGGTGCGCGTAGGGGTACGGGATGGTCGGGAAGTCGCTGCCGAGCACCACCTTCCCCGCCAGGCCCAGATCAAGCAGCGCGGGGCGCAGCCGCTCGGGGAACGGCATTCCGCGCTCGGCGAAGTCCGTGAACGCCATCGTCGTGTCCAGCGCGACCCGGTCGTAGCTGGCGGCCAGCTCGAAGAACGCGTCGTACTCCGGCATCCCCAGATGCGCGATCACCACCCGCAGCGCCGGGTGCTCGCGCAGCACCTCGCTGATCGGCTCGGCCCCGACGTAGCCGCCTGGCACGGGGATCGAGCTGGCGTGCACCACCACCGGCACCCCGGCGTCCGCCAGCAGCCCCCAGACCTCCGCCAGCTCCGGCGCCCGCGGGTCGAACCCGCCGACCTGCAGATGCACCTTGAAGATCCGGACGCCCTCCGACAGCGCCCGCCGCACGTAGTCCACGACACCAGACTCGGGGTAGAAGGTCGCCGACGGGATGCACTCAGGTGTACGCCGGGCGAACTCCATCGTCCAGGCGTTCAGATCAGCCGCCATATCCGGCTTGTGCGCATAAGCAAGGGCGGGAAACCTTCGTACGCCCAGCGCCCGCAACCGCGCCACCCGCTCCTCGGCCGGCCATTCGTACTCGATCTTCCACCCGTCGCCCATCAGCGGGCCGCCGTGACGGAAGTGGTGCCAGACCCGCCGCTCCATCCGCTCGGGCAGGAAGTGCACGTGCAGGTCGATCAGCCCAGGCAAGCCCAGGCGCCGCCACCATTCCGGTACTCCCGCGTCAGAATGTCGTTCTGTTGCCACGGCGATGACTTTACCCGGATAGGGTTTCTCCTCGATGGACAAGCTCTGGGCCCACCTGATCAAGGTTCAGCCTGACCCCGACGCCTGGGTCGTCGTGGTCTCCGCGCTGGCCGCACTCGTGATCGTCGGATTCCGCATGCCCTGGCAGGTGTCCAGGGGCCTGATCACGATCGCCCACGAGGGCGGCCACGCGGTGATGGCGCTGGTCACCCGGCGCAAGCTCGAAGGCATCCGGCTCCACTCCGACACCTCGGGCGTGACCCTGACCAGGGGCCGGCCCACCGGCCCCGGCATGGTGCTGACCGCGCTCGCCGGCTACCTCGCCCCGCCGCTGCTCGGGCTCGGCGCCGCGTGGCTCACTCAGCACGGCCGCATCAGCCTGTTGATCTCCGCTGTGCTGCTGTTACTGGTCTGCATGCTGCTGCTGATCCGCAACCTGTACGGCGCCCTGATCCTCCTGGCCACCGGCGGTGCCGTGTTCGCCCTGATCATGTACGCGCCCAGCGAGGTCCAGCAGGTCGTGGCCCTGGTCGCGGTGTGGTTCCTGCTGTTCGGCGGGATCCGGCCGATCATCGAGCTGCAGCGCAAGCGGCTCAGACGGCAGGCCAGAGACTCTGACGCGGACCAGTTGGCCAGGCTGACGTTCCTGCCCGGCGGCTTCTACGTGTTCTTCTTCCTGCTGGTGTCGGTGGCCTCCGCCGGCTTCGCCGCGTACCTCATGAACCCGCTCTAAACCCGAAAGTCGCACTAAACTCACCTGCAACAAGGGGGGAGTCAGTGCCGTGCTGTCAGCCGAGGACGCGCCCGGCTACCGGATACTCGATCAGGCGGGCCAAGGCGGCTTCGCCGTCGTGTACCGCGCTTACCAGGAGAGCCTCGACCGGGTCGTGGCGCTGAAGGTCCTGTCCGTCGACCGGGTCGACCAGCGTACGCTGCGCAGGTTCCAGCGCGAACTGCAGCTCACCGGACGGCTCACCGGCCACCCCAACGTCGTGACCGTCTTCGACACCGGCGTCACCCGGTCCGGCAAGCCGTACATCGCGATGGACTTCTTCGAGAACGGCTCACTCCGCGACAAGATCCGCAAGCAGGGGCCGCTGGGGGTGCCCGACGTGCTGCGGGCGGGGGTCAAGCTGGCGGGGGCGCTGGCCGCCGTACACGAGGCAGGGGTTCTGCACGGCGACATCAAGCCGCAGAACATCCTCATCTCCCGGTACGGCGAGCTCGCGGTCGCCGACTTCGGCGTGGCCAGAGTCGTGGACGCGGCGGAGATCTCGCTCACCTCGCAGGCGTTCACCCCGCTGCACGCCGCCCCCGAGGTGCTCACCGGGCAACCGCACTCCTCCTCCACCGACATCTACTCCCTCGGCTCGACCCTCTACCACCTGCTCGCCGGCCGGCCCGCCTTCCACAATCCCGCCGACCCGTCGATCGCGCCGCTGATGTACCGGGTGCTCAGCATCGAACCGCCGCCCATCGACCGCGCCGACGTGCCTGCGGTGGTGTCCGACACGATCCTGCGCGCCATGTCCAAGAACCCCGAGCTCCGGTACGCGTCCGCGCGCGACTTCGCCCGGCGGCTGCAGGCGGTGCAGGCCGATCTGGGCCTGTCAGTCACGGACCTGCTGGGCCAGGACTCCGCCCCAGGACCGACCATCTCCCC
>NZ_JADOGI010000015.1 GCF_015645445.1 Nonomuraea cypriaca | reverse complement strand
GGTCAGTCCAGGCGGGGCTCCTCGTGCGGCCGGCCCTTGAGCTCGTGGAAGCCGGGGGTGCCGGCCACCAGCAGCGTGCCGTCCCACAGGCGGCCGGCCTGCTCGCCGCGCGGCAGGCGGGACACCACCGGCCCGAAGAACACGACCCGCTCCCCGTCCCCGCCCGTGACGGCGACGATCGGGGTGCCCACGTGGTCGCCGCCGATCAGGGACATGCCCTCGGCGTGCGAGGCGCGTACCACGTCGTCGTAGTCGGTCGACATCCCCGCCTCGGCCAGCTCCACCGGCAGCCCGGCCGCCGCCAGCGCGGCCCGCAGATCACCGATCCAGTCGCCGCCGCCGGTGGTCCACATCGCGGTGTACAGCCGCCCCAGCGCCTCCTGCCCGTGATCCCGCTGTACGGCCGCGCAGACGCGCACCGGCACCCACAGGTATCCCTCGGGATCGCCTTCCGGGTCGTCCTCGCGCCCCTCGTTGAGCACGGACAGGCTCATCACGTGCCACCGCACCTCCACGGGCCGCACCTCGCACACCTCCAGCAGCCACCGCGAGGTGAGCCAGGTGTACGGACAGGCCGGGTCGAACCAGAAGTCCGCCACACAACCATCACTCATGGATCGCCACTGTACTTTCGGGCGGGCGCCGCGCGGATCGTCGTGTGAGCCGCCGCCCGTGCCTGCGCCACCAGGCCCGCGCCCAGAGCAGGCCGGGCAGGACGATGACGACGAGCACCACGAGGGCCTCGGCCATCGCCGGCGGCTCCTGCGCCCGCAGCAGGTCCTGGACCGACTGGGAGACCAGGGTGACCAGCAGGGGCAGCGTCACCAGCACCGCGAACGCGAGGCAGCCAGCGTGCCGACGCCCTGCAGCACCGCGTAGAGAACTCCTATCGTGGGTGAATGCTGACGGTGGGCATCGATCTCGCGGCTGAGGCGGCGCGGACCGCGGTGGCGTGGCTGGACTGGTCGGACGGCCGCGCCCGGCTCCTCAGGGTGGCGGCCGGGGCGGACGACACGCTGATCGTCGAGGCGGTGATGGGGGCGAGCAAGGCGGGGGTCGACTGTCCGCTCGGCTGGCCGGACAAGTTCGTCGACTTCGTCACCGCGCACCGGGCCGGGCACGTACAGGTGCCGGAAGGGCTGGGCCGGACGTGGCGGCGGGACCTGGCGTTGCGGGTCACCGACCAGGTGGTGCACGAGGAGACGGGGCTGACGCCGCTGAGCGTCTCGGCCGACCGCATCGGGCACGCGACCATGCGCTGCGCCGCGCTGCTGGCCGAACTCGCGCGACGGGGCAGGCCGGTGGATCGGCGGGGCGGCGGGGCCGTCGTGGAGGTCTATCCGGCGGCCTGCCTGAAGCTGTGGGGCCTGCCGTACCGGGGATACAAGCGCGCCGCCAACGTCACCGAGCTGGGACGGCTCGTGGACCGGCTGCTGGAGGCGGCGCCGTGGCTCGATCTGGGTGAGTACGAGGAGCTGTGCCGGGCCTCGGACGACGCCACCGACGCCGTGGTGTCGGCGCTCGCCGCCCGCGCGTCGGCCCTCGGCCTGGTGAGCGTACCTGTGGGGGAGCAGGCCGAAGTGGCGGCCACGGAGGGCTGGATCGCCCTGCCCACCGCGCCCCTGGACCGCCTCGTCTCCCTCGGTAGCGAGGGGGGCCCTTGACATCTGCCTGTAACACACCTTCAATTCCGTTAACCGATATCCGTCTACGGTTAACGAAAAGGTGAGATGTACGAAATAAGGTCCCTGCGGCAGTCCGCGACGCTCGGCGAGGAAGTGGTCAGGCGGCTGCGCTTCCTCGTGATCACAGGCCGGCTGGCGCCCGGCACCCACCTCGTGGAGGACCGGCTGGCCAGGGAGTTCGACATCAGCCGCGGGCCGATCCGGGACGCCCTGCGCCGGCTCGAAGGTGAGGGCCTGCTCGAGTCGCGACGCCGCGGCCTGTTCGTGGTCGGCCTCGACGAGAGCGACGTCGAGGAGCTCTACACGCTGCGCGAAAGCCTGGAGTCGCTGGCGCTGCGGCGGAGCATGCAACGCGCGACGCCGGAGGACTGGGCCGCCCTGCAGGGACCGATCGACGCCATGCGGGACGCCGCCGATCGCGGCTCCGCCGAGGACTTCGCCGCCGCCGACCTGGAGTTCCACAGCCGGTTCTACGAACTGTCCGGACATCGCAGGCTCGTCAGCGTCTGGGAGCAGTACCGGCCGACCTTCTCGGTGCTGCTCGGCGTCACCAACGCACAGGACGCCGACCTGCATCCCTCGGCTGAGGCGCACGTGGCCCTGCTGCGGGCGGTGCGGTCCGGAGACGTCGAGGTCTCTGTCCAGGAGCTGTCGCAACACCTCCTCGGGGCGAAGAACCGCATGCGTGCCTCGCGCGCGAAGGGCTCCGGCTGATCCTCGGGACGGGGGCGCGTCCAACTGTCCGACTCCAACTGATCTCTGTCTGAGCACGCCTCCGCAGTGAGGCATCCCCCCGGAAGGAGGCGGTCATGGTCAACTTCCGCCGTGCCGCTCCAGCTACCGTCCTCCTCAGCGTGATCCTGATCGCCTCGGCCGCGTGCGCGGGCGATCGTACGCCCGGCGTCTCCGCCGAGGCCGAGAAGTACCCGTCCAAAGACGTCCGTCTCATCGTGCACGCCGCCGCCGGCGGGGCGTCGGACATGACCGCCCGCGCCCTGGCCACCGAACTGGAGAAGGACCTCGGGCGCAGCATCGTGGTGGAGAACCGGCCAGGGGCGTCGGGCTCGACCGCCATGCGGTTCCTGGCCTCGGCCAAGGCCGACGGATACACCCTGGGCTATCTGCCGGTCGAGGTGTCCATGCTGGGCCACCGCGGCTATCCGGTGAAGCCGGAGTCGTACACCATGCTCGGGCAGGTCGTGAACGTCCCCGCGGTGGTCGTCGTGCCCGCCGAGAGCCCGCACAAGACGCTCGCGGACCTCATCGAGGCGGCCAAGTCCGATCCTGGGGAGGTCAGCGTCGCCAACTCGGGTCCCGGCTCCATCTGGGAGGCCGCGACCACGCTGCTCGGGCAGCAGGCCGGGGTCGGCTTCAAGCCGGTGCCCTTCGACGGCGGCGCGCCCGCCGTCGCCGCCGCGGCCGGTGACAAGGTCGACGCGGCGGTGGCGGGGGCCAGCGAGGTGGCTCCCTCGGTGAAGGACGGCCGCGTGCGCGCCCTTGCCGTGCTCGACGCCGAGCGGTCCCAGCAGCTTCCCGACGTTCCGACAGGAAAGGAAGAGGGGTACGACGTCACGGTAGGCGGCTGGGGCGGCATCGGCGCGCCGGCGAACCTGCCGCAGCCGGTCGCGCAACGCCTGCGCGACGCCGTGAGCAAGGCGGCCCAGTCGCCGGCCTTCACCCAGACGCTCACCAAGGCAGGCGCCGTCCCGACCTATCGCAGCGCGGAGGAGTTCGCGACCTTCACGAGCCAGGAGTACGAACGCTTCGCCGCCGTCCTCCGGCCCGCCGGATCGTGATGCCTTCCAAGGGGAGTGCGCCGTACGCACGCTCCAAGGGCAGGGCGCCGCACGTCCGAGAGGTCCTGATCGGGGCCGGGGCGCTCGTTCTCGCGGTCGCCGCCCTGCTGTTCTCGTGGCGCATCGAGTCGGCGGTACGCAGTCATGACATCGGGCCGGCCGCCTGGCCCACCGCCCTCGCCGCCTGCATGGTCGTCCTCGCCCTGCTCATGCTGTCACGAGCCGCCCACCTCCGCCGCGCCACCCAGTCGGACCCAGCCGAGGCGGACCGCACCCAGCCGGACCCCACCCAGGACTCCACCCAGCCGGACCCCACCCAGGACTCCATCCAGTCGGACCCCACCCAGGGCTCCACTCAGGCGGACTCCGCTGAGGCGGTGGCCGCCGGGGGGCCGGCGAAGGTGATGATCGCGTTGGCGGCGTTCGTCGGGTACGGCGCCGCCTGGCAGGTGCTCGACTTCCGGGTCTGCACTCCCGTCCTGCTGGCTGTGCTGGCCGCGAACGGAGGCGGAAGGGGCTGGCGGGCGCTGATCGTCTTCCCGATCGGGCTGACCGCCCTGCTGTGGCTGCTGTTCGGTGTCCTGCTGGAGGTGCCGCTGTGAACGCCCTGCTGGACGGGCTCGGCGCCCTCCTCGACCCGGGCGTGCTCGGCGGGCTGCTTCTCGGCACCGTGCTCGGGATGCTGGTCGGCACGTTCCCCGGCATCACCGTCACGATGGCCGTGGCGCTGGCCAGCGGGTTCACGCTGACCCTTGAGCCGGTGCAGGGGCTGGCGGTGCTGCTGCCCATCTACGTGGCCGCCAGCTTCGGTGACCGGGTCCCGGCAATCCTCATCAACACGCCGGGCACACCGGCCTCGATCGCCTCCACCCTCGACGGTTTCCCACTCGCCCGGCAGGGCAAGGCCGGACTCGCGCTGACCGTCTCGGCGATCGGCTCGCTGGTGGGCGGGCTCGCCGGGATCATCCTGTTCATGATCGCGGCCGATCCGTTGGCGAGCGTGGCGCTGCAGTTCGGCCCGGCCGAGATGTTCGCGCTGGTGGTCTTCGGCCTCACCATGATGGTCACCGTCGCGGCGGGGCAGTTGGTCAAGGGCTTGTTCGCCGGGCTGGCCGGCCTGCTCCTCGGCGTCGTGGGGCTCGACCCGATCACCGGCGACCCCCGGCTGACGTTCGGTGTGGAGACGCTCACCTCCGGCCTGCCGTTCATCGCCGTGATCATCGGCCTGTTCGGCATCGCCGAGGTCTTCGAGCAGATGCTGACCCACCGCAGGGGCGAGCGCACCGTCATCACCCAGATGGGCCGCTGGACGCCCACCCGGCAGGAGCGGCGCCAGATCCGCAAGCCGATCGCCGTCGGCAGCGGGGTCGGCGTGGTCGTCGGGGTGCTGCCCGCCGCCGGCGGCGACATCGCGGGACTGGTGGCATGGACCCAGGCCAGGCGCATGTCCAGGACTCCCGGCGAGTTCGGCAAGGGGTCGCTGGAGGGGCTGGCGGCGGCGGACACGGCGAACAACGCGCAGGTGGGCGGCGCGCTCATCACGTCGTTCGCGCTGGGGCTGCCCGGTGACTCCGTGAGCGCCGTACTGCTCGGATCGATGATCATTTGGGGGCTGACGCCGGGCCCTGCGCTCTTCCGCGACCATCCCGACCTGATCACCACGGTCTCGGCGATCCTGTTGCTCGCGACGGTGCTGGCGTTCGCCATCAGCCTGCTGCGGCTGCGCGGGGTCGTGCGTCTGCTGGACCTGCCGCGCCACTATCTGTGGAGCACGATCCTGATCTGCTGCGCGGTGGGCACGTACTCGATCAACAACAGCGCGAGTGACGTCCTGGTGATGCTGGTCGCCGGGCTCGTCGGGCTTGGCATGCGCCGGTACGGGTTCCCCGCGGGTCCGATGGTGCTGGGCCTGCTGCTCGGCCCGCTGGCCGAGGCCAACCTGCGGCGCACCCTGGTGATCGGCGGCCCCGGCGAGATCTTCACCAATCCGATCGCGGCCGCGCTGCTCGCCATCAGCGTCCTCGCCCTGGCCTGGCCCCTGTTCCGCCGCCGCACACGCCCGCGCGTAGACGGCCCGGGCGGCCCGCCCTCGCATGAGCGTGAAGGCGGCCCGCGCCCGCCTGAAGGCAGCCGTGAAGGCGGCCCGCGCCAGCCTGAAGGCAGCCCGCACGAGCGTGACGGCAGCCCGAACCCGGGTGAAGGCAGCCAGCAATCTCCGAACTCGCCGGAAGGACCCTCATGACGACGCCGACGGTGATCGCCGCGCTGCCCACCCCGTTCCGCGACACGGGTGAGCTCGACCCGCGAGCCGCCCGCGAGTTGTTCCGTGCCGTCAACGGCATCGTCGACGGCCTGTTCGTCGCCGGCACCACAGGTGAGTTCGCTGCGCTGGACGACGCCGAGCGGCTGATGTTGATCGAGATCGCGCTGGAGGAGGCGGGACCGGACCGGGTGGTCGCGCACGTCGGCGCGGCCAGCGCCTTCCAGGCCGCCCGGCTGGCCGCGGCCGCCGTCTCCCTCGGGGCGACCAGGCTCGCCGCCATCACTCCGTACTTCCAGCCGGCCGGGCCGGACGTCGTACGCGACTACTTCGTCCGGATCCTCGATGCGGCGGGCGACGCCGCGCTGTACGCGTACCTCTATCCCGACCTGACCAACACGGACGTCACACCGGAGCAGCTGGCCGCGGTGCCCGGCCTGGCCGGAGTGAAGCTCTCCGGCAGGGCCTCCGGCGAGGTCGCCCTGCACGTCGCGCAGTCGTACGACGTCTATTCGGGCAACGACGTGCAGCTCGCCGCCGTGGCCGAGCAGGGCGGCACCGGCGTCGTGTCCGGCCTGTCCGCCGCCTTCCCCGGCGTGTTCGTCAAGCTGGCCCGCGCCGTCGCCGGCGGCGACACGGCGGCGCGCGACGCTCATCAGGAGGTGGCCGACGAGATCGGTGCCGTGGTGGGCCCGAACATCTCGCACCTCAAGCTCGCCCTGGACCTGCTCGGGCTGCCGGGAGGAGCCAGCCGGGTGGCCGCCCAGGAGGTCGACCCCGCCGTACGGTCCCGTCTCGTCCGGCTGATCGAGCGCGAAACCGCCTGACCGGCCGTGCGCGCGATGCCACGGGCCCGCTCACCGCCGCCCGCTCTCCCGACGCCCGCCACCACACGCCTCTTCAAGGGAGACTTCATGTCCGCGCACCTCACCATGCTGCGCCGAGTGCTTGTGCCCGGCCTTGCCGCCGCCGTGCTGGCGTTGCCCCTGACCGGCGCCGCCCGCGCCGCGGAACCGCCCGGCCAGGGCGACTCGTTCCGCGCGTACGCGTGCCGCCAGGACATCCACCCCCAAGATCCCGACTACCCCGGCGTGCACGTCGCGTCGATCGAGAAGGCACCGAACGGTGACCTGCTCTACGCCTTCTACGCCGGCACCGAGGAGGGTGCCGATGACGTGGCGACGTACATGAGCACGCTGCCGGTAGGGGCGAAGACCTGGACCCGGCCGCGCGTCATCTTCGACGAGCCCGGCCAGCCGGACGGCAACGCGGTGCTGTGGGCCGACGGCCGCGACACCTACCTGTTCTTCTCCACCATCCGCGGCGACGGGTGGACCGAGGCGGACCTGCGCCTGATCCGGTCGGGGGACAGCGGCAAAACCTGGTCCGACCCCGAACAGATCCGCGAGGAGTGGGGCTGGCTCTTCGGCACCAAGCCGTTCCGTATGTCCAACGGCGAGGTGCTCGTCCCCATCTACAGCGAGACCCGGTGGGCGAGCGGCTGGTACATCCCCACCGACGACTACTCCACCTGGGTTCCCCACCCGTCCGGCGACGACGCGGACTGGCCCACCTCGCCGAACGGCGCCATCCAGCCGGCCACCGTCGAGCTCGAACCCGGGCATCTGCTGGCGTACCTGCGGACCCGTGACCAGGCCGTCTACAAGACCGAATCCTTCGACTACGGCCGCACCTGGACTCCGGCCGAGCCGACCGGGCTGCCGAACAACAACGCCAGGGTGGCGCTGCTCAAGCTCGGCGACGGCAACCTGGTCCTCGCCTACAACCCGGTCACCGAGGGCAGGGACACCCTGCGCCTCGCGCTCTCCACGGACCAGGGCAAGACCTGGACGAGCTCCGTCGACGTCGAGTCGGATCCCGGCGCCGAGTTCTCCTACCCCTACCTGCTGCAGACCGACGACGGCATGATCCATCTCGCCTACACGCATCGCCGCGAGTCGATGCGGCACGTCGTCTTCAACGAGGAGTTCGTACGCGCCGGCGCCGACCTGCCGTCCGACGCCCGGCCCACACCCGTCGAGTACCGGAACGGGAGCCTGAACCACCCCTCCACCTGCCACTACCAGAACAAGTCGCGCTGATCCCTGCGAAGGGTGCCGAGCCCACAAGCTCGGCACCCTTCATCCATGCTGAAGCGTTCGCTCCAGGCGGCGGGACAGGGAGGTGAGGGGAAGGCAGATGACGAAGTACACGATCAGAACCGCCCCCAGGATCGGCACCGCATGGGTGGCCCCGCTGGAGAGCGTGAGCCGTTCTATCGAGCGTTGCGACGCCTGGAGAAGGTCCAGAACGCCGATGACGGTGGCCAGCGAGGTCTGCTGCGTGAGGTTGACGACCAGTCCGACGAGCGACGGCAGGGCCCGCCGTACCGCCTGGGGGAAGATCACGTAGCGCATGCGCAGGCCCCAGGGGAAGCCCAGCGCCGCGGCCGCGTCGGACTGTCCGTGGGGCACCGACTGCACCGCTCCGCGTACGACCTCCGCGACGTTGGCGCTGCCCCAGAGGCACAGCCCGACCGCGGCCGCGACGAACGTGTCGAACCTCAGGCCGATGACCGGCAGCACGAAGAAGATGGAGAAGAGCGTGACGATGATCGGCAGGCCGCGCCAGATCTCGACGTACCAGCGGACCGCCAGGCGTACGGCCCTGATGGGCAGGACACGCAGCGCACCCAGCACCGCCCCCAGCACCACGCTCACGACGACGCTCACGGCCGCGAGCGCGAGGGTCGTCGCCAGGCCCTCGGCCATGTAGCGGGCCACCGAGGGCACCCACGGCGGCATCAGTGCCCCCCGGGGATCGCGAAGCGGCGTTCGAGCAGGCCCGCTCCGAGGGAGAAGAGCCAGACCAGCCCCAGGTAGACGATGCCGATGGCGATGAACACCTCGAACGCGCGGAAGGTGACGGAGACGATGTCGACGGCGGCGTGGGTCAACTCCGGGTAGCCGATGGCGATCATGAAGGAGGAGTTCTTGAAGACGGAGATGAGGGTGTTGGTCACCGAGGGCAGCGCCACCCGCCCACCGAGCGGCAGGACGATTCGGCGGAAGGCGGCGAGTTCGGAGAAGCCGAGTGCCCGGCACGCCTCCACGTACACCGGGTCGACCGCCTCGAAACCGGCCCGGAAGTTCTCCACGTTGTAGGCGCCTCCCCACAGCACGAGGGAGAGCCATCCGACGGTGAAGGCGCTGAGCTCGATCCCGGCCTCGGGCAGGGCGAAGAAGAGGAAGAAGATCTGGACCAGCAGCGGCGTGTTCCTGAACGCCTCCACGTACGCCTGGATCACCTGCCGGACGACGGGGATCCGCAACGCGCTCAGCGCGCCGAGGAGCACGCCGACGGCGAGCGCGCCCGCGATGCCGATGGCGCTGATCGCCAGCGTACGGAGGAGGCCCTGCCCGAGCTGCCCGACCTCGGAGAAGGGGAAGCCGGCGATCATCTCGTGCACCCCGGGTTCCGCGGCGTCAGCACTGGAAGATCTCCCCGGTCGGGTACGTGAGGCTGTTGCCCGGCCGCGGCACGAACTCCTGGAACTGCCGCCGGCTCCCCTCGTCGGTGACCGTCTCCTGGAACGCCCGCCAGAAGTCGTCCTCCGCCCGCATCTTCTCGATGGCGGCGTTCACCCAGGTCAGCATGGGCTTGTCGCCCTTACGCACGCCCATGCCCCAGGGGCTGCCGGCCTTCTGGTCCCCCACGACCTTCAGGTCGGCGTTCTTGGAGGCCAGTTCGGCGAGGAGCGTGTCGTCCTGAGCGAACGCCACTCCCCGGTTGTCGCGCATGGCCGAGAACGCCTCGCTCGTCTGCGCGAAGGCCACCTGCTTCGCGCTCTTCACGCACTGGGTCAGCCAGATGCTCGCCGTGGACCCGGTGGTGGTGGTGACCGGCTTGCCCGCCAGGTCGGCGAACGAGGCGATCGGCGAGTCCTTCGGCACCAGCAGCTTCACGCCGCTGTTGAAGTACGGGGTGGAGAAGTCGACGGTCTCGGCGCGCTCGGGCGTGTAGTTCATGGTCGCGAGGATGAGGTCGATGCGCTTGGTCGTCAGATGGGGGACCCGGTTGGCCCCGGTCACACACGTGAACGCCACGGAGCCGGTGGTGCCGAAGGCGTACTCGGCGAGCCGGCGCGCGATCTCGGCCTCGAACCCGGCCTCCTCACCGCTCTCGTCGATGTAGCCGAACGGCGGGTAGTCGCACTTCACGCCCACCGCGAGCCGCCCCTTGGCCTGTACGTCGGCGGGAAGCGCGGCGCCGACGTCGACCGGCCGGCCCGAGCCGGTGCTCCCGGCCTCTTCCCCGGCGGAACCGCAGCCGGCGGCGGCCATCGCGAGAACGGCCAGCAACGCGGCGACTTTCGCTGTCACAGAACTCTCCTATCGCAGAACCTTGCGGAGGAACTGGCGGGTGCGCGGATGCTGCGGATCGTCCAGCACGTCCGCCGGGCGGCCCTGCTCGGCGATGACTCCGCCGTCGATGAAGACCAGGCGGTCTCCGAGCTCCCGGGCGAACCCCATTTCGTGAGTGACACAGAGCATGGTCATGCCCGACCGCGCGAGATCGCGCATGACGTCGAGCACCTCGCTCACCAACTCGGGGTCGAGCGCCGAGGTGACCTCGTCGAAGAGCATGACGTGGGGGCTCATCATCAGCGCCCGCGCGATCGCGACCCGCTGCTGCTGGCCACCGGACAGCCGTCGCGGGTGGGCGTCCACCTTGTCGGCCAGCCCCACCCGGGTCAGGAGGTCGTTCGCGAGCTGCTCGGCCTCGCGCCGGTCGACCCCGAGCAGCTTGCGCGGCGCGAGGATGAGGTTGTCCAGCACCGTCAGATGCGGGAACAGGTTGAACTGCTGGAACACCATGCCGATGCGGCGCCGTACCCGGTTGAGGTCCATCCCCGGCTGGGTGAGGTCCTCTCCTTCCAGGAAGACCTGACCGGCGGTGATGGGGTCCAGCAGGTTGACGCATCTCAGCAGCGTGCTCTTGCCCCCGCCGGACGGGCCGATGATGACGACGACCTCACCGCGGTTCACGGCGAGGTCGATCCCCTTGAGCACCTCCAGCTCACCGAAGGACTTGCGGACGCCGCGCAACTCGATCACCGTGTCGAGGTCCGTGGCCGGTGACTCGGTCATTGGCTCTCCCTGAGCGAGGTGTACGGCTTGAGGAGGCGGATCCGCCCGGCGCCCGGACGGATCCGCATACCGGGCGATCAGCCGCCGAGACGGGCGAACCGATCGGCGTCGAGCTTCTCCGACGGCCCGTAGTACAGGGAGTTGAACACCATCTTCTGCTCCGCGCGGTTCCAGGTGCGATACCCGGCCTCGTTGCCGAACGTCACGACGTAACCCTTGCCGACGTTGAACGCGACGCTGTTGGCCGCGCCGTTGAGATGTTCACCGCCGATGAGCCACCCGCTCTGCAGCTGCTCGCCGCTGTCCGGGTACTTGCCGACGACCTTGGCGTCGTACTTGTCCGGGTCGGTGACCCGGTACGCCTCGTTCTCCACGAACCAGACCGGGTTGTCGGCCGTCATCCCCCAGGCCACCGGATCGTCGGTGTCGATCTCCTGGCTGAGCAGGGAGCCCGGCGAGTAGAAGACCTCCTCCTCGTCCGGCAGGACCGGCTCGATGGGCAGGTCGAGCAGGCTCTGCGCCGTGGTCGTCGCACTGCCGTAGGCGACGAGCGTGCCGCCGTTCGTGACGAAGTCGCGCAGCTTGGCCCAGCCGGCCTCGCCCACGCCGTGGGCCCAGCTCCACTCGGCCGGGTAGGAGGCCGCGGCCAGTCCGTTGACGATCTTGCTCTTGGAGACGCCGTCGGGCAGCAGGATGGCGTCGTACTTGTCGCTCAGGTCGCCCTCGTAGTCCTGCGCCTTGATGACCTGGTAGTTCACCTGGTACTGGTCGAACATCCACATCAGCCAGCCCGACGGCATGTTGTTCGGCGGCTTGTACAGTCCGATCCGGGTGCCCGGCTTGAGCTGGACGCCGTCGACGCCGGGGACCTTCGAGATCGCCGACACCGGGATCCCGGTGCTCGCCGACCTGGCCTGCAGGATCTGACGTGCCTGGCCGGTGGGCGGGATGACGAACGTTCCCGCCGGGAACTCCCGGTCGCCGTCGGTGAACTTCCCGGCCGCGCGGAACGTCGGAACGCCCTGCTTCTGCAGGTCCGACACGAACTGGTAGACCCCGTACGACTCCGGGCCGAGGGTGTAGGCGCCGGCCGCGGAGGGCGGAGCCGGCATCGTCACCGGCGCCGGCCTGATGTCCCTGAGCAGCGTGGTGTCGGCCGAGAACTTCTCCTTGACCAGGTCCGCGGTGAAGCCCAGCAGCATCGGCAGCGTCTGCGCGGTGACGTCGTACGGCTCCTGCGGCGGCCCGCCGGGATACTCCTCCAGCTGTGGATAGTGCTGCACCTCCAGCAGGGTCTTGGCGAAGCTGCCGTACGGCTGCGCCAGGTAGACCACGTAGGAGCCGGCGGGGTAGTCCTTGCCGCCCGCCGTGAACGCCGACCGCGCCTGGCGGATCTCGACCGCCCCGGTGTGCAGGATGTCGAGGACGTCGCGCACGGCCTGCGGATCACGCTGGTTCGCGGGGATGACGTACGCGTACGGGCTGGTCTTCGTGACCGCCCTCTGGCCGACCTGGTAGAAGTTGTACAGCCAGTTGTAGGGGTCACTGGCCATGGACTCGACGCCGCTGTAGAAAGTGCTCGAGGTGTAGTCGAGGATCTGGCGCAGCGTCCAGGTCGTCTTGTCGTACGGCTCGATGAAGTTCGTGTCGGCCTGCTGGTCGCCGATCGGGGTCGGCCTGGTGTACGGGTAGGCGAGGTCGGAGACGCTGGCCGCCTCGGTCAGCATGCGTACGGCGCCGTGGTAGACCTGATACTGCCGCGACGGAGTCCAGTAGTCGTACGTCGTGCCCCACTGGCCGCCCTTGAGCCCGGCGGCCGTCATTCCGCGCTGCATGGCCATGCCCAGGGCGTTGGTCTGCTGGACCGTGATCGGGTCGATGTTCGGATCGGACGGCGACAGGTACGGCGGCGTGAACATCCGCGCCGACCCCTGGCCCGCCTGATGCGCGTCCTGGAACACCTGCGGGTGGTACTTGTTCTGGATCGAGACCATCAGCCGGCTCTCGACCTGCGTGAACATGAACCAGTCACGGTTGTCGTCGTGGCCGGTGTACTTCTGGTAGAGGTCGGGATAGGTGCGGTTGTAATTCGTACCGGCCGTGGCGTTGAAATAGTCGTTGACCAGGTGCAGCCCGTCCGGGTTCTGGGACGGCACCATCAGGATGACCGCGTTGTCGAGGATCTTGTTGATGGTGGGGGAGTTCTCGGTCGCGAGCCGGTGTGCGATCTCGATCATCGCCTGGGAGTTGCCGACCTCGGTCGCGTGGATCCCGGCCTGGACGTAGTAGAAGGGTTTGCCCTGCGCCGCTAATCGCTGCGCCTCGGCCTGGGAGAGCCCCCGCGGATCCGCGAGGCGGGCGTTGATCGCGACGAGGCGGTCGAGGTTGGCGAGGTTCTTCTTGGAACTGATGGTGAGCATCACGTAGGGATAGCCCAACGTGGTGTCGCCGACCTTCTCGTAGCCGACGCGGTCACTGCCCTTGGCGACGAGCTGGAAGTAGCTCAGCATCTTGTCCCAGGTCGCAAGATTGCCATCGGAACCGATGTGAAAGCCGAAGTAGTCATCCGGGCGGGGAATGCCGGCCGCCGCCGACGCCCCCGCGATCGAAACCGTGCCCGCGGACGCGACTAAAGTGATCATCGCCGCGATGGAGATCGCGAGCTTCCGGAGAGATGCGCGCATCCTGCTCCTTCTGTATGTCTCTTGTCCACCCGGCCACCGGGGCCTCCCTGTCCAGAGAGACCGCCCACTGGGCGGGTTCACGCATGATCGCGACGCGCGGATGCGCGCCGAGTCGGACAGGGACCGGGATCGGCGCGCACCCCGGCGGAGCACGAGCCCTTCCCACGCCACACGCGGCACCTTGCAGGCTTTCGTCACTCTCTGTTGTCATGCGGATGCAAACTGTTGTTGAGTGGGGTGTCTGCCACCGCAGGCATTCCCGAACAGCAAAGGAGTCCCCCATGACGACCCTCGTCCGCAGAGCCGCAGTGCTGCTGGCCACGGTGACGGCCGCCGCCGGCCTGGCCCTGCCCGCCTCCGCCGCGGCCCCCACCACAGCCGCCGCCCCGCTGCCCTGCCCCAGGATTCTCGCGGTCTGCGCCCACACCGCAGCGGGCGAGCTGAGGATCATCACCAGGGACGAGCCCTACATCGTCCCGCCCGTCGTCCGGGCCGTGAACCAGACCCCCGAGCCCTGGTGCTTCTTCGCGGCGCCCGGCTTCGATGGCGACCGCCGCGAAGTCGCGCCGTGGGAGACCGTCGAGGCCTTCGGCTTCGATGTCTTCTCGGCCCGCCGTGGCATGTGCACGTGGTCATGAACCTTCAGTTCCTGACCTGATCTCCGGCCGCTGAGGCCGCACGCCGCCGGCCCCATCGTGAGGGTCCGGCGGCGCTTCACGTTCAGCGGCGCGAACGGCCGGACGGCGCTGGTGATCTACGCGTAATGCCCCTTTAGGGATAAGGTGACGCGCGATTCGCTCGAAGCCGTACCGTGGGGGACGCACGTGCCAATTGCCCAAGACCATGGGGATCTCACCTCTCAGTTACTGGGTTCGCCGCTCTGGCACGACCAGTTCCTGCACGACGCGGGCATACCGATCTACGACACGCCGCTGGTGTCGGTAGGCGGCGGGCTCGGCTCCTTCACCCTGGTCGACGTACTGCGCATCTGCGGGGTGCCGGCCTCGTCGATGAGGGTGGTGTCCACCAGCGACACTCCGTGGCAGACATGGGAGTACCTCACCCGCGTGTCGCAACTGCCCCCGCTCGAACGGATCCGCTCCGACGCCGGAGCCAGGCCCGACAACATCTGGGGCTTTCCCTCCTACGCCCTGCAGGAGGCGTGGCAGGAGCGATCGCCGAAGCTGCTGTGGCAGGTCCTGGTCGAGCCGATCCTGAGCGATTTCTTCAGCCCGCGAGCCCAGACCGTCTTCACCACCGTCGCGCGCGAGGCGGACCGGATCTCCTACCGCGACATGCTGGCCAAGGGCCAGGTGCGGATGGTCCGCCGCCGGGCCGGCGGCGGCTACTTCACACTCTTCACCCCACCCGCCGGTGCCGCGCCGACCAAACGCGTGGCGATCCGTTCCCAGTACGTGCATCTCGCGGTCGGTTATCCGGGGCTCAAGTTCCTGGAGGATCTGCAGCGCTTCCGGGAGACGTACAACGACTACCACCGGATCGTCAACGCCTACGAGCCGCACGAGCACGTGTACGAGTCGCTCAAGGCACGGCCGGGCGTGGTGGTCGTGCGCGGGGCCGGCATCGTCGCCTCCCGCGTGCTGCACCGCCTGATGGACGACCGGGAGCGGTACGGCCTGCGGACCCAGATCGTGCACCTGTTCCGCACGTTCGTGACGGGACCGCACGGCCCCGGGGCACGGATGCGCCGTCCCGGCGGTGACGGCTGGGCCTACCAGGCGTTCACCCTCCCCAAGTCCGCATTCGGCGGGCAGTTGAAGGAGCAGTTCCTGCGTGCCGATGGAGAGCAGCGGGCGGCGCTGGCCAAGGTCGTCGGCGGCACCACCACGCCGAAGCTGCGTTCCTGGCAGGAACAGTTGGGGCGCGGCAGGAGCGGCGGCTGGTACCGCCCGATCCAGGCGGTGGTGCACAAGGTGGAGCCGACCCCGGACGGCCGCGTGGTCAGCTTCATCAGCAGCGACGACGGGACACGCGGCCGCTACGCCTCGGACTTCATCATCGACTGCACCGGGCTGGAGGCCGACATGGCCGAGCACCGTGTGCTCGCCGACCTGCTCGAACACGGCAACGCCCGGCGCAACGGCGCGGGCCGGCTGACGGTCGGGGAGAACTTCGAGGTGTTGGGCACCGCGAGCGGGAACGGCGCGCTGTACGCCTCAGGCGCCGCCGTGGCCGGCAACCACTTCCTGGCCGTCGACAGCTTCCTGGGCATGCAGACAGCCGCTCTGGACATCGCCGCCGACCTGGCCGAGCGCGGATTCTGCGCCCGGCTGGGACCGGCGAGGTCGGTCAGTCAGTGGCTCAGGTGGGCCGCCCGCCGTCCCGCCTGACCGTCAGCCCGCCGTCGATTCGCTTGGCACAGCCGAGGAGCGTACATCGTGATCCCCACCCTCGCCGGTCGTCTGCAGACCCGGATCTTCCTGCTCGCCACCGTCGGCGTGATCGTGACCGCGCTGATCGTGCCGGTATTGCCGGGCGCCGACGGCTCCTTGGCCCGCATGTACGGCACCGCGTACCTCATTCTCCTGGCGGTCGCCGTGGCAGGCCTTGGCTGGGAGTGTGTCTACCACCTGCTGATGCAGTTCCGCTGGGACAAGGACTGGCCGACGCTTTTCGGCCTGCTCACGATCGTCCCCGAAGGGCTGCTCATGTGGGGCCTGCTGAAGCTCGGGCTGGTGCCGGGGATCGACCACCCGGTTGCCTTCTCCACGTTCGCCACCATGTTCACGATGGTCTGGGCCGGCCAGTGGCTGTTCGCCAACGGCCCGATGCGGGTGTTCTTCGTACGGTGGCGGCTGCGTGGCGGACGAGTTCTGTGAGCGGCAAGTGAATTGCAAGCCACACCTGATCCACTTTGCCGCGGACCAAAACGGGGCTTATGGATTCAAACGCCGTTGACCACCACCCGGATGTTCGGCATCCGCCCTGACCATTGACCATCACGAGGACACACATGAGCACACGACCCGTGGGCGGTATCGACTTCGCCCATCCGCTGGCGTTCTGGACGGGGTTCCTCGCCTGCGTGGCGGGAGTGGCATTGCACCTGCCGATGTACCTGCATGCCGCCCCCATGGGCTACCACATGGCGGGCATGCCCATGGACACCTCGATGATCGCGGGCATGGCCCTCATCGTCGTCGGGCTGGCGGTGACCGCGTACGGGCTGATCCCGCGCAACCTGCGCCTCACCCGGCGAGCCGGCGAGGTGCGCATCCGCGCCGCGGGCGACGCCCGGCTGCGGCCGGCGCACATCGGACTGATCGTGGTGATGACCGCCGCGGTGACCATCGACGCGATGAAGCCGATCACGCTGTCGTTCGTCGCGCCCGGCATGGGCAAGGAGTACGGGCTGAAATCGGCGCTCAACCCCGCCGGCGACCTGCCCGTCGCCCTGCTGCCCCTGTTCGGGCTCACCGGCACGGTGCTCGGATCGTTCCTGTGGGGATGGCTCGGAGACCGCATCGGGCGCCGCGCGGCCATCCTGCTCGCGGGCGTGATGTTCGTGACGACCGCCATCTGCGGTGCGATGCCGTCCTTCGGCTGGAATCTGGCGATGTGCGCGATGATGGGGATAGCCGCCGGAGGCATGCTGCCCATCACCTTCTCGTTGCTGGCCGAGACCATCCCGGGACGGCACCGAGGCTGGGTCATGGTGCTCATCGGCGGCAATCTGGCCCTGGCCTACGTCCTGACGAGTTGGCTGTCATCGGAACTGATCCCGACGTTCTCCTGGCGCGCGCTGTGGCTGCTGGGCCTGCCCACTGGTGTGCTGCTCATCATGCTGAACCGCTGGATCCCCGAATCCCCCCGCTTCCTGCTGACCCACGGCCGTGACGACGAAGCCCGAGCGATCATGCTCAGGTACGGCGCCACGGAGGTGCGAGACACCGAGATCGAGCAGATCGCGGCCGAACAGGACAGTCCCTCCGGTTCTGGTTCCGGCTCCGGCGGTACGGGCGGCTACACCCCGCTGTTCCGCAAGCCCTTCACCGGCCTCAGCGTCGCCGTGGTGGTCCTCGGGCTCAGCATCGGCCTGGTCACCTACGGCTTCCAGCTCTGGATCCCATCCAATTTGCAAAAGCTCGGGCTCGACCAGCAGACGGCCGACCGGGCCCTGCACGATTCTGCGCTGCTGGGACTCCCGCTGGTCTTCATCGCCGCCGCGATGTACGGGCTGTGGAGCGCCAAGAAGACCATCCTCGTGCTGACCACCCTGGTGGCCGCCGCCCTCCTGGCCTTCTCCCTGGCCGGTGACACCCTGGCCCGCGACGGCACCTGGCTGTATGTGCTGCTGGCCGGTCCGATCGTCGGCACCGCCACGATCGCCGCCGTACTGGCGGCCTACAGCTCCGAGATCTACCCGACGCAGATCCGCTCACGTGGATCCGGCCTGTCGGCCGGAGTCGGCAAGTTCGGCGGCGTCGCCGTGACCGCGGTCCTGGTCACCGGACTCACAGTCCCCTCAATCGGGACCACCGCGCTACTCGGCGCGATCCCGCTGGTTCTGGCGGTCATCGCGGTCGTCGTCTTCGGCGTGGAAACCCACACCAGGGCACCGTCCCGCATACCCGAACCGGCGCGGTGAGGCGGGGGCGTTCATAATCCTGGACGCCCTCACGGCACCAGGGGTGGCCCGACGATGTCGATCCCGTGCCGCGCCGCGATCTCGGTCAGCAGGCCCAGGTCAGGTTTCGCCCCGACCTTGCCGCCGGCGTCGATCAGGAAGTCGGCGAAGCCTGGGCCGTGGTGCAGCGTCAGGTACCGGGCGGAGTCGCTCGTCACCACGAACCCATGTGGCCGCCCGGCGGGCAGCACGGCGGCGCAGCCGGCGCCGGCCCGGTGCTCCTGGCCGTCCACCACCATCCGCAGCTCCCCGTCGAGCACCACGAAGGTCTCGCTGTCAACCCGGTGGACGTGCATCGGGCTGCCATGCCCGCGACCGCCCCGGGTCTCGACGACCGCGAACCCACCGCCGGTGTCGTGGCCGGTGACGCGCAGGTGGTAAAGCTCGCCGAGGAATGACACGGTTTGCTGGGTGTCCGGAGTGGTGATCGCCGGTGTCAGGATCCGCGCGGCGTGCGACATACCTACACGGTGACCCGACCGACCCATACCTGTCAAAGACGATCTGACCCCGATCCCTCCGTGCGGGTGGTGCCCTCGGGGCGGACCCTGGTGTGGCCGAACCACGTTCTCCTGCGGCAGCGTCGTAGCAGATCAGGTGGCCGGTGTGGACCGCCGGCGCGAGCGGGGTGGTGGGCGCCGTCGGCGAGGTTCGAGGTCGAAGCGCCCACCGGCGCGGTTCTTCTATGCAGGCTAGGCGCTTGTCAGCTGTGTGCAGAGGGCGTCGAGTGTGTTTGTGGCACGAGCGAGCCCGAGATGGTCGATGTAGTCCCGCGACTCGACGATCAGCCCTTCGCGGATCCGGAAGACGATGATGCCCGACGCCGCCCAGCCCGCGTCGCCGCGGTAAGTGAACTCGCCGATGACCACCTCGGGGTCGGCAGTGTGATGGACGCGTACATCCTCAACGCGAAAGCCTGCCAGGCCAGCCGGCCCCGCCGCGGCGAAGTGCTGTCGGAGTGCTTCGCGGCTGAGCATCGGGGTGTCGCCGAGTGGGGCCATCGGGTGCCGCACGTCGGTTTCTTCGGCGTAGAACTCGACCAGCTTGTCGACCTGGTCGCGATCACCGTTCTGCAGCCGGCAGGCGGCGTCGAGCATGGCACGGAATATGTCTTCGGGGGTTCGCATCATGGTTACCCTTCTAAGCGGAGCCTTCACTCCAAATGATACGGAGTCGAAACTCCGAATAGCAAAAGTTGGTCACCGGGGCCTGCTGGAGCAAGACTGCCGGGGTGGGACGATGGTGGGATGCGGAGCGACGCGCGGGCGAATCGGGACCGGGTGCTGGCCGCGGCCGAAGAGGTCTTCGGCGAGTTCGGCAACGCCGGCTCGACCGAGGAGGTCGCGCGCCGGGCCGGCGTCGGAATCGGCACCGTCTTCCGGCACTTCCCGACCAAGCGGGTGCTGGTCAAGGCCACGATCGTTCGGCACCTCACCCTGCTCGCTGAAACAGCGCGGGCGCGGGGCGAGGGCGGCGAGGCCGGGGCGGCGTTCCGGGAGACGTTCCGGGAGATGGTCTCAGGCGCTCCGGCGAAGCTCGCGCTCGTCGCGTTGCTGGAGGAGCCCGCCGACTCGACAGGCTCCGCTGATGAGGTGGAGGCTGCGGCCACTACGGTGCGCGAAGCCGTCGAGGAGTTGCTGTCCCGCGGCCAGCAAGCCGGTGAGGTGCGCGCGGACGCAACGGTAGATGAGGTCTACATGCTGATCAGAGCGCTGGCCAACGCCCGGGGCGACCGGACCGTCGTGGACAGAGCGGTCGACATAGTGCTGGACGGCCTGTCCCCGCGGCGTTCCGAGTAGCCACCCCGCGCAGTCTGCGCACCTTCCTGGTCCTGAACCGCGGCGGCGACGTCAATGATCAACATGCTGTTAGCTTCGCGGGCATGGCTCATTTCCCCGTGCTCGTCGTCGGTGACGTCGAGGAACAGCTCGATCCGTTCCAGCCATATCCCTTGATCAACCTGCCTGACGAGCCGGGCCAGTGGCCGTTGAACTCATGGCGCGAGCAATACGAAACGGCCCTGGCGGAAGACCCCTCTGACGAGGTCGACGACCTGACGGACGTTGCCGCCGTGCTTACCCACTGGCTCGGGACGGATGTCGAGAGGGTCGGGCCGGACGAGTACGTCATCGAGCAGGAAACCAACCCTGACGCGCGCTTCGACTACTACCGAGAGGGCGGTCGATTCGAGGGCGTGCTGTTGCACCGCGACGGCGAGTGGGTGAGCCGCGCGTCGAAGGACGAGGTCGACTTCGAAGGGATGCGGCGGCTCGCACGGGAGCAGGCCGAGACGACGTTCGCCGAGTTCATGGAGGCCGTGAAAGGGCTGGAACGACCTCTTCCCTGGGCCGATTGGCTGATCGGGCGGACGGGCAACTCGGAGTGGGACGCGGCGCTGCGCGAGGAGTACCTCAAGATTCCCTGGGTGGCGGCGGCCTCGCCGTTCGATACGTCCGTGGCGGACGTGCAGGAGGCGTTTTGCCTGTACGCCGCTGACCCGAGGGTTGCGTACGTCGAGCAACAGGTTCGGTCCGCGGGAGTGAGCGAGGTGCTGGTCGTCAACGAGACGTGGCATTCCTGCGAAGACCTGGGCGATGACGTGTGGAGCGCGACGTCGCAGCGCTGGGCCACCACGTTCTGGCGACTGCTCGACCCCGTCCCCGGCGACGAGGAACTCACGATGGTGGACTGCCACGGGTAACCTTGCGGACCGGCACCCTGGGACAACTGCTCGCCCCACCTGGACGGCGACGCCTTCGATTGCACCTACGTGGCACCCCGCGAGAGTTGACCCGAGCAACGGATAGGTTCACGAACCAGGGATTGGTGGATCAGTAATCTCATGGCCGGGCCCCTTGGTCATCCGCCGCCCGTACTCCCGATAGGTCGCAGGCTGACCCCTGAGCACATCGAGAGCGGAGCGAACCCTCTTCCACATGTACGATCGCAAGAGTCGGCAGGCCTCGGCGGGCTCAGCAAGGCGAAGCTCCGCGAGCTCCTCGTCCACGACCTGGAGCGCACGAGCCTGGTCACCGGTCACCGTGCCGCCGTCGAAGACGAACATCAGCGAGTCGTCCCAGGGCCCATGAGCCGGCACCCAATCCACCACAAGGAGTTGCCCGACCTCCAGGTGCAGGCCCAACTCCTCCTTGATCTCCCGCCGAGCGGCAGCGGCAGGCGACTCGCCGGCCTCCGCCATGCCTCCCGGCAGATCCCAGTCGGGCTTGTACGCGGGGTCCACGAGTAGGATACGCCCCCGCTCGTCCCGAGCGTGATCGCCACCGCCAACTGGACCAGCACCACTCCGCGGTCCCACGCCAGAGAGCCGCCCAACCGAGCCAACACCCCGCTCAGCGTGCCGGTTAATCCGACCTGATCCGCGCATTCGCGCAGGAGCACGGCTCCCGCATGGCCGACGAGTCCCGTCATTCAACGCTGAGTACCCGAGATCAGCACGACGGCCGGCGCGGCTGACGTGCGCATCGTCACTCGACCTGCAGATACTCGTCACGAGGCCGCCGAGTCGATCTCGCGGCGTGGCCACCCGATTCAGCTCGGTGTGTCGGCGATGGCGGTGGAGGGCATACGTCCGGGGAACGGTGACAACCCGAGCGTCCGGCAGGTTACGCGGGCTTTGCGTTTCACGCGAGGTGCTCAGCCCTTGCGGCGCCATTGGGGAGGAACGCCTGGATGGACCTGATCCTGCTGATCGTCTCTATCGTCTTGGCAGTTCTGGTCGTCGTCACCGTCCGCTCGCTCAGACGCGAACTCGCCGCCGCCGCTGCGGCGGTCGCCGGCTTCGAGCCGCGTGAGCTCACCCCGTACGAGCTCGCCTATCTGGACGGTGGGAAGCGAAGTGCGGCGATCACCGCCATCGCAGTGCTGGCCGAAGCCGGAATGGTGCGCATGACCCGCGAGGGCCGCATGTACCCGGTCCGGTCGGAAGTCAAGCCGCGCGACTCCCTCGAACGGCAGGTGCTCAGCTTCGTCTCCGGGTACCGCTCAGGCCTGACCGGGGAGGAGTTGCGGAAGGAGATGGAGGGTACGCCGCACATGTTCTCCCTCGACCGCCGCCTCATCGAGATCGGGATGCTGCGCCCGCGCGACGCCTTCGCTCGGGCCGACCGGCGGCTCGACATACTGTCGGTGCTGACATGGACCGCGGTGACCGGGATGGTGGGGGTGGTGTGGACCGCCCTGGTCATGCGGGTGACGCTGCTGTCGGCGTTCGCCGTGTGTGTCCTCGCGATGGTGATCCTGGCCGCGCGGATCGCGATCAGGTGGTACGAGCCAAGGACATGGCCAAGGCGCCTGACACCTGCCGGCCAGGCGAGCCTGGAGGCGGCCAAGCGGGACAACCCCCGGTACGCCGCCGAAGGCCCCGCTGCGATCGCCCTGTACGGTCCGGTCGACCGCGCACTGGCGGACGAGATGTCCGGCGCCCGGCGGCGTAACCGCTGGGGCGGGGGTGGCTATGGGGGCGGTGGCTGCGGTGGCGGGTCGGCGAGCTGCGGTGGCGGCGGCTGCGGTGGCGGCTGCGGCGGCGGCGGGGGCTGACACCTCAGCATCTGCCGGGCCGTGTCGGCCACCTGCTGGGCACGGTGTGCGCGCACTGCTCATGTGGCTGGTCACCGGCCTCACCGAGTGATCGCCGCGACGGCGACCACTCGGTGAGCGCGCAGATGCGCCCTGAGGCTGAGCGGAGGAGGCAGGGACGGTTCTGCTCTGCGCGAAGCTGGCAGAACTCGAACGCGCCGTCTACCTATGGTGAAGCATGGCCTCCTCCATCCCGCCGCTACGCCCAGCGATCGATCGGACCGTGCCCAAGCCGTCTCCGGCTCGCGAGCCGCTGTGGCGGCACGTGCTCGGTGAGCGTCTGAGAGCTCTTCGTCACGAGCGGGGCGAGAAGTTGAGCGACACCGCAAGTCGCGCCGGAGTCTCGCCGCAATATCTCTCCGAGATGGAACGAGGCGTCAAGGAGCCGTCGAGCGAAATGATCGCTGCGGTCGCCGGCGCGTTGGATGTGACCCTGGTCGATCTGACCCTCGCCGTTGCCGAGAGCTTGCGGTCTGCTCAGCACAGCGCGTCGAGAGGTGCTACCTGCTCGGCGGCGTATGCTCTGGCCGCATAGCGCGGCTTGCCGGGGTTATCCACGGGCTATGCATGCTCCTCGATGATCTGATCGAGGAGCCCGTACTCCAAGGCCGCGGTCGCGGTAAACACGCGATCGTGATCGGTGTCGGCGCGTAGGGTTTCGATCGTCTGGCCGGTGTGCCGTGACAGTATGCGCTCGATGTCCGCCCGGACACGTACGACCTCGTCGGCTTGCAAGATGAGATCGGGGATCGCTCCGCGCCCCTGAGCGGCCGGTTGGTGCAGGATTACTCGTGCGTGTGGGAGAGCGGCACGTTTTCCCTCGGCTCCCGCGGCGAGAAGGACAGCACCCACCGCGACGGCCTGTCCAACGCAGGTTGTCGAAACCCGCGGGCGGATATGGCGCATGGTGTCGTATATCGCGAGCATTGCACTCGGGTCCCCGCCTTCGCAGTTGATATAGAACTGTATTTCCGCATCGGGGTTGTCTGACTCCAGAAAAATCAGCTGCGCGATGAGCGCGTTCGCGACGCCCGCGTCAATTGCGGTGCCCAGATAGACGATTCGCTCGGTGAGCAGGTGCGAGTAGACATCCATGACCCGCTCGCCACGAGGGTTCTGAGCGATGACGTTCGGGATCGTATATGTGGTCACTGGGGGACTCCTTCGGTGACGCCGAATCCGGGCCGTGGGCGATTGTGTGGCGCGACTTCGTCGAAGTTCTGCACGATTGCATCTATGAAGCCGTAGTCCAGTGCCTCTTGCGCTGTGTACCAACGATCGTGCAGAGAATCCTCGAATATGCGCTCCACAGGCTGACCCGTGTCCTCGGCGATAAGACCGAGCACCGTGTCGCGAGTATGCCGAAGGTCGCCGGCCTGCAGTTCGATGTCGACTGCGGTGCCACCGATTCCCGCCGAGCCTTGGTGCATCAGGACGCGTGCGTGCGGCAGGGCGCGGCGCTTTCCCCGGGCCCCCGACGACAGCAAGAATTGCCCGGCGCTGTAAGCGATGCCCAGCACGAGGGTCGATACGTCACAGGGAATGATTCGAATGATGTCGCGGATCGCAAGCATCGAGGGAACCGAGCCGCCCGGGGAGTGAATCCACAATGCGATATCGGTCGACGCATCCTGCGTGGCGAGTGCCATCAGTTGCGTGGCCAGCAGTGTCCCATTGTCGTCATCGAGAGGGCCGTCGAGAACGAGAACACGCTGCTCGTAGAGCTCGCGTCTTACCCGCGCGTTGAACAGTGGAAGTTTCGATTCTTCGCTCATGCGTCCATTATGTGAGGCGATCCGGATCGGCGTCGAAACGATCCGCCTGGGGCAGATCTGCTCTGAGCAGAGAGAACTCCTGAGCAGCGACAACTCGATTTCCGAACCGGTTCGTAGCATTGCGGTCCTGGAGGTTGCGGCGAGGGTCAGGCACTCGGGCGAGGGCCGGGAGATGGGTGATGCGCTGCCAGGCCAGAACGAATGCCTGCGCCCAGCCTCGATGGCTCAGGGGACGGTCGTCCCGGCTGAACTGTGCGGGCAGGCGGAGGTTTCCACCTGATCGTCCGTTTCCTTCGTGCGCCGGGGTGTGGGTCGCCGCCCGAGGCGCTCGGTGAGCGGCGGTTTCCACGGGCCCGCTGGTCACTCCTTCCTCTTCTCGGTGGGACACATTCGAGCTGGTCAGGAGGGGCTGGCAGAGCGCACAGTGGAGCGACCTCTTCCCTGGGCCGATTGGCTGATCCGGCGGACGGGTAACTCGGAGTGGGACGCGGCGCTGCGCGAGGAGTACCTCAAGATTCCCTGGGTGGCGGCGGCCTCGCCGTTCGATACGTCCGTGGCGGACGTGCAGGAGGCGTTTTGCCTGTACGCCGCTGACCCGAGGGTTGCGTATGTCGAGCAACAGGTTCGGTCCGCGGGAGTGAACGAGGTGCTGGTCGTCAACGAGACGTGGCACTCCTGCGAAGACCTGGGCGATGACGTGTGGAGCGCGACGTCGCAGGGCTGGGCCACCACGTTCTGGCGGCTGCTCGACCCCGTGCCCGGTGACGAGGAACTCACGATGGTCGACTGCCACGGCTAGCCTTGCGGACCGGCACCCTGGGACGACTGCTCCCTGCCTGAACGGCGACGCGCCCAATCGGCGGATCCCGACCGAGCAACGGCTGATGCATGAGCACGAGGTGGGCCGCGACACCGTCAGAAAAGCCATCGCCATCCTGCGCGAGGAGGGCTTGATCATCGCGATACGAGGCCGCGGAACCTATGTGGCACCCCGCGAGAGATGACCCGAGCAGACGGGGCTGACGCCGCTGAGCGTGCCGGCCGACCGCATCGGGCCGTTGACACCAAAGGCGATCAAGATGGTTGCGTGCAGATTTCGGCCCAGACTGCGTGGCCTAGGGCCTGGGTACCGCGGCGGCCGACCCTGGTGGCCAGGGCTGCGACCACGGCCAGGCCCCGGCCGCACTCAGCCAACAAGTCGGGGTTGGGGCTGTCGAATCTAGGGGTGGCTCCCCAGCCGGAGTCGTAGACCGTAACGCGGACGACTGTGGGCTTGCGGATGAGCTCAACGAAGAAGGCGCCAAAGCACTGGCCGCTGCTGGTGTGGACCACGGCGTTCGCCGACAGCTCGGCGGTGATCTGCTCGATGTCGTGGCGGTGCGGTGAGTCCTCCATGAGGAAGCGGACGAAGTGGCGGGCCTGGGGGATCTGGTCCAGTTGGCCGGGGAAGGTGCGGCGCCAGGTCAGTCCGCCGGGGCGGAGCCGGAGCATCGCGTCGATCAGCTCTGGACCGATCACGTCGGAGAACGGGAGGGAGTTCGTGTCACAGTGCATCGGGCCCACCTTCGAGCGATTGACCTAACTTGCCTAGACAGATTCACTGTCACTCTCTGCGATGGCTCATGTCAAGAGAGTCACGAAAGCTGGCCTAGGAAAGCTAGGCGAATCTAGACTTGCGCTATGACCGGCCTGGATCCCGATGACCCGCGTCCGCCGTACAAGCAGGTGGCCAACGCGCTGCGCGCGGCGATCCTGACCAGGAAGTTCGAGCCAGGCGAGAGACTTCCCTCGGGCACGGAGCTGGCCGCGACGTACGGCGTCGCCCGAATGACCGTGCAGCAGGCCATCCGCCTTCTCCGCGACGAAGGGCTGGTCGTCTCCCGGCAGGGCAGCGGTGTGTATGTACGCGAACGCACCGAGCGCCCGGTTGGGCTCCGCCCCCACCTGGAGCGCGCCTTCGAGCGGGCGAACGTCTTCATCGACTTCGCCGGCTTCTCCGGTGAGACGCTGGCCGGGATGATTCAGGAGCCGCTCGACAAGGTACGCATCGGTCGGCTCACTCCCGAGTCGATCATCGTGCGGATCCTCGTCCCTGACCTGGATCAGCCCATGCTCCTGCCCTGCCTGGCCGAGAACCTCTCCAGCGACCCGGCGATCAGGCGCCGGTCCCAGCGAATCCTGCGGCGGAGCGTGCAGTCCATCGCCGATGGCGTCCACGAGCTGGCCGATCTCGACCTGGTGAAGAGCGCCTCGGTGGCGGTACGCAGTTACGCGGCAACGCCGCCCTTCAAGCTGTACGTGATCAACCGTGAACAGGCGTTCTTCGGCTTCTACCCGGTCGTCAGGCACACGGCCCGCGTCGAGGGGGAGCGCAAGGAGTTGTACGACGTCATGGGCCGGGACGCGGTCCTGTTCCACCACGCGGTGACCGAGGACCCGTCCTCGATGGCCTCGCAGTACGTGGCTCAGGCGCGGGCGTGGTTCGACAGCATGTGGAGCACGGTCGGCCAGGACATCGAACCCTGATCAGGCGCGCCGCACCGCCCTGTCAATCCGTTCCCGATCCGGTGCCTCGGGCCGCCCCCATACGGTCGCCGCAGCCGCGTGCTTGTCGGCAAGCTTGTCGATCAGTTCCCGTTCCTCGGCGGTGGGAAGCTTTCCCGAGACGATGAGCTGGGTGTAGCGGACGGTGTCGACGATGGCCGATTTCACCCGCTCGTGAGCGAGATAGGTCTGCAAATCGCGCTCCCAGCCGTGGGTGAGCTGCGGCGCCATCGCCGCGCCCCACCGCGCCAGGACGGCTTCGTATTCATCGACCTGATAGGCCATCTTGTGGAAGTGCACCGCGAGCTCGTACAACGGGTCACCCCACAACGCGAGCTCCCAGTCGAGGAAGACCACCCGCTCGCCATTGATGATCACGTTCTTGCGGTGGACGTCCGAGTGGACGAGCCGGAACGGCCGTGAGGCCAGGGTGGACCATCGCTCCCGAGCTGGGGCCAGCGGATCGGCGGGGATGCCAAGCTCGGCGAAGAGCCCGCCGAACTCCCCGCGGAAAGCGTCGTAAACGCCTTGCGTGGTATCCGACAGCACCCTCGCGAACGCAACAGTGTCCCCGTCCTGCGCCCAGCTGATCGGCAGGCCGGGCAAGCTTTCGCGGGGAACCTCCGCCAGCTGCGTGAACAGCTCGACCACCGCATCCAGCACGATCGGCGGTACGTGCCGCCCACGCGGCGCGATGTCGTCCAGCACGTCACCGGAGATGAACTCGTGCACCTGGTACGCAGGCGATGCGCAGGCATCCAGGAGCCGCGGAGCGTGGGTCACGTACGGCGCGATGGCGGCAAGAACGTCCTGCTCCTGCCAGATCCGCAGGTCCACGCTGTCCGCATCATGCAGCGGGATACGGACGATCACCGGCCCGGACGGGCCGTCGACGCGGACGTTCTTGTTGTAGAAACCGCGGCTTCCCGAGGCGGCGAGCGCGGCCTGATAGAGGTCGATCGTCATCCCAGCAGCCCTCGCAGGTAGTGCGTCATACGGTCCTCCAGCGCGTCCCGCGAGTCGATCGGCTCGATCGCGGCCCACGCCTGCCGAGCGGCTGTGCTCACCCTCTCATCCCGCCGGTTCACCGCAGCCAGCAGCCGATCGGCGACGACGATCAGCGTGGGATAGACCTCCGCGTCGACAAGCTCGTCCACCGCCCAGCGAGCCGAGGCCGCCGCCTGATCCGGCTCCTGGCACCGCGCGTGCAGGCACGCCCGCAGCAACTCGGCGCGCGCACGCCCCGACCGGTAACGCGCCTTCTCCAGAGCCACGCACGCGGAATCCAGCGCATCGGCCGCCTCATCGAGCCGCCCGAGCGTCAGGAAAGCTTGGCCGAGCGCGCTATAGGCCTTGCCTACCTCGTGAATCGCCCCGAGATCGGTGTTGGCCTCCACCGCTTTACGGGCCACCGCGACCGCGGCGAACGGATCGGTCCACGCCAACAGCTCCGCCCTGTTGGTCGTGATCAACGCCTCTCCGACGATCGTCCCAGCCTTCTGGTAGTGCCGCGCCGCCTCCTGCAGCTGCCGATCGGCGGCGGTGAAGTCGTATGAGAACCGCAGCGCCAAGTGCAGCAACCGGGCCAGATCCCCGCGCAGCACACCAGCATCCTCGGGGCACTCCCGGGTGACCTGCTCCACCAGCTCGAACGCCCGCCGGAACCGCCCCTGCGCCATGTGCAGGTCGGCGGCCCACAGCCCGGCCGGCCACCGTGCCGGACCGGTGTGCACATCCAGGACATCGCTGTAGATACGGAGCGCCCGCGTCGTCTGCCCAGCGATACGCCGCCCATGACCAGCGGCCACGGCCAACCGGGCACCCGCCTCGGTGTCCAGCCGCCACGATGCGTCGGGCGTCAGTTCGTTGATCCGATCGGAGTCACCGAGCAGGACCGCGGCTTCGGCGGCCAGACAGGCGGCCGCCTCCTCCAACGCAGGATCCCCACCACCGCCCAGATGGTCCTGCAGGTCCGAGATCAGTCCGGCGACCCCCTGAGTTCCCCCACAGGCAGTAATCCGGTCGGCGTACACCAGCAGATCGCCATCGCTGATCGCGCCCGCGTACAGGCCGTGATACGCGGCCTCACGCATGCCCACCGCATCTGTGGCGCGCTCACTCCACAGCAGGTACAGGGCGCTGTGAGCATCGTCCGCCATCGCCGGCGACAGCCGCCCCCGCAGCATGTCGGCCATGAGCCGGTGCAGCTGGAACCCTCCGCCAGCCGCCGGATAGACGAACGAGTAAGCGGTCAGCCCCTCCCAGGCCAGCCGCCCACCCGGCAGCTGGAACGCCGCCGCGAGCCCATGAAAGAGGTCGTAGTCGAAGGTCCGAGCCACGCTCAGCAGTTGCAAGTACCGCCGCTCCTCGGCGCTGACATGCTCAAGGAACCGCTGCGCGATCTCGTCCTGAGAGACCACATGGCCACTCCCTCGGCTGTCAGTAGCCAGATGCAGGTAGAACGGCAGGCCGACGCTCGCCTGCGCGATCACCTCCCGCTGCACAGGATCGCTCACTCCGCCGTCGGACAGCAGCTCCATCCGCGCCTCCATCGGCAGCCCTTCGATCGGGAACTCCCGAATCACCTCCCGCCAGTCGGCGTCGTAGACCTCCCAGCCCAGCGCCTCCCGGCTCGCGATCACGGTCAGGCCGCGATCAAGCTGCGCGGCCAGGTCCCGCAACCAGACATCGCTGCCATCCGCACGGCCTGAAGCCTCGTACGCGTCGACGAAGAGGACGTACGGCTTGCCCTCGCTGCCGGCCCGCAGGTCCTCGGCGAACATGTACGTGACGGCGTCTACCAACTCCGCGCCCGGCAGCAGGTCGAGCTGCCGCAAGGTCTCGTTCTGCTGCAGGTGACGGCGGCGCTTGCGGGTGGCGTTGCCCTTGTCCATGAGCTTGAGCAGGCTGACGGCAGTGCCGAAGACCGGAACCCCCGCAGCCGTGTCGAGCAACTCGGACAGCACCTCGCTGTGCTCGATGAACGGCAACTCCGCGCGGGTCAGCCCGAGGTGCGGGTGGAGCCGCTGCCACAGCACCGCATAGGCGATGTCGTACTGATCGAACCGCACACCCCGCTCACCGAGCTGCACCCGCAGAACGGCGAGCGCGTCCTCTTGATGCCGGTGCGCGGGCACCTGCAGATCAAGCGTGGCGACCCGATGCGTGTCCTTGACCCGCCCACCGAACTCCCGCAGCAACCGGGACTTACCGATTCCCCCGACACCGGTCACGTTGAGAATCCTGGGTCCACGCCCGACCTTGGAATGCTCCTCGGAGAAGGCCTCGAAGGCGGCTTCTCGATCTACGAAACGGCGATGTAGTGCTGCAACCCTGCGGAATCGGGGCTCGAGGGGCATCCGGCTTCTCTCATTTAGGAGACCATCCTGGGATTTCCCAACCATCAAAACCGCAGCATCGCCCGTGGTCAACGACTTCTCACAAAGGTTGTCTCGCGGTCGACATCGATGGGCAGCTAGCGGGGCAGCACCTGCGGGAGCGCCTTGGGCGGCTGTTGCCAGACGATGGCGCCTCACCCATGACCGTGATTTATTAAGATCCTTATGTTGTGATCTGTCGGATCTCTCTGCGCATCTTGCGTGTAAGATCCTCGTACTTTGCCATGGCCTCCGCACTGTTCTCTTCGCCGCTCGCAGCCAGATCCTGCTGGAGTTCTTCCACTATCCTGAGGAGGAATTCGGCGACCGCGCGCCGGGCGCCGGCCCCTTCGATTAGGGGGAAGTTTACCCCAATTACATCGATATGTTCGTCGAGCTTTTCACGGTCGGCCGAGCTCATCGAGGCGGCGGTTGAGCGCTCCAAGATGGGGTGCCAGTTGTACGAGTTGATGAACCAGGGTTCATCTTCTGTGAAGACCACAACTGCAGACATCTAGCAAGTCTCCGAGTACGAACAATTTGTTTCTTGGCGTTGGGCATATTCGAGAAGATCGTTTTGTAGCGTGTTTTCAGTCGCAGATGTAGTGCGTTGTCGCCGGGCGCGTCTTCCTCGGGTGAGACGGCGAGCCATACCGGCGGAACAGGGCGGTCTTGGCGCCGTCTCGGTCTTGCAGCTCGCCGCCGTGTCGCCTGGGTTCACCCGGCGATGGCGGCGCGGCGGAACAGGTCAGCTGGCATCTCCTCGTCCAACTCCCACGTTATGGCCATGGGTCGTTCGCCGGTGTGGCCCACGTAGCGGACGGTGCCGTGAAACACGAATGCTTCGGGATGACGATTGTCGTTCTCAGTGCGTTCCCGGGTGAACAACAGGACGTGGCTGCCATCCCCCTCATGGGTTTGGTAGCGCTGACCTGTGCGTGATCCAGCCCCGGTCCGATTCTGGGACTCCCAATGGAAGAGCTTCGGGGTGAGGGCGTAGTCCCTATACATGGTCTGCGGTGAGAATTCCTTCTCGTTCTTTTGCAAGGTAACGAACAGGGCATCGCACTGGGCCGTGGGGCTCCAGGCCACCCCCTCGCGCATCGTAGAAGGCACGGAGCGGCCGAGACTCGCCCAGCCCAAGGCGGCGAGAACTTCGTCTGTGGAGTAGTGGCCGTTGACTACAAGGGGTACATGGGCGAGCGAGCTTCCAAGGGGTTTGGTGACGTGTCGGGGACGCTCGATCCCGTGAGTAAGGACTTGCTCGATCTCTGCGCACAGTGCCGACTCGGCCCGCAACTGCTGTAGGCCTTCGTCATAGGAAGCGAAGCTGCCACCATCACGCCAGAACGAGAAGAACAGCATGCACGCGAACGCCTGGTCGATGGGGGAGAGGTCGTCGTATCGGGGGCCGTCAGGGCGTAGAAGTTCGGTGTACGCCGTGGCTCTACGGCGATCGTCTACATGCAGCAGAGCGCGTACCCGACGGCCGAGCATCTCCTCCATCGGGGAGGCATCGCCAACGAGCAGTCCGGCACCCCGAAGCAGGGTCGTCCAATAGCGCTTGTTGCGGTAAATGTCGCTGATGTCACGGCCGCTGGCCTCTAGATAACCGGCGAGGGATGTCTCGGTGTAGGAGCGAATCTCCTGCTTGAGAGTATTGACCGTCGCACTGAGATGGACCTTGAGTTCCTCAAGCAGACGGGCCTTGGTGACCCGGTCGAGGACGATCTGAGAGCCGGATGGCAACAGGGGAAAGTCGTTCTTGGTCTGCGATTCAAGCCGGCCGCGGGCGAACCCGGTGAGCGCTTGGAATCTATTGCTGAAGCGATACTCCTTGCGGTGCTGGCCCACGAAGTCGAGGACGGTCAGCACGTCCTTCTCTGGTGTGCGACGCAGGCCGCGACCGAGTTGCTGGAGGAAGATCGTGGCGCTCTCGGTGGGGCGCAGCAGAAGCAGCGTGTTCACATCAGGCACGTCGAGTCCCTCGTTGAAGAGGTCTACAGCGAACAGGAACCTGACCTCTCCATCGCGCAACGCCTTCAGGGCTGATTGACGTGCGGTGCTCTCGGTCGAGCCGTCCACAGCCAAGGACGGCAATCCCGCTGCGGTGAAGAACTCGGCCATGAAGTACGCATGCCGTACCGAAACACAAAAGCCCAGCCCGCGCACCGCAGCAGTGTCGCTGACCTTGTCCAAGAGTGCGTTGAATACCAATCGCGCACGTGCGGTGTCGCCGGTAAACACGTTATCCAGCGACGCGATGTCGTAGGAGCCGCGCGACCACTTCACCGTGCTGAGATCGGTCTCGTCGTTGATACCGAAGTAATGGAACGGGCAGAGCAAATCGGCATCGAGGGCATCCCACAGCCGTAGCTCCGACGCGATACGACCACCGAAGAATTTGTCCTGGACCCAGGTGCCGTCGGCGCGCTCTGGCGTGGCGGTGAGCCCGAGCAGTTCCTTGGGCTTGAGGTGGTTGATGATCTGTTCGTACGTACGAGCTGCGGCATGGTGGAACTCGTCGATGACGACCACGTCGAAGTGGTCTGGCTCGAAGCTTTCGATGCTCCGGCTCAACGACTGAACCGACGCAAACACGTGGCGCCAGTGCTTGCTGCGCTCCTCTCCCACGTGCAGCTCGCCAAAGTCGGAGACGGCCAGCACCTGCCGATAAGTACGCAGCGCTTGCGCCAAGATCTCCTTGCGGTGCGCCACGAAGAGCAACGTCGGTTGGCGGCCGAGGCGCTGCTGCAAGTTGCGGTAGTCGAACGCGGCCACCACAGTCTTGCCGGTGCCCGTAGCCGCAACCAGCAAGTTGCGATGCCTGCCATGGACCGTTCTCTCCACGTCCAGGTCTTCCAACATCTCTCGCTGATGCGGAAAGGGATGCGGGACCAAGGCGGGGATGTCGAACAGCCGCTCACCTGACTTGGACCGGGACAGGGCCTCGTCGAGTCGGTCGGCGTCAATCTCGGGGTGGTACGGCTCGAACTCGGGCCGGTTCCAGTACGAGTCGAACGTTCCCTCAAACTTGTCCAGGAGCCGCGGTGTAGTGACCGACGAGAGGCGAACGTTCCACTCCAGACCATCCAGTAGCGCGGCCCGGGAGAGGTTGGAGCTGCCCACGTAGGCCGTATCGAACCCGGTGCGGCGCCGCAAGAGCCATGCCTTGGCGTGCAGGCGCGTGCTGTTCTGCTCGTAACTGATGCGAACCTCAGCGCCGAAGTCGCGGACCAGCCGGTCCAGCGCACGCCGTTCGGTTGCGCCCATGTAGGTGGTGGTGATGACACGCACTGGCACGTTCCGATGGCGTAGCTCTGCCAACGGACGCTCCAGGATGCGGAGTCCCGACCATTTCACAAAGGCGCAAAGCAGATCCACCCTATCGGCGCTGGTCAACTCGGTCGCCAGTTCGTGGGCAAGGTTAGGGTCTTCGCGGGCGTTGGTGAGTAGTGCCGCCTCCGATAGCGAGGTCAATGGCCTTGCAGGCGAGCTGGCGCCGGGGGTGTCTTTGACGATCGACAGGAGCCTGGATGGGCCGTCCGAAATCGCTTCAGTCTCAAAAAGCAGTCCCATGAGGCGGTTGGCGAGCTCTACCTGTTCCTCGGGGGTCTTAAGCAGCGTTAACGCCTGGGTGGCGGTCTGGCCCAGGAAGCGGCCCAACAGGTGAGCAACCTCTTCTCTGTGCACCTGGGCTACCTCCACAAGGTGCCCTGCCTCGCCCCAACTGCGCGCCAGCTCCTTGAGTTGGTCGGTGAGCAGCGAGTCGTACAGGCCAGTGATGGGGGTGTCCGCCACGGGGTGGCTGCCTCCTATGAGGTCTCGAGAAGGCGATCTCCTTCTCGTGATCAGGATAGTTCTCCTGCCAGGCTCTGTGAGCAGCCCGCGTGACATGTACGCGTAGGTGCCTGGCGGCCTGAAGGGGATCCGGCGGCAGGAGAGCCGCTGAGCTGCTACTTCGCCGGCATGCAGATACGTTCGCCCACTTTCGCGGCTTTCGGCGGCAAAGGGGATGGTTGTTGGGTAATCTAGGTCCCTTCCGCTGAACGCTAGACGTGGGCGAACGGGGCTGTCCTTGAGCATCAATATCCGTATTACTGGATACAAGGCCGATCAGGAGTTAAGGTCGTTATACGCCTGGCTTCGCGATGAACCGAATGTTCGGCAGCACGCTAATATTCGCCTGTTATCGAGAGAGCCCCAGCCTGATGAGATGGGAGATACCCTCGATCTCATCACTCTGATCGTAACCAGTGGGCTCCAACTGCCGGGTCTCGCAGATGTCATACGCGGCTGGCTGCAGACGCGACGGCACAAGTCCACGGTCATCATTGAAAAAGGTGACCTCAAAATAGAGTTGAGCGAAGCTACCGCCGATGACGTCGTAAAAATCTTAGCTGCTACTAAGGACCATGACTAAACCGCCCAATACCCTTAAGTCGCGCGCCGTTCTCATTGGCACAAGCAGCTATCTGCAGATGGCTGCGCTGCCGGCAGTCGAGAACAACTTAAAGGCGTTGCAGGAGTTGCTGGAGGATGGGGCGCTTTGGGGGCTTCCGCCAACGCACTGCACGGTAGTGCGCGATCCGGAACTGGCCACGGATATGCTTGATCCGGTCCGAGAAGCAGCCGCAGCGGCAGAAGATACACTGGTCGTGTACTTCTCGGGACACGGACTCCTGGATGACTCGGGCGAGCTATATCTCACCCTGCCAGAGTCTGACAGGGATCGAATGTACACTTCCGTACGCTATGCATATCTGAAGGATCAATTACTCGACAGTCGGGCCCGGCATAAAGTAGTTATTCTCGATTGCTGCTATAGCGGTCGCGCGCTAGGCGCTATGGGCGCTGATGACGAGGTTAGATTGGCGGATAGTGCGGCTATGAGCGGCACTTATGTCATGGCTGCCGCTAACGACACGGCCCGCGTGGTGGGAGAATACAGCGCATTTAGCGGCGAGCTGATTAGCCTGATAAGAAATGGCATTCCGGATCAGGGTGCGATGCTCACGGTGGACGTCCTGTTTAAGACTGTACGAGAAGCGCTGCATAACAAGGGTCTGCCTATTCCGCAGAAGCGCGAGCGTGACTTCGGTGCGGATTTGCCGCTATTCTACAACAAGGCCTACCAGCAGCCGTCTAAAGAGCATTATGGACCGGTCGCGAACGTGGAGCCTTCTCGACTGTTCGCTACCCGGCGAGAGTTGCACGATGAGGGCATTCATAGGCCCCTGCAAGCGGGAATTTGTGGCACTGCGGAACGCGGTGGTGCCGAGTCGATCGTAGTCTCCGGTGGCTATAAAGATGACCGCGATTATGGGAACGTGATTATCTATACCGGCCACGGAGGGCGCGATCCAAACACAGGCGAGCAGGTAGCAGATCAATCTCCTACCGACTCCGGTAACGCTGCGCTTATCAAAAGCATAATAACCGAAATCCCGGTCAGAGTTGTGCGTGGGTCAGGAGGCAATCCGGAGTTTTCTCCCGAGTACGGGTATAGCTACGACGGACTTTTCCGTGTTACAGACTATTGGACTAAGCCGGGAGTCGACGGTCCTACCGTACTTCAGTTTCGACTGGAAAAAACGGTCGACTCAGGTGTTCGTCGATCAGTGGATGTGACGGGGCGGGGGGTGGACTTAGGCCGATGGAGCAAGGTCTCAACCGAAACTTATGCGGACATTGCAATCGCGGATAGCCTTAAGCGCCTGTATGAGTATTCCTGCCAAGTTTGCAATTTCACCGTCGAAGTTCCAGGTGGCCTTCGCATCGCGGTTGCCGTACACATAAAGGGGTTGAATCTTCCCCATAACGGACCTGATGCCCACGACAATATGCTATGCCTTTGCTTGAACCACGCAGATCTCTTTCGATATGGCGCAATCGTCATCGACGAGTCGTTTCAAGTGATTAACCAAATCGACGGTGAGCCTATTGGTGACCTTATCGTTAAGCATGAGATCAGCAAGGATTACCTTGGTTATCACCGGCAGCATCACTTGATGGACGCTCACCTCTGATGGTGCAGGGTGCTTCTGATGTAGTGGGAGGGCGCTTAGTCGAAGAAGTCGAATTCCCCTGCGCGTACTCCGGCCAGGAATGCCTGCCACTCCGCTTTCGTGTAGACGATCGGGTCACCTTGCTGCTTGCTGTGTCGGACCGCCACGCGTCCCGTGCCGTCGTTGAGTGGACCGGCCTCGACGCAGTTGCCGCCGCCGCTGGCGCTGAAGCTGCTGATGTGCCAGGAGATTTCAGGAGCGGACATGATCGGTGGCTCCATCCCTAGTCGGTGGGGAGGTTGCTCGCAACCGCCGCGATCAGCGCCAGTGAGTCGTCTGGCTCAAGCGAATCGTGACGAATGCGGTCATATTTCAGTTTTAGCACGTCTGCAGCTCGATCTTCGACGTAGATCGAGCCCGCCGGGGTCGGCACGTAGGCGATGGCCGGATAGGGCTCGGGCAGCTCGAAGATGTGGAAGGAGCCGTCGGGGCTGGCATGCGCGCCCGTGGTGAGTGGCAGGACACGGATCTCGACATTCGGCAGCGAGGCGCACTTCGTGAGCCAAGCCAGCTGGTTTCGCATGATCTCGGAGCCGCCGATCGCGCGACGCAGGGCGGACTCGTCAATGATCGAGGCGATACCGAAGCTGTCGGCGGTCAGAATTTTCTGGCGGGCGAGACGGAACTCGATCCACCGGTTGATCTGATCGTCCGGAGCATCCGAGTCCTCTTCCCGGATCACGGCTTCCATATAGTCGCGGGTTTGGAACTGTCCCGGGATCATGAAAGCCTCGAAGGAGCTGATCTTCTTGGCGCGGTTCTCCAGCCAGGCGTAGTCGACGATGCCGTGTGAGACGTCGCCGGAGTAGGAGTCCCACCAGCCGTTCTGCCAGACTTCGCGACTCAGGCGGATGAGGCCTTCTCGCTCGTTCGGCTCTGTGACGCCGTACAGGTCGAGCAGGGCGAGGACATCAGGGGTGCGGGCGGGATAGAGGCCGGCCTCGAAGCGGCTGACCGTGGAACCGTCGCGCTGGAGGTAGTCGCCTGCCTCCTTCAGCGTCAGGTCGGCGCGTTCGCGTAGCTCCTTGAGGTGCTTTCCGAGCCATTGGGCTCGGAGCGTGACACCGCGCTTCCCGCTCATGGCCACCACCTTTGATCGGCTGTTCGGCAGGTTACACCTGGTAGGCGGGCTGTGGAGTAGTTCTGCATTTCGCTATGCAAGCTTGCACAGTACATGTAAGTATCGGAGCGACTGCGCAGCGTGACATCGGAAGCGGTCGGTGTGGTGGGGAGTGGCACGCCACCACGGGGAGGAGGACGGGGCGATGAACGGGATGGCTTGGCGCGGGGATTTTCCCGGCGAACGAGTGCAACTGCCTGCTGTGCGTCGGCTCTCCGCGGCGCTGCTGGCGGACTGCCCGGTCCGCGACGATGCGATCTCGTGCGTGGTCGAGTTGGCCAGCAACGCGATCTTGCACACGAGGTCGGCAGGCGGCGTCTTCACGGTCGGGATCTGGTCGTACGGGACCATCGCCCGGGTCGCGGTGAAGGACGCCGGGGGATCGGGCGAGCCCGTCGTTCGTGCCGGGCCGCACCTGGCCGAGTCGGGGAGGGGGCTCGCCATCGTGGCCGCGCTCTGCGCCCGCCTGGGTGTCGCGGGAGGCGAGGGCGGGCGGGTCGTTTGGGCTGACCTGTCCTGCGGCTGTGCTGGGGTCGATGTGCCGTGGGAGAAGGTTCCGCTGCTGGAGGCGGCCTGTGAGTACTGCGGGAGCTTGAAGGATGGGCAGTCCCGAACGGGCTTGCCGGATAGATCATCCTCGAAGCCCTGATCGTGCGGCGTGACGAGTGGCGTTTTTGACTTGCCTGACGGGAAAGTGGAGTGTTAACTTTCCTACTAGGCAAGTCAAACTCTGGAGGGATCCGTATGGACCACATCGAGGACGCCCAGGCCAGCCTCGCGGAGATCGCCAAGCGCCGTAACCAGGTCATCGACGGCGCATCCCGCGGCCGCCATCGCGGCTGGGACGCCACGGGCATGCTCGCGGGGATCGCCGGTTTCGCAGTAATGGATCTTCCCGTGCCCTCGGCCCTGCAGTTGAGCCTTTTCATTGTCGCAATGGTCGCCGCCCTGGTCTGCTTCACCCAGGCCGGCCGGCGCAGCAAGGCGGTCATGCACCAATCCCAGGTGACCGGCCGATTCTGGGCCATCTTCGGTGGCTCCGCGCTCGTTGCCGGTGCTTTCGCCATCGCCGGGATGCGGCTGGTGGACCAGATCGACATCCCGCTGCGTTACACCCTCCTCGGCGTGCTGTTCGCCGCCTTCGTCGCGGCCACCCAACCGTTGTACCGGGCGCTGATGCGCCGGGCGACAGCATGACCACCCCGGTCGGCTTCGACGAACTGATCCATCCGCCGACCCGGCTGGGCCTGATGGCGCTTCTCGCGGCGACGGAGTGGGCCGAGTTCAGCTTCCTCAAGGAGAGCCTCCAACTCACCGACTCCGCACTCTCCAAACAGATCTCCACCCTCACCGAGGCCGGGTACGCCGAGGTCCGCAAGGAAGGCGCCGGCCGCAGGCGCCGCACCCTGGTCACCCTGACCCCGCGAGGCCGGACGGCCTTCGATGGCCACGTCGAAGCCCTGCGGCAACTGGTCAGCCGGGCTACGTCAGCTCCCACAGCCGGAAACGATCACTCCGGTGGCAGGCGGTAGACGGATACGTGGGAGCGCGACTCGGCGGTGAAGTCGGCGCCGCTCCAGTCGGCGTGCCTGGTCTCCAGCTCGAACCCGGCCAGCTGACCCATGAGGTCGAGCTCGGCGGGCCAGATGTAGCGGTGCGGGCTGCGGAACAACTGTGCCTGTCGGCTCTCGTCGAACGTGAAGTGGTGCGACACGACGTGCTGGCGCAGCACGTCGTAGGTGTCCAGAAGGATGTAGCCGGGCTCGACCTGCCCGACCGTGGCCTGCTGCCCCGGCGGGAGCTTGCGCAGCTCGGGCACCCAGAGCTCGATCACGAACCGGCCGCCGGGGGTGAGGTGGCGGGCGGCGTTGCGGAAGCACGCGACCTGCTCGTCCTGGGTGAGCAGGTTGGAGATCGTGTTGAAGACGAGGTAGACAAGTGTGTACGCCCCCGGAGCGACGACGGTCGCCATGTCGCCGACGATCACTGGAATCGTCGCTTCGTCCACCTTCGTACGCAGTTGGTCAATCATCGGAGCTGACAGTTCGATGCCGGTGACGGGCACGCCGCGCTCGGCGAGCGGGACGGCCACCCGGCCGGTTCCGATGGCGAACTCGAGCGCTCGGCCGTCGCCCGCGAGTTCGGCGAGGCGGTCCACGGTCGGCCCCAAGACCTCGGGCGCGAACATGCCGGTGCCCGGTGTGTCATAGCGCTTGGCTGCGTCGACGTCCCAGATCTCGTCCTGTCTCATGCGGCCAACGATGGTCGTGGGGTGTGCGCGTTGTCCAACAGATTTTGTGACGCCCACTGCTCCATCAAGGCCGGACGGGAGCGCTCGGGAGAATCCCCAGCATTAGCCCCAGGAGGCGCTGTCATCGAGGTCCTCGAACGGCGGGCCTCGGCAACGCGGCGTTGAGCGGCGTGATGTCCGGTTCTCTGGTGTGACGGTGACGTAGTGGGGCGGGTAAGCGAGCAGGCACGACCTTGGGGATCATGAGACGCCAAATAATCAGAGAAGACCGTGCCTGCCCTCACACGACCGCATCACCTGAGGGTCCATGTATATGGTCGGCGACGCGGACCTGGAGAGCCTCGTCGATCAACTGGAACGCCTGGCGCCTGCTCTGCTTGCATGACGTACGGTCCGCGCCTTCCGGGAAAGGCGCGAGCCGTACCAAGCTGGACCCGCTACGGCGTCGTCCCCAGCTACGTCGCCTCCCCGGACGGCACCCTGCGCGACCGCGGCTGCTTCTACAAGCGGCTGTCCGCGTAGCCGGAGGCTGATCAACGCGGCGACGACGAAGACCGCGGCCTCGTAGATCATCGCGTGCCAGAACGCGCCGCCGGGGGACGCGAAGTAGGCCAGTCCGGCCGCGGCCACCCCGATCGACCCGCCGAGCTGCTGGGCCGTGGGCAGCAGCCCGGACACCGACCCCGCCGCGGCCCCGTCCGCCTTCGCCAGCACCAGCGCGAACACCGACGCCGTGAAGGAGCCGAACGCCGCACCGCCGACCGCCAGCACCGGGACCGCCGCCCAGCGCCCGGCCGCGCTCTGGACAAGGAGCCCGAGTGCCAGGGCCATCCCCGCCAGCACCAGCGACGCGACCGTGAGCACCGTCTCCCCGTGCCGATGGGAGAGAGCGGGCGCGACGCGACTGCCCAGGACGGCCGCGGCGGCGAACGGCGCCGACATCAGCGCGGCGGCGACGGCCGGGTAGCCGAGGGCGGCCTGCAGGTGCAGGAACAACAGGTACGTGAACGACGGAACGCCCGCGTTGAACACGAACACCAGCACCACCCCCCACCGCGCCGTCCGGTCACGCCACACCGACGGGTGGATCAGCGGATCCGGCCGGCGCGGAAGGGTCGCGGCGAAGCAGCCGAGCACGGCTACGGCGACGGCGAGACCGGCCCACGTCCACCAGGGCCAGCCCGCCTCCCGCCCCAGCGCCAGCGGCAGGACCAGCGCGCCGAACCCCACCGTGGTCAGCACCGCGCCCACGCCGTCCACCCGCTGTCCGCCCGCGCCCCGCGCACGGGGCAGCACGGCCGCCCCCGCCAGCGAGACGAGCGCCACCGGCACCGTCACCAGGAACACCGGCCGCCAGCCGAGCCCGAACAGGTCGGCGCCGACGAGCAGCCCGCCGACCAGCGGCCCGGACAGCGACGCCACCCCCATCGTGGCGCCGTACAGGCCCATGGCACGCGCCCGCCGCTCCGCCGGGACGGCGACCTGGATGATCGAGAGGACCTGCGGGGCGACGAGGCCGCTGCCCGCCCCCTGGACCAGCCGGGCCGCGATCAGCCAGGTCGCGTCCGGGGCGGCGGCGCAGGCCACCGACCCGACGGCGAAGACCACGGTGCCTGCCACGAACAGCCGGCGGTAGCCGTACCGGTCGCCCAACCGGGCCGCCGTGATGAGAAGGCACGCGTAGGCCAGGGTGTACCCGGCGAGGATGAGTTGCACCGCGCCGGGCCCGGCGCCCAGGCCGGCCTGCATCGACGGGGCGGCGACCTGCGCGACGGTGACGTTGAGCAGTTGGACGAAGGTCGCGCTCAGCACCACCGGCAGCGTGAACCGCCCGCCGCTCACGAGAGGAGGGCCGCGGCCAGCTCGCCCGGCCGGGCGGCGAACGGGCTGTGGCTGCCCGGCAGGCTGCGCACGGTGAACGGGTTGCCGGGGAAGGCGTCGTCGGCTTCGGCGATCATCAGATCCTGCGCGGCGGGTGCCAGCGCCCGGTCGTCGGCGCAACGCAGGAAGGTCCGCGGGATGCGTCCCCACCGCTCCGCGGTCAGGGTGACCGGGGTCGTCGGGATCGCCAGCGGCAGGTCGGGGCTGAGCACGGAGCGCCAGCGATCGAACTGGTCCAGGGGCGTGTCGTGGTAGTGGGTCTGTCGCAGCTCTTCGACGTAGGCGGGGTCCGCCGAGAGCGGGTTGATCCGTACGGCGCCCAGCGCCTCGGGGTCGCCGAGGTTGAGGCCCTGCCCCAGCGCGGTCGCGTTCTCCGGGGAGCCGAGATAGTCGAAGAACCGCGGCCGTCCGGCGGGGACGAACGCGCTCAGGTACACCATCCTGTCCACAAGCTCGGGTGCCTTCTCCGCGGCCAGCGACATGGGACCGCCGCCCGCGCTGTGCGCGACGAGCACGACCGTGCGGTAGCGGCGGACCTGGCGCAGCGTGCCCACGACGGCCTCGGCGCACTCGTCCATGGTCACGGTGGCGAGCTGCGACTTCTCGGTCAGCAGGCCGGGCTGGCCGGGCAGCAGGTATCCGGTGGGCAGGGGCGCGCCGAAGCCGTGCCCGGGCAGGTCGACGGCCACGCCGGCGGCGCCGAGCCCGGCGAGCGCGCGCTGGGTCGCGGCCCACTGTCCGGAGCTGTGCCAGGCGCCGTGGACGAAGACGAAAACAGTGCTGTTCATGTCGTTCATCCCACTCGATGACCGTGGCGTTATCCACTGTGAGATATGGCAAGCTGGATGACGATACTTCTGGGATATTGCGGGGAGACCGGTGATGGAGGCTCGACACCTGCGTTACGCGCTCGCCCTCGCCGAGCACGAGCACTTCGGCCGGGCGGCCGGCGCGCTGGGGATCGCGCAGCCTCCGTTGTCCAAGCAGATCGCCGACCTCGAGCGCGAGGTCGGGGCCCCGTTGTTCGACCGCACCCGCCAGGGCGTGTTCCCGACGGCGGCGGGGGAGGCGTTCCTGGCACGGGCGCGGCGGGCGCTCGACGAGATCGCGGCGGCCGTGCTGGACGCGGGCCGGGCCGCGCGCGGCGAGACAGGCCGGCTGCGCCTGGGTTTCATCGCCTCGGCGCTGCTCGACCCCTTGCCCGGCGTCCTGCGCCGGTTCGGACGGGAGCGGCCCGACGTACGGCTCGAACTACAAGAGATGGCGACCAGCCGCAGCACCGCCGCACTGCTCGCCGGTGAGCTGGACGTGGCGATCACCCTCGGCCCGCCGAGGGGCGCCGGGGCTGAACACCTCGTGTCCGTCCCGATCGGGCACGATCACCTGGTCGCCGTCATGAGCACCGCGCACCCGAACGCGGGCCGGCCGTCGGTGAGCGTGGCGCAGTTGCGGCGGCAGCGGCTCATCGTCTCGGCCGGCGAGGACGAGCCCGCCGTCGGCGCGTCGCTGCGCGCTCTGCTGGGCAAGGACTCCCCGGCCCTCGGCGGCGCGACCGTCGCCAGGGACGTCCACACGATCGTCGGCCTGGCCGCCTCCGGGGTGGGCGTCGGCCTGGGCCCGTCCCGCATGCTCGCGGCCCCGCGCCCGGGGACGTGGTTCTGCGAGGTGACCCCGCGCACGCCGCTGCCCGACCTGGTCCTGTCCTTCGCCGCGAAGGATCACTCTCCGGTGCTGAGCGCCTTCCTCGACACCATCCGGCGGAACTGCCCCGACGTCGGCGCCGCGCTCGATCACCGGCTCCGGCTCACAGAGCCTGAGTGAGCGCTGCGCGCGGCCCCGCTCGCGGGCGTCCTCGACGAAGCGGGCGGTGCCGGGGGGAGTACGCTGTAGCCTTCCTGTCGCCCGTAGATCCTTACTCGGCGATGGCGCGCTGGGCGATGACGTTGTCGATGTGGAGTCGTACGAGATACTCGCCCGGGACCGCGTTGCGGGTGCCGAACTCCTGGGCGCGGTCGTCGCCCATGTAACGCCTGCCGATCTCGATGGCCCACGCCAGGAGTTCCTCCTGGTCGAGGGAGAGAGTGGCGTTGCCCTTGATGAGCACGTACGAGTAGGGCGGCTCCTGGTCGTCCACGCACAGCGCGGCCTGCGGATTGTGGCGCAGGGCCTGGCCCTTGAGGCTGGTCTCCGAGGTGTTGAACACCACATCGTCCTCATCGAGCAGGAACCAGATCGGGGTGACGTGCGGCAGGCCGTTGGGCTGGGTCACCGCCAGCTTCCCGGTACGCGTCCCCGTCAAGACGAACTTCCGCCATTCGGCATCACTCATTCGTTCCATACCGCCACGCTACGCCACCATGTCGATCTCGGGCCGAGCGACCTGCCGGGCGAGTACGTACTTCCAAGAATTCCCCCTGACAGGCTTGACGTGTTCGCGTCAACAATCGATTGTGAGTGTGCGCATCCTTACGGGACGGCACAAGGGCTGAATGAGTATCTCTGTGCCACGGCCCTCAGGGGGTAAGAACTCGGCTAATAGGTCGTCCGCAAACACCTGTCAGGTATGAGCCTTTTCGATCGTCCGCTCATCGAGTGGGTTCGCGTTGGAGAGGCTCGTTTCAGTCTGCCTTTTTGAGCAGGTTCTCGCAGGTCAACCCGGCTGGAGACCGGACAATCAAAGGCTGATGTGGATGAGCGATGGCCGAGCGGTAAAGGCATGTCCGGGGGCACGCCGTAATCGGCGAATTCCCAAGACCCTTGCGCTACGTCGCCCCGGGGAGGCGCGGCTGGCCAGAGGTGTGGTTTCGGACAGGAAGGACGCACACGGTGACTCAACATTCCAGGAGAAATCTTAAGAGAGCAGGAAGACGTTCCCTTGTCATCCTCGGCACACTGACCCTCGCCGCGGCACTGACCGCCGGTCCGGTGCATGCCACCACGACGACCTCGAACGCGGCGGACCCGGCACAGGCGACCACCGAGAAATCGGGTCAGTCCGCCGCGGAACTCTCCGCCTACTGGACGCCGGCCCGCATACAGGAGGCCAAGCCGACGCGCCCCACGGATCTGGACGGTGAGCGCAAGGTCAGCGAATTGCCGGCGTCCAAGTTACCCGCCGTCTCCGCCCCAGGAACCCGGCCGGCCAAGGCCCCGGCCCCCACTCCGGCACCCGGGGACACCAAGCTGAACGTCGTCCAGGCGCAGCGCTGGAACAGCCACGGCGTGATGCCGGCCACGTCGATCGGCAAGCTCTTCTACACCAACGACCAGGGCGCGGATCGGTTCTGTTCCGCGTCGGTGATCAGCGCCAACAACCGCAACACGATCTGGACGGCCGGGCACTGCGTACACCGGGAGAACGGCGGGGGCGACCAGGGCTGGTTCACCAACTTCATGTTCAGGCCCGACTTCGACGCCGGCAGCTCGCTGGGCACATGGGGTTGGGAGCTCGCGGCGGCCCCGCAGGGCTGGACCGTGGACGGAGACTGGGCGTACGACATCGGCGCGATCGCGCTGGCGCCGAACGCCAGCGGCAACGTCCAGGACATCACGGGGTCACAGGGCTACCACTTCAACAGCGGCAGTCACGACTACCAGGCCTACGCCTTCGGCTACCCGGAGGACGCCGAACCGGACGACCGGCCGGAGATGGACGGGCAGCGCCTGTGGTACTGCACCGGCGCGACCTGGCAGCCGTTCCTCGACAGCCGGATGGGCTTCCACTGCGACATGTTCCACGGCGCGAGCGGTGGCCCGGTGCTCTATGACCTGCAGCTCACGCGTGGCTGGGGCTACATCATCAGCGCCAACAGCTGGCACTACTTCGACAACGACGAGTGGCGCGACCCGTATCTGGGCGACGCCGCCGTCAACGTCTACAACGCGGTGAAGGATCAGTAATCTGCCTGAGCGAACGCCGCCGGAGGCTCAGCCTCCGGTGGCGTCCCGCATCCGCTCCTCGGTCCAGTACTCCTCGACCTCGCTGGGATGCTTGTCGTTCTCGTGAACGGCCGGCGTCGCGGGGGACTCGGAATCCGCCTGCGCGACCAGCATCCGGTACGCCCCGAAACCGGCCGCGACGGCTGCGAGGGACACCGCCACGATCCTGGTGTGCGTCTTGGCCCACATGAGCTTCACTCCCTCACCTCATCTTCCGACGTCACACCAGCAGGCGCAACCGGCCAGGCCAACCCACCAGGCGCTGTGCCGAGTTGAAATCTTCTGGTGGGCCGGAGGCTGCGGAGCCAGAGACCGGAAGGACGCCTTGGGCAGGTCGATGTCGCCGGCGGGCGGACGGCACGGACCGGATGCGCGGCGGCAACCGACCCCAGCGCGCAGCGCTCCCGCCCGCCGGAGTCTTGTGCGGCCTCAGGCCGGCTGCCGGAGGGTCATGGCCGCCAGGCTCCCGCTGCCGCGGCCCGCACGACGTAGTCCTCGAAGGTTCGGGGGGCGCGCCCCAGCACGGTGGCGATACCGTCCGTCGTTTCGGCGGTCACCCCGCGCTCCATCAGCACGAACATTTCGGCGACGTGGTGGGCGTCGTCCTCGCCCCAGCCCTCCGCGACCAGCGCCGCGGTGTACTCGGCGGGGGAGACCTGCTTGTAGGCGATGGGCAGCCCGGACGCCCGGGAGATCAGCTCGACGGCCTCGGCGAAGGTCCTCGGCGGGGCGGGCTGGATCGTGCCGGAGCACCGCCCGCCCGAACAGCTTCGCGCCGGCGAGACGGTCATCGTGCGGGGCCCCGCACCGTTCACCTTCGTCGACGAGGTCGGCACCCGGGCCGAACCGATCGCGTGCGGCGAGCACTGCGCGACGCCCGAGCAGGGCGGGACCCGGCACCGGCGCGGCTGGAACGACAGCTGCGGCGACTCCGGTGACGGCGCGACGACGCTGATCGTCGGCGCCTACCCGGTGCGCGGCGAGATCAGCCGCAGGCTGCTGGACGCGTTGCCCGTCGTGCTGCGCGTGGCTTCCGGCGGCGGGGCCGACGCCGTACTGGACCACCTCGCCGCCGAGGTCGCCGCCGACACCCCGGGCCAGCAGGTGGTCCTGGACCGGCTGCTGGACTGGATGCTGGTCTGCGCGGTGCGCGAGTACTTCGACCGGCCCGGCGGCGAGCCGCCGGCCTGGTACGCCGCCCAGCGGGACCCGGTGGTCGGCGACGCGCTGCGCCTGCTGCACGCCGAACCGGCGGCGCCCTGGACGGTCTCCTCGCTGGCCGACCGGACCGGGGTGTCGCGTTCCACACTGGCGAAGCGGTTCGCCGACCTGGTCGGCGAACCGCCGCTGACCTACCTCACCCGCTGGCGCATGACGCTCGCGGCGGACCTGCTGACCGAGCGCGAGGTGGCGACCGTCGCCGAGATCGCCCACGCCGTGGGCTACTCCGACGCGTTCGCATTCAGCGCGGCGTTCAAACGGATCCGAGGCGTCAGCCCGAGCGCGTTCCGGCGCACCGGTACGGTCGTTCCCGAGCGGCCGACCGGCCCGCCCCTGCGGCCTCCGGGCACCGTGCTGCCTGCCATCCCCGCTCCTCCTCCCGTGGCTCGTGTGCGGTCTTAGCGGATATGCGAGAACGTCCTCGGGATCGAGCTCGCGGCCGAACAGGAGAAGCCACGGCCGCGCCGTACGCAGGCCGGCAAAGGGGCTACCAACCTCGCCGCCGTTCGTCAGGAATTAATTCAGCCTGTTGCGGTCGGGGTGGCCTCTGGTCGGCCGGACCGGTGGTCAGACGGCGGTGCGGCCGCCGTCCGTGTGGAGGGTCGTGCCGTAGATGTAGCTGGCTCGTGGTGAGGCCAGGAAGGCGATGGACTCGGCGATCTCCTCCGGTGTCGCGGGGCGGCCTGCGGGGGCGGACTGGGCGAGGGTGTCCAGGTCGTCGCCCATGCCGGAGGTCCCCGCGGTACGCGTCGGGCCTGGGCTGACCGCGTTGACGCGTACGCCGCGCGGCCCCCACTCCGCCGCCCACGACTTCGTCAGCAGCACCATCGCGGCCTTGCTCGACCCGTACAGGCTCATCCCCGGCACCCCGAACTCGGCCGCCATCGTCGTCACGTTGACGATCGCGCCGGCGCCGCGCTCGGCCATGGCCGGCGCGAGCTCGGCGACCAGGAAGTACGGGGCCTTGACGTTGACGTCGAAGACCCGGTCGAAGTCCTGCTCGCTCGTCTCGGCCGTGGGCCCGAACGGGTAGATCCCGGCGTTGTTCACCAGGATGTCCACCTGCCCCAGCACGTCGTTCGCCTGCCGTGCCAGCGACCGCGCGGACGCCTCGTCACGCAGGTCCGCCGCCACGAAGGTGGCCCGGCCGCCCGCCGCGCGTACGTCCTCGACCGTCTCCTTGCCCCGTGCCTCGTCCCGGCCCGAGACGACCACGTGGGCACCGAGCCGGGCCAGCGCGAGGGCCGTCGCCCGTCCGATGCCGCTGGTTGATCCGGTCACCAGGGCGCCCGCCCCCGTCAGCTCTCCGGTCATTGTCGTCTCCCCTGATATTCGATCGCGCTGGTTGATGCGGTTCGAGGGGAGTAAGGCCACGTCTACCCGGGAACTTCCGGAACTCTCATAGCGGCGGCTTATGGCACCTATCAGGCCCACGGCAAAAGCGCTGGGAAAGTGTCGGTGGGCGGTGATAGAAAGCAGGTTCGACGTCTGCCTAGTCAGGGCCTGGGGGCTGTGCCTGTGACCATCAGCAGTTCGGAGTTCTCCGTCTCCGGCCCGCGCTTCAACCGGCGCGGCCCGGTGCGCTGGCTGTGGTCGCATCTGCGGCGGCAGCCGGTCCACCTGATCGGCTTCCTCGGCGGGTCGCTGGTCATGACGGTGCTCAACGCCATGGTTCCGCAACTCACCGGCGACGCCTTCGACGCCATCCTGGGCGAGCGCGGCCGGCCGATGGACGCGCTCGGGCTGATCTCGCTGGCGCTGCTGGCGATCGTGGCGGCCAGGGGGCTGTTCGACATCGTCGCCAGGATGTCCAGCGAGGTGCTCGCCAAGCGGCTGGAGCGGGACACGCGCGACGAGCTCTACGTGAGCCTGCTCGGCAAGAGCCAGACCTTCCACAACCGGCAGCGGGTCGGCGACCTGATGGCGCGGGCCGCCAACGACATCCGGCAGCTGTCGTTCATGATCACTCCGGGTGTCGACCTGATCGTGGACTCCGGCCTCACCGGGCTGGTGCCGCTCGTCTTCATGGCGTTCATCGATCCGCGGCTGCTGCTGGTCCCCGTCGTCTTCGGGATCCTCTTCGTGATCGCGCTGCGGCACTACATGCGGCAGCTCAACCCGGTCGCCACGCAGATGCGCGAGGAGTTCGGCGACCTCAACGCGGGGCTCAACCAGGCCGTGCGGGGCATCGAGGTGATCAAGGTGACCGCGCAGGAGGCGCAGGAGCGGCAGCGGTTCAGGGCCGACGCGCGGCGCTACCGCGACTCGTTCGTACGCAACGGCCTGGTGCAGGCGCGTTACCTGCCCACCCTGCTGTTCGCGTTCGCGATGGCCGGGGGGCTGTGGCACGCCCTCTACCTCCAGGGCGTGGGCGCGATCACGCTCGGCGAGGTGGTGGCGTTCATGGGCCTGATGGGCATGCTGGGTTTCCCCACGCAGATGTCGATCTTCACGTTCTCGATGATCCAGCTCGGCATCGTCTCCTCGCGCCGGATTCTCAGCATCATGACCTCGGAGAGCGAGATCGAGCAGCCGGCCGACGGCCATGCCGCGCCGATCAGCGGCGAGATCGTCTTCGAGGACGTGACGTTCGGCTACGACAAGGACGGGGAGCCGGCGCTGCGCGGGGTCACGTTCACCGTGCGGCCGGGGGAGACGGTGGCGATCGTCGGCGAGACCGGCTCGGGCAAGAGCACGCTGACCAAGCTGGTCCCGCGCATCTACGACGTCACGTCCGGGCGCATCCTGGTCGACGGCGTGGACGTGCGGGAGTGGGACCTCGACTCGCTGCGTTCCCAGATCTCCACCATCGAGCAGGACATCGTGCTCTTCTCCCGCTCGGTGGCCGAGAACATCGCGTTCAGCCTGGGCCAGCGCGCCGACCGGGAGGCCGTGGTGCGGGCGGCCGAGGACGCGCAGGCCGCGGAGTTCGTGGCCGAACTGGACGAGGGCTACGACACCGTCATCGGCGAGCGCGGCGTCACGTTGTCGGGGGGTCAGCGGCAGCGGCTGGCCATCGCGCGGGCGCTGCTCACCGATCCGGCGATCCTCGTGCTCGACGACTCGACCAGTGCCATCGACTCCGCCACCGAGGACAAGATCCAGCAGGCCATCGGCCGCATCCTCGACGGCCGCACCACGCTGCTGATCACCCATCGGCTCTCCCAGATCCGGTGGGCGGACAAGGTGCTGCTGCTCAGACGCGGCGAGGTCGCCGACTTCGGCACGCACGACGAGCTGATCGCGCGCAGCCGCCTCTACCGGCGGGTCTTCGCCCACTACGACGAGGCCGGGCTGGACGACGCGGCATCCGACGAGGTCATGGCGAGTGAGCAGGGAGGGGTGCGCTGATGGGCTTCATCATGGACGGCCTCGACGCCGAGGACTACGACCGCACCTACAACGACCGCGACCTGCTGCGCAGGATCCTGTCCTACTTCAGGCCGAAGCTGGGCCGGATGTTCCTGGTCGCGGGCATGATCGTGCTGGTCTCCGCGAGCCAGGCGGTCATCCCGCTGCTGGGCAGCGTCGGCGTGGACGCGATCGCGGACGGCACGATCGGCGAGGTCGGCTGGCAGGTCACCGGCGGGATCCTGGCCGCCGGCGCGCTCTCCTGGGTGTTCAACTTCGTCCGCCAGCTCAACAGCTCGAAGGTCACCGGCGACGTCGTGCTCAAACTGCGCGAGGACGCGTTCGACGCCGTGCTCGAACGGGACCTGTCGTTCTACGACGAGACGCCGTCCGGCAAGATCGTCAGCCGGGTGACCTCCGACACCGACGACTTCGCCACCGTGTCCACGCTGACGATGGACCTGATCAGCCAGGTGCTGATGGTGGGGTTCGTCACGGTCCTGCTGTTCATGCGCAGCGTCGAGCTGGCCCTGCTGACGCTGCTGGTGGTGCCGATCGTGGTGGGGCTCGCGCTGCTCTTCCGTCGGCTGGCCAGGATCAGCACCCGCCGGGCGCAACGCTCGCTGAGCCGGGTCAACGCCAACCTGCAGGAGACCATGGGCGGCATCGCGGTCGCGAAGAACTTCCGCCAGGAGCGGCAGGTCTACGACGAGTTCCGGCCCATCAACCGGCAGAGCTACGAGGTGACGCTGCGGCAGGGGTTCGTCTTCTCCACGATCTTCCCCGTGCTGTTCCTCGTGTCGGGCCTGGCCACGGTCGGGCTGGTTCAGATGGGCGGCTCGGCGGCGCTCTCCGGCGGGTTGTCGGCCGGCGACTGGTTCCTGTTCCTGCAGGGAGTGTCGCTCTTCTGGTTCCCGCTGACGTCCATCGCCGCCTTCTGGTCCCAGTTCCAGCAGGGGCTGGCCGCCTCCGAGCGGGTCTTCGCGCTGATCGACGCGCCGCCCCGCGTGGTGCAGACCGATGACCTGCGGCCGGGGCGGCTGGCCGGCCGCATCGAGTTCGAGGGCGTCACGTTCGGCTACGACGCGGACCACCCGGTGCTGCGCGACTTCGCCCTGCTGATCGAGGCGGGCGAGACCGTGGCGCTCGTCGGCCACACCGGCGCGGGCAAGTCGACGCTCAGCAAGCTGATCACCCGGTTCTACGAGTTCCAGGAAGGCCGCCTGCTGATCGACGACCGGGACATCCGCACCCTGGAGCTGGGCGGCTACCGCAGGCAGATCGGCGCGGTGCCGCAGGCCCCGTTCCTGTTCAGCGGCACGGTCGCCGACAACATCCGCTACCCGAGACCCGACGCGAGCGACGAGGACGTGCTCACGGCCGCGGCGGCGGTCGGCGGCGGCGACTGGGTCGACGCCCTGCCGAACGGCCTGGCGACGGACGTGGGCGAGCACGGCCGGGCCCTGTCCATGGGTCAGCGCCAACTCGTCGCGCTGGCCCGGCTGCTCATCCAGGACCCGGCGATCGTGGTGCTCGACGAGGCCACGGCCAGCGTGGACCCGCTGACCGAGGCCCAGATCCAGGAGGGTCTCGACGTGGTGCTGGCCGGACGCACCTCGATCGTCATCGCACACCGGCTGTCCACGATCGAGCACGTCGACCGGATCATCGTGCTGGATCACGGGCGGATCGTGGAGGAGGGCGACCACGCGACGTTGCTGGCTCGCGGGGGCCGCTACTGCGAGGTCTACAACACCTACTTCCGGCACCAGTCGCCCAACTACCGGGCCGGCACCGGGTTCGTCACCGTCGCGGGTGATTCGTAGCCGTTCAAAGGAGGAGTTGTTCGTGCCGCTGGCCGTGCCACTCCACGATGAGCACGGTGGCGTCGTCCTGGAGCCGGTCGCGCTGGTGCCTGAGGACGGCCTGGATCAGCCGGCGCAACGTCTCGGGAGCCGTCAGCCCGTCGGCCTCGTGGCGGATGATGAAGTCGATGAAGCGTTCCAGCCCGAACAGCTCCCCGTCCGGGCTCTTCGCCTCGATGATCCCGTCGGTGTAGAAGACCAGCCGGTCGCCGGGCTGCAACTGGTAGCGGACCAGCCCGGTGGACGGGGTCAGCCCGAAGCCCATCGGCGGATCGGGCTCGCTCTCCAGGACGGCGGCCAATCGGCCGTCCCTGAGCACCAGCGGGGGATGATGCCCCCGGTTCACCCAGCTCAGCCAGCCGGTGCGCAGGTTCAGATCGGACAGGATCCCGGTGCTGAACCTGCCGGTGAACTGCTCCCTGATCGCCGCGTCGATGGCTTCGGCGGTCATGGGCAGATCGTCCTGCTCGATCCGGTGGTTGCGGCACGCTCCCATGGCGATGGTGGCGGTCACCCCGGCCGCCGCGTCGTGCCCCATGGCGTCGAAGATCGACACGTGCAGGACGTCGCCGTCGATCGCGTAGTCGTAGGAGTCGCCGCCGACCTCGTACGCGGGCTCGAGCGCGGCGCTGACCACCACGTCCTCGGTGGCGAACGTCCCTGGCGGCAGCAGGTTCATCAGCACCTCGGCGGACAGGGCCATCGGCCGGGCTCTGACCAGCCGCGCGAAGGAGTCGCTGTTCAGCCGCTTCTCGACCAGAAGCATCGTGACCAGCGAGGCCATCTGCTTGACCCGCCACTCGGCGACCTCACCGGGCTCGGACATGGTCAGCCCGAGCACCCCGACGCGCTCGGTGCCGTCCAGCAGCGGCACCCACACCCGGTCGCCCACCGAGTCGGGGGCGCGTACCATCTCCACGGTGCTGTAGGCGCGACCGGCCAGCGTGGCGTCGATCCGCAGCGGTTCGAGCGGCCGGCCGCTCTCGTCGTACTGGCCGGGCAGCGGTGTCAGGATCAACCGCTGCAGGTCGGTCACGTAGATCCTGACCTTGGAGAACCCGGCCAGGGCGGCGTACTCCGCCACCACGCCCGGCATGTCCTCCATGGTCGTCAGGTGGTTGGCGGCCAGCAGGCCGCCCAGCATCAGCTCACCGTCCGATTGCGCTTGTTCCCCCACGCGGTTCTTCTACCCAGGCATCCACGCATGAGCCTCCCCCAGGGCGGCCGTTCGTGCTAGAACGCGGTCGTGTCCCCTGACGAGGCTGACCGGCTGCGGTCCGGGCTGAGGTCCAAACTGGCGCGACTCGGCCGCGGCGTAAGGCGACCCCGCCCGCGGTGCTGGCGTTGTTGTGCGCGGGCGCGTTCGCCGGGTTCGCGGAGCTGCCCGTGCCGGAGCCCGGCGTCGAGCTGCTCTCGAACGTCGGCGCCAACACCCTCACCGAGGTGATCCAGCGCACCCTGGACCGGGTACGCGACGATCCCGCGGCCTTCGAGCGGGCGCTCGCCGAATGCCGGGCCTACAGGAGGCGGTCGATGGTGATGGGCAGGGAGCGGATGCGCCTGCCGGTCGCGTGATGGACGGCGTTGGCGATGGCGGCGGACAACCCGACGAGGCCGATCTCGCCGACGCCCTTCACGCCGACCGGGTTGTACCGGTCCGGGTCGCCGACGAAGATCACGTCCATGTCCGGGACGTCGGCGTTGACCGGCACCAGGTAGTCGCCGAGGGTGGCGTTCGCGATCCGCCCGGTGCCCGCGTCCGTGACGGTGTCCTCGAACAACGCCATGCCGATGCCCCCGACGGTCCCGCCGATGATCTGGCTGGTGGCCAGCTTCTCGTTCAGGATCCGGCCGCCGTCGATCGCCGACACGACGCGGGCGACCCGGAGCAGCCCGAGGTCAGGATCCACGCGTACCTCCACGAAACGGGCGCCGAACGCGCCGGCGGGGGCCATGCCGACGTCCTCAGGGCGGGGTGGCGCGCTCTCGCCGTCGGCGGTCAGCTCGGTCAGCTCGTGCGCGGCGAGGATGCCGGTGTAGGACTCGCCGAGCTCCGGCGCCCCCTTACGGTGGATGCGTCCGTCGGCCACGGTGACGTCGTCGATGTCGCAACCGGCCAGCGGTGAGCCGGGGTCGTCGCGTACCAGGTCGAGGAACGCGCGCACGAGATCGCGGCAGGCCGCGCGCACGGCGGTGCCGAGGGCGGCGGTGAGGCCTGAGCCGCCCGCCACCACCCCCATCGGCATGTCGGTGTCGCCCAGGTCGAACGTGACCCGATCCTGCCGCAGGCCGAGGAACTCGGCGGACAGCTGGGTCATGACCGTGTAGGTGCCGGTGCCGATGTCGGTCACGGCGCTCCGCACGTACGCCGTCCCGTCGTCGCGCACGGTCGCCCTGGCCGCGCAGGGCTCCTGCAACCAGAAGAAGCTGACGCCGGCCATGCCGTGGCCGACCAGCCAGTCGCCGTCGCGCATCGAGCCCGGCTCCGCCCCGCGCCGCGACCAGCCGAACCGCGCCGCGCCCACCGCGTAGCACTCGCGCAGCGCCTTGCTCGACCACGGCAGGCCGAGCTGCGGATAGCTGTCGGCGTGGTTGCGCAGCCGCAGCTCCAGCGGGTCGATGCCGAGCTCGTACGACAGCTCGTCGAGGGCCGATTCGAGCGCGAAGTTGCCCTGCGCCTCACCCGGGGCGCGCATCGAGTTCGTCCAGGGGATGTTCAGGCGTACCTGCCGGTCCCGGACGGACACGTTGGGGCAGGCGTAGGCCGAGGCCGTGCCCGCCGTGCACGGTTCGAAGTTGTCCCCGTCGATCGACAGCGTGGCCAGGCTCTCGTGGTCGATCGCCGTCAGCCGGCCGTCGCGCGTGGCGCCGAGCCTGACCCGCTGCACCGTGGCGGGGCGGTGGCCGACGCCGGTGAACATCTCCGGGCGGGTCAGCACGAGCTTGACCGGCCGCCCGGTCTCCCGCGCCGCCAGCGCGGCCAGGATCACGTGCGGCCAGACGCGCAGTCCCGCCCCGAAGCCGCCGCCGACGTACGGCGCGAGCACCCGCACCCCGGACTCGGGCACCCGGAACACCTTCGCCAGGATCGCCCGCGCCCGGGACGGCCATTGGGTGGAGTCGTGCACGGTGAGCGCGTCGCCGTCCCACGCGGCGACGGTGGCGAACAGGCCGAGCGGGTTGTTGGTGTTCTCCGCCGTCGTGTACGAGGCGTCGATCGTGACGTCCGCATCCGCGAGACCGGCCGCCACGTCGCCGCGGCTGACGTCCGTGCCGAACGGGTTCTCGATCCGCTCCGCCCGAGGGTCGTTCATGTCCAGCAGCGGCTCGGCCGGCTCGTAGCCGATCTCGATCCGCCGGGCCGCCGCGCTCGCCTGCTCGGCGGTGCCGGCCACCACGACGGCGACGTACTGGCCGTAGTAGGTGATCCGGTCGTCCTGCAGCGGTGGCGGCGGCGGGCCGAGCATGGGTTCCGGTACGCGTTCCAGCCTCGGCGCGTTCAGGTGGGTGAAGACCGCGAGCACGCCCGGCGCGCTCTCGGCCGCGCTCGTGTCGATGCGGCCGATCCGCCCGGCGGCGATCGTGGCGCGTACGGGCGCGGCGTACACCAGGTCGGGGAGGCTGACGTCGTTCGGGTAGGGCGCGGCGCCGGTCACCTTCAGCGGGCCGTCCACCCGGTCGACTCCGGCTCCGACGAGCCTGGGCCGTTCGATGGTCGTCATGAGGTCACTCCCGCGACGGTGCTCAACGTACGTACGAGGATGCGTTTGGCCAGCTCCACCTTGAACGCGGTGCCGGGCACGGTGAACGGGCTCCGCACGGTCGCCTCGGCGGCCGCCAGGAAGACCGACGGTCCCGGCGGCGCCCCGCGCAGCAGCTCCTCGGCCTCGCGGGCCCGCCACGGGACGGTGCCGACCCCGCCGAGGGCGACCCGCGCCTCGCGGATCACCCCGCCGTCGAGCGTCATGGCCACCGCCGCGGAGGCCAGCGCGAACTCGTACGAGGCCCGGTCGCGGACCTTCACGTACGCCGATCGGGTCCCTACCCGAGGCAGCGGGACGTCCACGGCGACGATCAGCTCGCCGTGGACCAGCACGTTCTCCAGGTCCGGGGTGTCACCGGGGATGAGGTAGAAGTCCGTGAGCGGCACTGACCGCTCACCGTCGGCGCCCATGACGCGCACGCTCGCGTCCAGCGCGACGAGCGGGACGGCCAGGTCGGAGGCGTGCACCGCGATGCAGTGCTCGTCCGCGCCGAGGATCGCGTGCATGCGGGCGGCGCCCGTGACGGCGGCGCAGCCGGTGCCGCGACGGCGCTTGTTGCACGCGGGCACAGTCGGGTCGCGGAAGTACCTGCAGCGGGCGCGCTGCAGCAGGTTGCCGCCGATGGTCGCCATGTTGCGCAGCTGAACCGACGCGCCGAGCAGCAGCGCCTCGCGGACGAACGGCAGGCGCGCGGCCACGGTCGGGTCGGCGGCCAGCTCCTCCATCGTGGTCAGCGCGCCGACGCGCAACGTGTCGCCGTCGCGGGAGACGCCGCGCAGCGGCAGCCGGGTGATGTCGACCAGCAGCTCGGGTTCGAGCACGCCGTCCTTCATCAGGTCGAGTTGTGTGGTGCCGCCCGCGAGATACGACGCGCGGGGGTCCTGGGTAACCGTCGCCACCGCCTGGCCGGCCTCGGTGGCTCTGACGTATTCGAACTCACGCATCGCGCGCCCCCGCGACCTCGCGGATCGCCGCGACGATGTTCGGATAGGCGCCGCAGCGGCAGATGTTGCCGCTCATGAACTCCCGGATGTCCGCGTCCGACCCCGTCCGCCCGCCCTCTTCCAGCAGGCACACCGCGGACACGATCTGCCCCGGGGTGCAGTAGCCGCACTGGAACGCGTCGTGCCGGACGAACGCCGCCTGCATCGGATGCAGGTCACCGCCGGAGCCCAGCCCCTCGATGGTGGTGATCGACCGGCCCTCGCACTGCGCGGCGAGCGTCAGGCAGGACAGGGTCCGCCGGCCGTCCACCATCACCGTGCAGGCGCCGCACGTGCCCTGGTCGCAGCCCTTCTTCGAGCCGGTCAGCGCCAGGTGGTCGCGCAGCGCGTCCAGCAGGGTGACGCGGGTGTCCACGTCGAGGTGGTGATCGGCGCCGTTGACGGTCAACGTCACGGCGGCGTGTGGAGTCCTGGTCATGATCCCCCCAGGTGTCGCGGGCTCGGGGGGAACCACATTTCATGTTATGCGAACGAGCTGACCGGCCTGTCAGCGGGTATGCCAGGTGGCGCCGGCACGCTCACCCGCCGATGCCGGTCACCCCGATCAGCAGGGGCAGGAGCAGGATGATCAGGATGGCGCCGAGGACGTCGAAGCTGACGCCCGACCGGATCATGGTGGTGATGGGGACGACGCCTGAGCCGTACGCGATGGCGTTCTGCGGCGTGGAGACCGGCAGCATGAACCCGAACGACGCCGCGAACGTCGCCGCCAGCGCGGGCACGAACGGGTTGATCCCGGCCGCCGCCGCGATCGGGATGATGATCGGCACCACCACGGCTGCCGACGCGGTGTTGCTGGTGGTCTCCGAGACGAGGACGGCGAGCAGCACGGCGAACGCGGTGATGGCGAACACGCTGGTCAGCCCGAGCGCCGAGGCGGCCGACGAGCCGATCGTCTCGGCCAGCCCCGTCTCCTCCAGCAGCGAGCCGAAGATGATGCCGGTGCCGAACAGCACGATCGTGCCCCAGTCGATCTTGGCCGCGTCGCTCCAGTTGAGGGTGAACTCCCGCTTGCTCCAGTCGGTCGGCAGCAGGAACAGCAGGGACGCGCCGAGCACGGCCACGATGCCCTCGTTGAGCCGGTCGCTGACGGTCGTGTAGAGGGCGGACTCCGTGCCCGCGAACAACGCGATCACGCCGGGGAAGATCCACAGGAACACGGTGACGCCGAAGGCCACGAGCGTGTTCTTCTCGGCGCGCGACAGCCTGCCCATGTTCGCCCGCTCGGCGCGTACGTACTCCTCGACGCCCTCGATCCGGCGGATCTCCGGCCGGTTGAGCAGCAGCAGCACGGCCGCCAGCGCGACGAACATGAGCGCGCAGATCGGCAGCGCCATGATCATCCACTCGCCGAACGAGATGCGCCGGCCGGTGGCCTCCTCGATGAGGCCGCGGCCGATCAGGTTGGGCGGACTGCCGACGGGCGTGAGCAGGCCGCCGACGCTGGAGCCGTACGCGAGCATCAGGACCAGCGCCGCGCCCACCCGCAGCCGCAGCGGGTCGAAGTCGGCGGCGACCAGCTCGCGGTCCTGCAGCAGTTTGGCGATGACGGCCAGCATGCCGAGGGCCGTGGGCAGGAGCATGGCCACGGTCGCGGTGTTGGAGACGAACGCCGACAGCAGGCACGTGATGGCGCCGAACGCGACGATCAGCCGGAACGTCGAGCGGCCCACCCCCGGCAACGACAGGACGAGGAACGCGAAGCGGCGCGCCAGCCCCTGCTTCAGCATCGCCTGCGCCAGGATGAACGCCCCGACGAAGGTGAAGAGCGTGGGGGAGCCGAACGGGGCCACCGCGTCCGTCGCGGAGGCCACCCCGAGTACCACGATCGCGGCGACGCCGATGAGACCGCCGATGGGGATGGGCACCGGCTCGGTCACCCACAGGACGATGACGCCGAGCAGGACGGCCGCCAGCGTCTGCTGCATGGGGGCCATGTCGATGGGCAGCAGCGCGAAGACGACCGTGATCAGCGGCGCCAGCCACATGCCGGTGGTGCGCCTACCCTTCTCGAATCTCTCCTCGGCCGGCGACAGCCGCTGCTCGGCGAGGCCGCGGTAGGTCACCTCGTGGCCGAGAAGGGCCTGGTCGACATCGGTCCTGGGGGCGCCGGGGTTCATCGCCTGCTCCTAACGTTCTCACCGGTTCGCGTGCAGGTCCGTTCTTGAGTTATAGGTTCCTCCTGTTGAGCGTTCGGTTCCACGCGTCGGTTTTGGACACTCCTGGGACGGAACGGTTGAATCGAGGGCATGACGACGCATGACATCGCCGTGATCCCAGGAGACGGCATCGGACTCGAGGTCACCCCCGCGGCCCTGGAAGTGGTGCGGGCGGCGGGCCGGCGCCACGGCTTCACGTGCCAATTCACCGAGTACGACTGGTCGTGCGAACGCTACAAGCGCGAGGGCGCCATGATGCCGCCCGACGGCATCGACCGGTTGCGCGGCCACGACGCCGTCTTCCTCGGCGCGGTCGGCGCGCCGGGCGTGCCCGACCACGTCTCGCTCTGGGGCCTGCTCATCCCGATCCGCCGGGCTTTCCGCCAGTACGTGAACCTCCGGCCCGTACGCCTCTTCGACGGCATCGAGAGCCCCGTGAACGCGGCGATCGACCTCGTGGTCGTCAGGGAGAACACCGAAGGCGAATACAGCGAGATCGGCGGCCGGATGAACCGCGGTTTCCCCGGGGAGATGGCGGTCCAGGAGTCGGTGTTCACCCGCGCCGGCGTGACGCGCGTGCTCGACTACGCCTTCGACCTCGCGAGCCGCCGCCGCGGCTACCTGACCTCCGCCACCAAGTCCAACGGGATCGTCCACACGATGCCGTTCTGGGACGAACTGGTCGAGGAGCGGGCACGTGAGCATCCCGGCGTGCGCTGGGACCAGGAGCACATCGACGCCCTCTGCGCCAAGCTGGTCCTGGGGCCGTCCCGGTTCGACGTGATCGTGGGCTCGAACCTGTTCGGCGACATCCTCAGCGACCTGGCCGCCGCGGTCGCGGGCAGCATCGGCATCGCCCCGTCCGCGAACCTCAACCCCGAGCGGGAGTTCCCCTCGATGTTCGAGCCGGTGCACGGCTCGGCGCCGGACATCGCGGGCCGTGGCGTGGCCAACCCGATCGGGGCCATCTGGTCGGCCGCCATGATGCTGGAGCACCTCGGGCATCCGGCGGCGGCCGACGAGATCGTGGCGGCCATCGCCGCCGTCCTGGCCAAGGGCGACGTACGTACGCGCGACCTCGGCGGCACGGCGGGCACCGACGACTTCACCCGCGCGGTCCTCACCCTCATCACCGAGGGCCGCACGGAAGGGTAACCGGCGCCTCCGGGTGCGGCGGGGCGGTCGGCTGAGTTTCCGGGCCAGGTCACGGGAGGCCACCCCCGCCGGGTACGGGCCCGCGGACCTGCGCGACGCCTACCGCCTGCCCGCCGACGGCGGCGCGGGCCAGACCATCGCGGTCGTGGCCGCGTTCGACGCGCCGACCGCGGAGGCCGACCTCGCCGTCTACCGCGATGCTGTCGCGGCGCTCGTACCCAGGACATGCCGGTCGCGTGCTCATCGTGCGGCGATCCGCCTGCTCAGGCGGGATCTGGTTGGTTGGCGTAGCGTTCGGTGAGTTCGTGGCCGATTCTGGCGAGTTCGGTGCGTACGGACTCCGGTTCCACCACCTCGACCATGGCGCCCCAGCCGGCCAGTTGCTCGGCGATCGATCGGGCCATGTGGGCCGCCACCCGCGCCCGGACCCGTCCGTCGTCCTGTGCGATGACCTCGCAATGCCGTCCGAAATGCGAGCGGAGCACCGGGAGGAACCGGGCGTCGATCAGCACCACGGCCGAGACGAGCGAGCGCCGCCGCTCCGTCTCCGTCACCACGCGCGCCCACTCCGCTGAGAGGTCGAAGTCGTCGGGTCGCCGCGCGGGGAGATCCGTGACGTCCGCGGACGCGACGCGGTCGACGCGGAACGTCCGACGGCCGGCTTCGGTGTCCGCGATGAGATACCAGGTCCCGTCCTTGTCGACCAGGCCGAGCGGATCGACCAGTCGCTCCGTCGTCTGCTTGCCCTTGCCGGTGTACGCCAGCCGCACCTTGAGCCTGCGTACGACGGCGTCGCGCAGGGACCGCACGAGGGCGGGCAGCTCGTGCTCGGGCTCGCCCCAGCCCGCCGCGTCGGAGACGATGGCGCGGGCCGCGGCCTCGGCGTCGGCGCGGAACGTGGCGGGCAGGGCGCGGATGAGCTTGCGCAGGGCGGAGGTCAGCTCGGGCTCAGCCGAACCGGCCGGACCGAGGAGCAGGAAAAGGGCCTGGGACTCGGCCGCGTTGAGCCCGCTGAGATCCGTACGGGCGCCGCCGACGAGCGACCATCCGCCGCCGCGCCCCGGCTGCGGATAGACCGGGATCCCGGCGGCCGACAGGGCCTCCAGATCGCGGCGGGCGGTGGCCAAGGAGATCTCCAGCTCCTGCGCCAGCTCGGCCGCGGTCACCCGGCCGCGCGCCTGGAGCAGTAGGAGAACGGCTACGAGACGGTCAGCGCGCATGTCGTCATCCTGGCATTCAAAGTGCTCAATCGGTGAGCACTTTAGCTGGGAAGATGGTCACATAGCCCGCGAGAGAGGAACCGGCGAATGCTGCGAGGACTCACCACCGTCACCTTCTACTCGCCCGACTTCGAGGCGACCAAGCGCTGGTACACCGAGCTGTTCGGGATCCCGCCCTACATGGACACCCCGGCGTACATGGAGTGGCGCGTCGGCGACTACGAGCACGAGTTCGGCTTCGTCCACAGCTCCTACGCCGGCAGCGAGCTGGCCAGGACCGCCGGGCCCGACACCATCGGAAAGCCGGCGGGCGCCGTGGTCTACTGGCACGTCGACGACGTTCCCGCGGCCGTGGAGAGGCTCGTGGCGATGGGGGCCGAGGAACACGACTCGCCGCGCGAGCGGGGCATCGGCTTCATCACCGCGTCCGTGATCGACCCCTGGGGCAACGTCCTGGGCCTGATGTACAACGCGCACTACCTGGAGATCCTGGGATCGCCGAAGTCGTGAAGATCTGCGTCAGCGAGGGTCACGCGGCAGGGTGGCGGTGTAGGCCGCCCAGTCCTCCGGGTGCGCCATGCCCTTGCGTACCGGCACCTGCCGCTCGCCGATGACGATCCGGTTGCCCTCCACCCTCGGGTCGTCGTTCCTGGGGATGGGGATTCTGCGCTGGGCCGTCCCGGCCAGCGATACCACGACGATCGCCTCCGGCTCCACCCGGAAGTACGGCCGCCGCAGATACAGTCCGCCGAGCACCAGCACGATCAGCCCGACGACGATCAACGGGCTGAACACGCCCAGCAGGAAGAGCCACGCCTGCAGGAACGTCACCACCGCACCCGCCGCCAGGAACACCCATCCCAGAACCGGGTTGTAGCGGATCTCCATCAGGACCTCACAGGCTCGGTACGCTCTTCGTCTCGTTCTCGGCGGGGACGGTCACCTTGGCCAGGCCCCACTCGGAGAAGACCATTTCCGTCTCCACCGCGGCGCCTTTGAGCGGCACGTTCATGACGAGCTTGGCCGGGCTGTCGCCGTTCACCCAAAGGTCGTAGGTCGCGGTGACGCCCTTGGCCGCTTTCAGCAGTTCGGCGCCCAGGCGGGCGTGGTATTCGTCGCCGACACCGGTCACTCCCTTCATGACCTTCTTCAGGCCGTCTTGTGGAAGCAGGGCTTTGACGGCGGCCAGGGACTGGTCGAAGTTGAGCTCAACGTACTTCCTGGGGCCGAATTTTTTAAGTGCCTGGGCGAAATCGTAGATGATGGCGTAATGCGTGCCGAGCGGATCCTGCGTGGCGGAGAGTTCGCCGGAGGTGTAGAGGCGGGCGTTCCTGGCCAGCGTGAGATCGGTGATGGGGCTGTCGGCCGCGCCGGGGGCGAGCAGGGCGAGGACGCCTTCCTGATCAGGGCCGAACCTCAGCCACCGCTTGCCGCCGGCGACGTCGGCGAGCTCCTCGGTCACGGCCACGTACGTGGTCTTGCCGCCGACGATGACGTGGGTCTCCGCCGAGGTCATGTCGACCTGGGTGTTCTCGCCGCGCATGCTCACGCAAATCGTGCAGAGATATCGCGCCACAGAATAGGGCCCGTTCTCTGATTTGGTACAGGACTTTTCCGAAGCGCCCGACGGTCCGGAACAACGCGTGATCGCGGCAGCGGACCTCGGGGCCACGGAAAGTGATCGTTGTGCGACGCGACTCACGCCGTGATGGAACGGGATGGAACGCCCATCTTTTCGTGAGCCAACCGCCGAAGTACCGAGTTCCCGTCGAAGCCGCCCCCGTACGGCGGCGCTTCCGGGTGTCGTCGCTGACCCTCCTGATCACCGGGCAGGGCTTCTCCGGCTTCGGCGACCAGTTCTTCGTCATCGCCCTGCCGGGCATCGTGCTGCTGCGGCACGGCAGCGCGGCCCTGGGCCTGGTGCTGACGGTCTACGGAGTGTGCCGGCTGGTCGGGCTGATGCTCGGCGGGCCGCTCGCGGACCGGTTCACGCCCAGGCGGATCATGCTGGTGACCGACACGGTCCGCGCTCCCGCCGCCGGCCTCCTGTGCGCCCTGGCCTGGACCGGCGAGACGGGACTGTGGGCGCTGGCCGTCGCCACGGCGATCCTCGGACTCGCCGGTGGCGCCTTCCTGCCCGCGAACTTCTCCATCATCCCCGACGTCGTCGAGGAGTCGCAGGTCCAGCGGGCCAACAGCCGCAACTACGCGGTCGCGCAGGCCGTCGCCCTGCTGGGCCCGGTGATCGCCGGCGTGCTCGTCGCCCGCCTGGGCACGGGGCCCGCGCTCGCCGTGGACGCGCTGTCGTTCCTCGTGTCGGTCGTGACCCTCTGGTTCGTACGGCCGCATCCTGACCGCGCGCAGCCGGAGCCGGCCCCGCGCACCACCGGCGTGTGGACGGTCCTGCGCGAGTTCCCGCTGCTCAAGGTCATCATGATGATGGCCGCGGCCGGGAACCTCGGGTTCGCGGGAATCCTGGAGATCGGCCTGCCGACGCTGCTGCACCAGGGCGAGCCTGGGTCGTTCGCGACGACGTACGGGATCGTGCTCGGCGCCTTCGGGTGCGGGGCGCTCGCGGGCAGCGTCGCGGCCGGGCTGTTCCCCACTCCGCGCAACCCGGTGCGCGTGGCGGTCCTGCTGATGCTCCCGCAGGCCGCACTGCTCGGCGCGGTCGGCCTGATCTCGGGCCAGCTGTGGCCCGCGGCGCTGTTCCTCGGCGCGGGCGCCGCCAACGCGGCGGGCAACGTGCTGCTGATCACCGTCGTGCAGACCGGGGTGCCCGCGGAGTTGCGCGGGCGCGTGTCCGGTGCGCTGCTGGTGGCGTCGTTCGGGCTCTTCCCCGTGGGCGCGCTGCTCGCGGGCCTGATAGCTTCCGCGGCCGGCCCGAGGATGGTGTTCCTCCTCGGTGCGGCCCTTGTGGCCGCGGCAGGTGTGGCCGGCCTCCTTTCCAGGCCGGTCCGGACCTTCGCGAAGGGAGGTGAATCACATGACGTACGAGATGAACGACCAGAGCTTTGAGGCTCCTGCCGCCGATGTCAAATGGGTCATTTTCTAGTCACATCCAGGCCGTGCCGGACTTCGCGAAGGGAGGTGAATCACATGACGTACGAGATGAACGACCAGAGCCTTGAGGCGCCGGTCGAGGTGTCATGGATCATTTTCTAGTCCCATTCACGAGTCCGACGCGATAGCGGAAGACCGTTCAGCGTTCGGGGAGCCGGGTCGGCTCCCCGAACGTCCCTTTCCACCTCCGGAACATCCCTTTGATTCCGGAAAAGACGCGGAGGACCGCGAGAATGCCTGACACCCTGTCCCTCAACCGCTATATCCGCATTAAGCCCATTTATCCGGTCTATCAGCTGGACGAGACGCGGTTCAGGATCGGTGCCCAGGCCGGCGTGACCGTGGACATCACCGACCCGTACGGCCAACTCTGGACCCTGGTCAAGGCCCTCGACGGGACCAGGCCGCTCGGCGAGGTCGTGTCGGCGATCGGCGCGGCGTATCCCGGGATCGGCGCCGAGGACGTGCTCGCGGCCGTACGCGACCTGGACGGGCGCGGCTTCCTGGAGGACGCGGGTCCCAGCCCGTACGACCACGGGGAACTGAGCCGCTACCAGGGCAACGTCAACTACTTCAGCCACTACGCCAGGCTGTCCTCCTCCTCCCGCGGCCAGCTCCAGGACAAGCTGCGCTCGTCGCACTGCGTGCTGTTCGGGCTCGGGGGCGGAGGGTCGTACATCCTCCCCATGGTGCTGGCGGCCGGCTTCGGCAAGGTCACGGCCGTCGACTACGACCGGGTCGAGCTGAGCAATCTCAACCGCCAGCTCCTCTTCCGCGAGGACGACATCGGCGCGTACAAGTCCGCCGTGGCCTCCCGGGTCGCGAAGGAGGTGAACTCCGACGTCGACTTCACCGCCGTACAACGCAAGATCGAGTCGGAGGATGAGGTGGCCGAGCTCGTACGCGGCGCCGACGTGGCGATCTGCGCGATCGACGAGCCGCCGTTCGTCGCGCAGCGGCGGGTGAACGCGGGCTGCGTTAGGGAGTCCGTCCCTTACGTGACGGGCGGCTCGTTCGTCACCCGGGGCCGCCTGTTCTCCGTCCGGCCGTACGAGTCGGGGTGCATGGACTGCCTGCACCTGTACTACTCACGATCGGACCCGAGATACCTCTCGCAGCTCGCCGGCGCGCTCCGCGTCGAACTCGGCGACGTGACCATCGCCTTCGCCCCGCACATCGCACTGATCGCGTCCATGATCTGCGGCGAGGCGGTACGCCTGGTCACCGGCCACGCCGAACCCATCGCCCTGGGCCGCCAGATCGACGTCCACTACGAGACGGGGCAGCTCGAGGTCATGTCCCAGTGGCCACGCGATCCGGCCGGCTGCCCGGTCTGCGGCGACGGCGCCGACGCGGCCGCCTTCGACGTATGGCAGCACGCCGAAACCCCCTGACCCATACCCGCTTCGCGCATCTCGCCCCCGCTCAACCGCCGCCAAGTAGGGTCGGCTTCGCCCCGATGCCCTCACCAGGGGGTGCGATGCTGGCCCTGCTCATGGTGTTCGCCACCTGCTACGGCGTGCTCCAACTCGCCGTCCTTGGCTGGGGAACCCGTACCGTACGACTCGGCACGCTCGCGCTGGCCATAGGCGCGGGCATGTACGGCTGCGCGATGATCACCGTACTCCTGCAGCTCGCCTACACCCGCACCCTGTCCGCGCTCACCGGCGACAGCCTCGGCGACATCGTGCCGATCGCCGGCCACACGCTCCATCCGGTCCTCGAAGAGGTCATCAAGATGGCGCCGCTCCTGGTCATCGGTTGCCGGCGGCGGGCCAGGGCGCAGTGGCGGCTCACGGACCACCTGCTCGTGGGCGCCGCGCTGGGCGCCGGATTCGGGCTGATGGAGGCGCTGCTCTACAACGCCGGCCGAGCCGGGACCGCCCTTGCCCTCCCGGACGGGTGGGTGGTGCCCAGCGGCCTCAGACCGCCGTACATCCCGGGGATCGAACAGTCCTTGGTCTCCTGGCTGCCGGCGCCTTACTCCGTGTCGGAGCTCACTCCGGCCGGCCCTGACACGGGTTTCCATATCGCCTGGTCGGCGCTGGCCGGCTTCGGCGTGGGGCTGCTGTTGCGCCGGCGCGGACCCGTACGCCTGCTCGGGCTGCTGCCCCTGGTGCTCGTCTCCGCCGCGCATGCCGCGCACAACTTCGACGTGCCGTTCGGCGAGCGTGACAGTGCCGGGGCCGCGCTCGTGCTGCCGTTCGTCACGGTCGAGCCGATGCTGGGGGTCTGGCCGTTGCTGGCTCTCGGGTTGGCGGTCTGGTCCGACGGCAGGGTCCTGCGGCGGGGTAAGGGGGCGAACCCCGGTCTGCTACTGGCGGGGGAGCCGCCCGGTGGGCTGTCGGCCCTGGCCGCCTTGGGCAGGTATGCCATGATCCGCCCGCCGTACACCACGATGGTCGCCCACCGATTCATGCTGCTCCGCCGCACCGCCTGCTACGCGGGTGGGACCTGGTACGCGGACGGCGCCGCGGAACGTGAGATGGCGTACGCCGTACGCGCGCGGATGGAGGCGAGCCCCGCTTTCATGTCCTGGCGCGCGGCCGGTTTGCGCTCCGGTCTGGCGCGGCGCCGCTCCGGCGGGGCGCGCCGCCGTCACCGGCACTGGAAGGTGCTGATCTGGGCGGCCCTCGCCCTCCCCGTGCTGACATATTTCCTGCTCGGCACCACCCCGGGCTGGGGCGGTGCGCAGCAGGCGCTGGCTGGGGAGGTGGTGTTCCCTGTCCTGCTGGCCTTGTCCGGGATCGGACTGGCGCTGGTGGCGTGGCAGCTCGTGACCGCCGCCCGGGCGCTTCCCGCGGCCTGGCGCGAGCCCCTGACCGAGCGCGCCACCAAGACGCAGTTACGCCTGCTCACCGGAGCGGGAACGATGGTGCTCGGCATCCTGTCCTGCGCCGCCTGGATCACGGGCGTCCGTCCCGGCGAGCACGTCATCTCCAACGCACACGTGCTCAACGCCCTGAACGACCTCCTGATGTACGGCGGGCTCGCGCTGCTCCTGGCAGGGTTCGTCTTCTTCCCACCGGCGGGTGTGGTGGCCGTGGCCGGTGGCGGGCTGGTCGTCGTACCCACCGTCACCGCCGGCTTCGTCGCACTGGAGGCGCTCGGCCTCACCGGCGTCCTGCTCGCGCAGGCCACCCCCGAGAGCGGCGGCGACGGTGGCGACGGTGGCGGCTCGCCCAGCGGCGAGCAGGCGCGCCTGCGTGAGCTCGGCCAGGATCCGGCTACCGGAACATTCCGGCAAAGCGAGATGGAAACCGCGCAACGGGTCGAACAGCAGCTCGGCATCACCCTCACGCGCTCCAAGCACGTGGGGGCGGACTGGGTGGACAGAAAGGGCGCCACCTATGACGCGGTGGGCAACTTCCCCGGCCAGTACTTCGACCAGCAGTGGCCGAGGTTGCAACAAGCCATCAAGGAACACCTGCAGAAGGTGGACTATGTTCCGGTGGACGTGAGCAAGTTCGCGCCTGAGCAGGTGGCGAAGGTACGTGAGTTCATCCAGAAACTCGGCCCGCGGGTCTTCTTGGTAGGTGAATGATGGCCGGAACGATTGGCCTGTCCCCGGACAAGGTCTGGACATCAGCCGGCTGGCTCTTCGACTGGACCGTACGGTTCATCGCGCGAGAGGTGGACGACCCGCGGCTGACGGCGGCCGTGGACGAGATCCTCCGGGAGAACCTGGGCCTGCTGGACCTCGATCGCCTGCCCGTGACCCTGCGGGCGACGGTCCTGCGCAAGCTGCGCGACGACCTCGTCCCCACCGCGACGGCCACCCTCCCCGACACTGTCCCCGAACGGCAAGAGGTCCTGAACTACCTCGGCGGCCTCGCCCAACTCGCACGGGAGCTCTCCGACCCTTGAACACACGAAGAGATTCAAGCGCGACCGCGCCCGGTTACCGGGAACTGGTGAACTGGCTGCAGGAGGAACACTGGCCGTCACCGAAGACGAACGCGCGGCCACGCTCTCACCCAGCGCCGTAACGACCTCGACGAACTCCCTGACGAGGTCGCGCACCCGCGTCTCCCGGTCGGCGCGGGTCGCGCACCCGCGTCGCCCGGCCGTGGCGGGGTCGCGCATCCGGTTCGCGGGTGTTCGCTGACCAATATGAGCCCGTGTCGTAAAAATCTCAGTCAGGCTATTGAGCTGGGATATCGGCGCCCTCGCACCCCGTGACCGGCCCGGTTTCTCCTTGACACCCTCAACAGGCCCTGGTTAGTGTGACAAAAATTTGCTGATCCTTTTACGACGTGCTGTCGTTTCGTCAGGGGGAGTGATGAGCAGCCGTATCCGCACCTGTGGCTGGCCACGGATGTGGCGGGACATCGCGTGACGGCGCCGCGTCGCAACGTCGAGCGAGTGGATCGTATCGTCGAGGCGTCCGCGGAGTTGCTGAGCCAACGAGGGTACCGGCGGGTGACCGTCGAGGAGATCGCCAGTCGTGCCGGCGTCTCCAAAAGCAGCGTCTACCTGCACTGGAACACGAAAGACGAGATCTTCTACGACGCGCTGGACCGCGAGTTCACGGAGGTCACCTGCAGGGTCGTCGAGCACGTCAGGCGCGATCCTGCCGAGGTGCTGGCCCACCGGACGGCGGTCAACCTGTTGCGGTTGATCGCCGACAGGCCGCTGCTGCAGGCGTTACTGATTGACGACCGGGCCACTCTCGGCACGCTGAGACCCGCCAAGTCGGCCATTCTTCGGGCCCGCATCGCGGACACCGATGAATTAATGGATCGCTACCTGTTCGCGTTGCGGCGGAACTGTCTTCTCTGCCCCGACGTCGATCCCCGCATAATGCGAAAAGCGATTCTCGAGATTCTGCGTGGAATGACTTGCTCGGTGCAGACGAAACCTTTGGACGAGACACGCTGCGCCGCGTTGTCGCGGGTGGTCACGGTGACCGTGCGGCGGGCGTTCGAACCCGGCGGGGTGCCCGAGGCCGAGCGGATCTGCGGCGCGGCGGCCGAGGTGTTCGAGGCGTTCAAGGAGTTCATGGAGCCCGACGAGACGCTGCGGTCCGAGCCTTCTGTGGCGCTGTAGCCGTGGCTCACGCACTCGCCCATCCGGGTTCGACCATGCTCGCGGACCGGCTCGCGGAGGTGGCCGCCGGGCTCGATCCCGCACCGGCGCTGGCGGTCTCGGACACGCCGGACCCCGCCGTGCTCGCCTCCGCCCTCGCCACCGCGCGGGCCACCGGCCGCCCGGTGCTGCCGGTGGTCGCCGAGCTGGGACACGTCCGCATCGGGCCGCTGGAACGGCCGGGCGAGCCCGGCTGCTCCGAGTGCCTGAGCCTGCGCATACACCGCGCCGCCACCCGCTCGGCCGAACGCGCCACGGTCTGGCTCCGGCACGGCGAACGTCTGTCCAGCACGCCCTCACCCCTACTCACCCCAGCGGCCCTGGACATAGTGGCCACACTCGTCGCGAACGTGTCGACCAGGCTCGTCGCGAACGTGTCGGCCGGGCTTGGTTCGGACTTGTCGGCTGGGTGTGCGGGGATTTTGCTGGTCGACCTTGCCGATCTGGACGTGCGGGCGCACTCGTTCCTGCCGGATCCGTTCTGCCCCTGGTGTGGTGGGTTGCCCGACGACGAACCCGGGCTTGCGCGGGTCACCCTCGCGCCGCGGCCCAAACCCGAGCCAGGACGGCACCGCGTGTGGGACGCCGAGCACGAGCTCGACCGGCTGACCCGCACCTACGTCGACGACCACACCGGTCTGGTGAACTCCGTCAACCCGGCCGCGCTCGGCTCGCTCGCCGTCGCTGGCGCGCCGATCCGGCTGCGCGGCAAGACGGCGTTCGAACCGGGCTTCGGCCGTTCCCGCAGCTACCGCCGCAGCGCGGCCATCGCACTGCTCGAAGCCCTGGAGCGGTACGGCGCGATCGGCCCCGGCGGCCGGCGCTCCACCGTGCGCGCCGGCTACGCGTCCGTACGGGAGCGCGCGGTGGATCCGCGCTCGCTCGGCCTGCACCCGCCCGCACACTACGCACTGCCGGACCTCCCGTACCGACCCTTCACGCCGGACGCGGTGTGCCGCTGGCTATGGGCCCACTCGTTCGCCACCGGCGGCCCAGTCCTGGTACCAGAACACAACGTCCACTACGGCCACTCGGATGCCAACGACTGGCACGGGCGGCCGGGCGCCGACGACCGGCCGTTTTGTTATGAGCTTGCCAACGGGTGCGCCCTTGGATCGTGTCTGGAGGAGGCGATATTCCATGGTCTGCTGGAGGTCCTGGAGCGGGACGCGTTCCTGCTGACCTGGTACACACGCGCCCGCGCGCCCCGCATTGACCTCGGCACGGCTCGCGACCCCGGGATTCCGTTGGTCGCCGCCGCCATCACCGCCGAGACCGGCTACCTCGTCGAGTGTTACGACATCACGCCCGACCACGGCGTGCCGTGCGTGTGGGCGCTGGCCCGCACCCCGTCCGGCGAGCCGGCCACGATCAGCGCCGCCGCCGCCGGCCCCGGCCTCGAACCCGCCGCCGCGGGCGCGCTGGCCGAGCTCGCCCCCATGGTGCCGACCGTACGCGACCACTTCCCCGAGCACGCCGCCCGCGCCCGGCTGCTGGCCGCGGACGGCGGCCAGGTGCGCTCGATGATCGACCACTACCTCGTGTACGGGGTACGCTCGGCGGCCGAGCGGCTGTCCTTCCTCACCGAGAGCACGGAACGAGTCGCGTTCCCCCCTCCACCCGACGGGTTCGGGCACGACGACCTCACCGTCGACCTGACCTTCCTGATAGACCGGCTCGCGCGCACCGGCCTCGACGTGGTCGTGGTCGACCTGACCACCCCCGAACACCGCGCGGGCGGGCTGCGCTGTGTGAAGGTGCTCGTGCCCGGCACGGTCCCGATGACGTTCGGCGAGCAGAACCGCCGCACCTGGGGCCTGCCCCGGCTGCTCGACCCGGCCGTGGTACACCACCGCGGCACGCGGATGCGCGGCCACCACGACCTGAACCCCGACCCCCACCCGTTCCCGTGAACCGCGCGGTCGCCCGGGTCGCCGGGCTCCCGCTGTCCGCCCTGGACGCCCTGGCCTGCCCCGGCGCCACCGAGCTGGCCGCCCGCGTCGTGTCCCTCACCGACGAGCTGACCCGCCGCTCCGAGGTGCTGTCCGACGCCCTGTACGACGTCATCGGCACAGCGGGCGCACACAAACCCGCCCTCGTGGCGATCCGGCGGGACCTGCACGGCCTGCGCCGTCCCAAGCGCACCGAGGTGCTGCCCGCCGCGCTCACCGATCCCGTACGCGAGTGGATCTCGTTGTGGGAGGAACGGGCCCGCGCCCGTGAGGCGTTGCCCGGCGTACTCGCGAACGAGGCGCGGGCGGCCTGGGACGAGGTACGGGACCTGGCCGCCGCCCCGGCGGTGCGGCACGGGCTCGCGCACGCCAGCCCGGACCTCTCGGCGGACCTGGAGAAGTGGCTCGCCGACCCCGGGCGGCGGCCCCGCGCGGCGACCCTGGCGAGCCTGCTCCGCTACGTCACCCGCGTGGCCGCCAAGACCAGTCCGTTCAGCACGTTCACGAGTGTCCACCTGGTCGAGTGGGCCGAGGGGGGTGCCGCCTGGCGGGTCCCGGACGTGCCGCCGACCGTCGTGGTGGAGGCCGACGTGGGGCTGCGGTCGCTGGTGGAGTCGGTGTTGCCGCGCCGGCCCGAGCTCGCCGCCGCCCGGGTGGTACGGCTGTCGCCGGCCGCGTACGTGTCGGGGGAGCAGGTGGTGTTCCCCGGCCAGGACGGGCGCATGCGCACGCTCCAGCGCACCCCGGCGCTGGACGCCCTCGTCGAGCTGCTGCGGACCGAGGAGGGCGCCCGGTGGGACGTGGTGGCCGCCAAACTCGCCGGTGACGACCCGTCCCACGCCGACAGGGTCCTGTCCGGCCTGCTACGCGGCGGCCTAATGGAGGCGACCCCCCCAGTACCCGGCCAGTCCCTCCGCCCCTTCGCCACCCTCGCCAACTGGACCAACTCAGCCACCCTGCTGGTCGGGCCGGGCGGGCCGTTGCGCCGGATTCAGGAGGCGTTGGATCGGGCGGCTGAGACCCTTGGCAACGGTGATCCGGTTACGGCGGGATGCGGCGGGGCGGTTCGCGGTATCACCGACGCGTTGCCTGAACTGGGGCTGCCTGTCATGGCGCCGGCAGACCTGCGTCGCCGGGTGCTGCGTGAGTCGGCTCTCGGGGCGCCCGTCGTGTGTGCGCTGCCTGAGTGGCGGCCCGCGCTGGCCGATCTGGAGTTGGTCCGCCGCTGGCTGGCCGTGCACGATCCGATGTTGCCGCTTCGGCTCGCCCTGGCGGATCATGTTCGCGACCTGTCAGGTCCCGGGTCCCGGACCCCGCTGCTCGTCGTGTACGCCGCCGTCGCGGCCGCCCCGCCGGGATCCCCGCTCCACCCGGACTTCCTGGAGCATCCCGACCCGCTCGCGGGCGCCCCCGACCCGCGCCTGCGCCGGCTGCGCGACCTGCGTACCCGGTCGATCGAGGCACTCGGCCAGGGGCGGGCGGCGCAGGACGTACTGCCCGCGTGGGTGCGGGATCCCGGTCCGGTCACCTGCTACGTGCAGCCGTACCACGCCGAGGACGGTCTCAGGCTGGTGCTCAACGCCGCGCACGGCGGTCACGGTCGCGGCACCGCCCGCTGGACCCGGCTCCTGGGCCACCACCCTGCCCCCGCCCCCCGCGGCTACCTCGCGGCGGAACTGCCCGGCACCTTCGGACACAGCCTGAACCTGCACGCCCCCGCCACGGGCTGGGAGCTCGACTATCCGGGCGCGGTGGGCCAGGCGCCGCCCGAGCGCCGGATCCCGCTCACCGAGCTCGAAGTCCGCCACGACCCCGTACACGGAGTCGCTGATCTGTGGTGGCCGCGGGCGGGCCGGACGGTCGTGCCCGTACACGGGGGCATGATGTCGGAGACGCTGCTCCCGCCGCTGGCGCGGCTGCTCGTCGAGGGGTTCGGCACCACCCACCTGACGCACCCGACGCTGCCCGCGATCCCGCGATCCTGCGGCCCCAGGATCGACCTCGGCCGCGTCACCGTCGCCAGGGCACAGTGGACGGTCAACCGCGACAACGTGCCGAGGCGGGGCACCGACGACGCCGGGCACCTCGTCGACCTCCACGCGTGGGCGCGCCGCACCGGCATCCCGCGCCGCTGCTTCGTCCGCGTACGCGAACGGCAGGTGAGCAGGGACCGGCTGGCGTTCGACCGGCGGCGCAAACCCGTGTTCGTGGACTTCGGCGCGTGGCCGTCGGTGCTGGAGTTCGGAAGGCTGGTCGAGCGGGCGCCAGGCGACCTGGAGGTCACAGAGGCTCTGCCCGACGGCGACCAGGCCGTGGAGCTCGCGATCGAGGTGGGAGACCGGTGACGCAGTACCCGCTCAGGCGCCCGCATCCGCTCGGCGTGCACCCCGGCTACGAACACCTCCGCGAGAAGTGCCCGGTGGCCGAGGTCGGGTCGCCGTACGGCCCGGCCTGGCTGGTGACGCGCTACGCCGACGTGGTGGCCGTACTGGCCGACCCGCGCTTCAGCCGCGCGGCGGCGGCGACCCAGGACGACGGCGGCATCCTGCTCAACACGGACCCGCCCGAACACGCCAGGCTGCGCAGGCTCGTCGTGGCGCACACCGGGGCGGCCGGTGTCGAACGGCTGCGGCCGGCCGCCGAGGCCGCCGCCTCCGATCTGGCGCAGGGCATTCCGGTGGAGGCGGAGTTCTTGAGCGCGTTCGCGGAGCCGTTCTCGCACCGGGTGCTCGCCCTGTTCGTCGGGCAACTGGTCGGCCTGCCCCACCAGGACCTGGACCCCATGGCCACCGTGCTCACGCTCGCGCGGGTGCCGGACGGGGAGCGGGCCGCGGCCTTCACCGAGTTGCACCGGCGGCTGCGGCGCCAGGTGGACGAGGAGACGCTGGCCGTGGTGTGCAACATCATCTTCGGCGGGCACGCGGCGGTGGTGGCCGCGCTGGGCTACTGCCTGCTGGCCGCGCTGGCGGAACCCCTGCCGCGGCTGGCCGGCGACCCCGCGCGGATCTCGGAGGTGGTCGAGGAGACGCTCCGCCTGGCGCCGCCGGGCGACCGGACGCTGTTGCGGCGTACCACGGAGCCCGTGGACCTGGGCGGGCGGCGGCTTCCCGCGGGCGCGCTGGTGGTCCCGTCGATCGCGGCGGCCAACCGCGACCCGGACCGGCCGGCGGGTGCGCGCACCGGCCGGCACCTGGCGTTCGGCCGCGGCCCGCACGCGTGCCTGGGCATGGCGCTCGCCCGGATGGAGCTACGGGCGGCGCTCAAGGCGCTGGCCGAGCACGCGCCCGGCCTGCGGCTCGCGGTCGACGCGGAAAATCTCAGGAGAACGTGTGAGGAGTTGTCGGTGAGTCCCCTTGCGGCAATTCCGATCCGGGTGTAGTGGACAGGAAACCGAAAACACGGATCTGGTCAGCGAGTATGGATTCCTTGCCCGATTCATTACCTTGCGCATACTCTCGAATGAGAGAGCAGCGAAACGCATTCGGGGGTAGCACTGTGTCGACAGAACACGACTATCGCAGCAGGATTCGCGTTTTGTCCGCATATCTGCGGAGGGTCGACAATGACCCGGCGGTGGCGGCCGAGCTTCGGGAAGATCCCGGGAAAGCCCTGCGTACGGCCGGTGTTGACCAGGCGTTCGACCGCCCGGCGGCATTCCAGGCATTCGCCGATAAATTGGCGGCGCTGAGCGGTGAAGCCTGGCTGGCGACCGTACATTCGATGATTGAATTGTGTGAGATCGGCGCGGATCCGCAACCGCCAGCGGGGCCCAATATCTCCTTCCGGATTTCCGAGAGTGGTGGCGTCACCGCGATCGCGAATCGCGGGGAAATCGCCAGGAAAGTGCAGCCCAACCCGTTTCACGCGGGCGGCGGCGGCACGGCGCCGGGCGGCCGGCTGCGCATTTACTCCGGCTACTCGACCAGCGAGTTGTCGGCGCGGCTCGGCGAGCGTTACCTCTCCACGTTCTACCAGCGCACGCTGCTCAAGCGCGTCGTGCTCGACCCGGGCACCGTCGTCGAGGACGTGAGCGCAGGCGAGGGCATCACCGTGAACCGGTCACACTACCGCGGCGTCGAATTCGACCTGCACACCAGGACCGACGGCGCGGACCGCGAGATCGTCGCCGCGGTCGTGCGCTAGCCGCCCGCACCAACCTCAAGACACCCACGGAGTACGGGATGCTCAGCAGCGCGCTCGAAGTAGACATCGACGAGTCGGCCGTCGCCGCCGACCTCAGGGAGCTGGCCGCCGCGCTCGACCGCAGCGGCTACGGCGACATCCTCACGTGTTTCCTGCCGCACAAGGCGCAGGCGCACATCTGGGCGCAGACCACCGCGAAGATCGACGGCCCGCTGCGCACGCTGATGGAGCTGTTCCTGCTCGGCCGCGCGGTGCCGCAGGACGACCTCCCGCCCCGCGTCGCCGCCGTCATCCCCGGGCTCGCGTCCGCGGGCCTCGTGCAGACGGGCCAGGGCGGCGTGTGGCTGCCCAACCTCATCCTGCTGCGCCCCATGGGCCAGTGGTTGTGGTGCCAGCGCCCCCACCCGTCGCCCACCATGTACTTCGGCGACGACTCACTCGCCCTGGTCCACCGCATGGTCACTCACCCCGGCGGCCACGCGCTCGACCTGTGCGCCGGGCCGGGCGTGCAGGCGCTCACGGCGTCGGCCCGCAGCGCGCGCGTCACCGCGGTCGAGATCAACCCGGTCGCGGCCGCGCTGTGCCGCACCAACATCGCCATGAACGACCTCTCCGGCCGGATGGAGGTCCGGCTCGGCAGCCTCTACGACGTCGTGCCCGGCGAGGTCTTCGACGACATCGTGTCGAACCCGCCGCTGCTGCCGGTCCCGGAGGACGTGCAGTTCGCGTTCGTCGGCGACGGAGGCCGCGACGGCTTCGACATCTCCTGGACGATTCTCGACGGCCTGCCCGAGCACCTGTCCGGCCGCGGCGCCTGCCGCATCGTCGGCTGCGTGCTGAGCGACGGCTACGTGCCCGTCGTCATGGACGGGCTCGGCGACTGGGCCGCCAAGCACGACTTCGACGTGCTGCTGACCGTCACCGCGCACGTAGAGGCGCACCACGGCTCGTCGTTCCTGCGCAGCATGTCGCTGATGTCGAGCGCGATCTCCGGCGAGAGCGCCGAGGACCTGCAGGAGCGCTACGCCGCCGACTACGCGGAGCTCGGCGGCTCGCACGTGGCGTTCTACGAGCTGCACGCGCGGCGCGGCGGCGGCTCGGCGCGGCTCGCGGACGTCTCGGCCACCCAACGCTCCGCCGAGGTCTGGTTCGTCTGACCTCTTCACCGACCTGACGGGATCGCCATGTCCACCACACTGCGCGGACCGGGCGGCACGGTCGCCGGGCAGCCGTTGCTGATCTACGTGAACGTGCCGTTCTGCAACTCCAAGTGCCACTTCTGCGACTGGGTGACCGAGGTCCCGCTCGCGGACCTGCGGCTCACGCCCGACTCCTCGCCGCGGCAGCGTTACGTCGCCGCGCTGGTCGAGCAGATCGAGACGCACGCGCCCACGCTGAACGACTACGGCTACCGGCCGGAGATCATGTACTGGGGTGGCGGCACGGCCAGCATCCTCACCATCGACGAGATCGAGTCCGTGACCGGGGCTTTGTCGTCGCGCTTCGACCTCGACGGTCTCACCGAGGCCACCATCGAGGGCAGCCCGGAGTCCATGGACCCGGACAAGCTGAAGGTGTTCCGTGCGGCCGGGTTCAACCGGATCAGCATCGGGGTGCAGTCTTTCGACGACGAGCGGCTGCGCCGCATCGGCCGCGTACACTCCGCCGAGCAGGCCGTGCGCGCGGTGGAGATGGCCGCGGCGGCCGGGTTCGGCAACATCAACATCGACCTGATCGTCGGGTTTCCCGGGCAGGAAGTCGACGAGGTCTCCCGTACGATCCGGCGGGCGGTCACGTTGCCGGTCAACCACTTCTCCGTCTACCCGTACCGGCCGACGGACGGGACCGTGATGCGCAAGCAGGTGCGGCGCGGCACCAGCCGGATCGACGTGGACGAGCAGCAGCGCTCCTACGCCCACGCCCGCGACCTGCTCGCGCAGTACGGCTTCGACGAGTACGCCACCGCCTACTTCGGCGGACCCCGCTGCGAGTCCGACGAGGTCTACTACAAGCTCACCATGGACTGGATCGGGTTCGGCTCCGGCGCCAACTCCCTCATCGGGACCCGTTTCCTGCTGAACGACCGGGGCTCTCTGCACCGGTTCAGCGCGGCGCCGCAGCGGTTCGACTCCGACATCCCCGCGTCGTCGCCGCACCTGACGCTGCACTTCCTGGCCCAGGCGCTGACGACCGTGGACGGCATGGACGCGCGTACGTTCCAGCTGCGTACCGGCCGCTCGTTGCGGGCGGCCTGCGAGGAGCCCGCCGTGCGGCGGATGCTCGAACAGGTCAACAGGCGCGGCCGCCTGATCGTCGACTCGCGCGGCATCCGCCTGCACCGCGACGACATGGCCGCGGCCTACATCACCATGAACAGCGTCGACCTGTACGCCGCGACCGAGCAGTTAGGCGCATAGCCCCGCCCTGCTCTCACCCAGGTCTTTGCGATTCCGTGTGCCCTTCCTCCGTGGGGAGGGTGTGGCCGGTCGACCGCCGCGGGGTCGTGAAGGAAAAAGGACGACACAACGAAAGGAGATGAAATGGCGGAGCTGAACCTCGACGACCTGCCCATGGATGTCTTCGAGATGGCCGACAGCGGCATGGAAGTCGAGTCACTCACCGCCGGGCACGGGATGCCCGAGGTCGGTGCCTCGTGTAACTGCGTATGCGGCTTCTGCTGTTCCTGCAGCCCGTCCGCGTAGCAGCCCTGGAGCGCCGCCGTCCCTTGGCCGGCGGCGCTCCGCCTTCTTTGTTCTTTGCCCTCTGTCCCTTGTCCGGGCGGCGTTTTGTTCGAGTGAAAGAGAGATGTGGAGGGAGATGCGGGTGGAGGTAGGCCGCGAGATCGTGGTCCGTAGCGCGGGGCTGCCCGCCGCCGTGCTCGCCGACCTGCGTCTGCCGCACACCGCTGAGCTCGTCACCCACCTGACCGTGGAGAGCCGCCGCCTCGCCGCCGAGGCCGCCGCCCTGTCCGACGTCCTGTTCGAGCTGATCGGCCGTGCTGGGACCGCCCGAGCCGCGCTGGTCGGGCTGCGGCGCGCACTCGCCCCCGGCCACCGTCCCCCGTCCGCGCGGCTGCTCGCGCTGTGCCCCCTGCCTGAGCCCGTGGCCGAACGCGTCGCCGCCTGGATGCGGGCGCGCCGCCACTGGGACGAACGGCGTGCCGAGTTGGCCGGCGTGCTGGCCAAAGAACGCACTGACGCGCTCGACCGCATCCGCGCCGCCTGCGCCGACCCGGTGTTCCGGCGCGGACTGCTGCTGTCCGGCGAGGAACTGTCCGGCACGCTCGACCGCTGGCTCGCGGACCCCGACCGCCCACCCCGGCAGGGCAAGGTGCTCCGGCTCGTCAAATACCTCGCCCGCGCCTCAGCCAAGACCAGCCCCTTCGGCTCCTTCATGGTCAGCGCCCTCACCACCTGGCCCAACGAACCACTCACCGGCTGGTCGGCTGACGCCCCGGATGCCGGCCGGACGGGTGACGCCCCGAGCCCGCTCACCGGCTGGTCTGGTGATGCTCAGGGTGCGCTCACCGGCTCGACGGGTGACGAGCGGGGCGCGCTCATTGGTCGGCCTGGTGATGACCTTGGCGCGTTGGACCCGACCGCAGTCAGCGAGTTGCCGGGGGCGTTCCTCGATGCCGTGCGCGATGCATTGCTCGCCGACCCGCGCCTGGCGGACCGGCTGCCGGTGCGCCCCAACCCGAGCCTGACCGAGATCCCCGGCGCGCTCCTGTACGTCCGCGAGGGACCGGGGGAGCGAATCGTCACGAGCCGCCGCGCCCCCGCCGTAGACCTCTGCCTACGCCTCGCCACGGCTTCTCGGTACACCGTGCCCCGCCTTGCTGAGTTGCTCGCCGAGGCCGGGGCGGAGCTTGGCGAGGCGAGGCGGTTTGTCGCGCGGCTGGTGGCGGCGCGGCTGCTGGTGCCCTGCGCGCCGGTCACCGATGACGACCCCGATCCTTTCGGTTCCTGGGCGCGGTGGCTGGCGGCATCCGAGCTGGGTGAGCCGTCCACGGGGACGGGACCGGAGGTGGCCACAGGGCCGCAGCCCGAGGTGCCTACGGGGCTGGGATCGGAAGTGTCCGCGAGGCCGGGGGCGGAGGGAGCTGTGGCGGCGCCGGGGGCGTTGAGTGTTGGGTTGCGGGCTGAGTTGGGGGAGCTGGCGGGGGCG
>NZ_JADOGI010000149.1 GCF_015645445.1 Nonomuraea cypriaca | reverse complement strand
ACCGACTCCTGTGCCGGCCCTGGCCCGCGCCTACCCGTCTCCGCCTCCGTCGGCACCGAGCCCCGCCCACCGTCCCGGCGAAGTGTGCCGGCGGATGCCGGTGCCCGAGCAGCCGCGCGACCGCCCGTCCGCCGCCGGGCATTGACCCCGTCCAGGCCAGCACCCGCAGCGCCCGCCGCACACCTATCAGCGTCCCCGCGATCCCCCGCAGCGGCTCATACGTCCAGTCAGCGGCGCCCCACCGTCCACGGCTGGAGCAGCATGCGAAGATCCACTCGCCGCCTCGTTCTCGCGCTGGTCACGATGCTGTTACCGGTCAACCAGGCGGCGGCCGGTCCGCGGGGCGCCGAGGCCATCGCCTGGGCGCCCTGTGCCGAGGGCGCGCGCTGCCCGGCCGTGCCGTACGCGAGCGCGCCGACGCCGCCGAGGACCTGGGCCTTCACGTCAGGAGGCCGGTGAGGCGGTGTTGAGGCGGTGGGGGCCTGCGCCTTTCTCGCCGAGGCGGTCGCGGGGGTTGACCAGCGCGCACTGCTCGAACGACAAACAGCCGCAGCCGATGCAGTCGGTGAACAGGTCGCGCATCCGCTCCAGCCGTTCGATCCGGCTGTTGAGCTCCCTGCTCCAGCACTCGGAGGCCCGCAGCCAGAACTCGCGGGTCGGGGTGGCGCCTTCCGGGAGGAAGGACAGCACCTCGCCGATCACCGTCAGAGGGATGCCGACGGTCTGCGAGGCGCGGATGAAGGCCACCACGCGCAGCGTGGTCCGGTGGTAGCGGCGCTGGTTCCCGGTGGTACGGCGGCTGTGGATGAGCCCTTGGCGCTCGTAGAAGCGCAGGGCCGAAGCGGGCACACCGCTGCGTTCCGACAGCTCACCGATGGTCAGTTCCTTGGTGTTCCAGGAGACGGTGGTCATCAGCCGATCCTACGACTTGACTTGAACAATGGTTTAAGTTCGAGCATGGCCACATGACTGAGCGAAACGAGCAGAAGAAGATCCTCGTCACCGGGGCGACCGGCAACGTGGGCAGGAACGTGGTGTCCCTGCTGACCGAGGCCGGGCACACGCCGCGCGTACTGGTCAGGGACCCGCGTTCCGCCCGCCTGCCCGCCGGGGTCGAGGTGGCCGTCGGAGACCTGACGGAGCCGGGCTCTCTGGACGCGGCGCTGGAGGGTGTGGAGTCGGTGTTCCTGCTGTGGCCGTTCGTCACGGCGGAGGGCGCGGAGCCGGTGGTGGAAGCGATCGCCAAGCACTCGCGCCAGGTGGTCTACCTGTCGGCCTTCTCCGTGCGCGACGACGCCGAACCGGCGGAGAACGGGGTGTGGGGCCAGGTCGAGCGGCTGATCGAGCGCTCCGGTGTGCGGTGGACGTTCCTGCGGGCCGGCGGGTTCGCCGCCAACACCCTGGGCTGGGCCGGCCAGATCCGCGACACGGGCGTGGTGCGGGCGCCGTACGCGGGCGCGGCCAGGTCGCTGATCCACGAGGCCGACATCGCGGCCGTGGCGGCATCGGCGCTGACCGAGGACGGGCACGACGGCCGGCGATACCTGCTCACGGGCCCTGAGGTGCTCACCCAGGCCGAGCAGGTACGCCTCATCGGCGCGGCGATCGGGCGGGAGCTGCGCTTCGACGAGCAGCCGCGCGAGGAGGCCCGCGAGCAGATGGTCGCCGCCTGGGGAGCGCCGGAATTCGTGGACCAGGCGCTCGATCACTGGGCCCGCATCGTGGACGAGCCGGAGCCGGTCGTCCCCACCGTGCGCGAGGTGACCGGCCGCCCGGCCCGTACGTTCCTGGAGTGGGCCCGCGACCACGCGGCCGACTTCCGGAATGTACGGGACGTCGCCGACGCCTACGCGGGAGCGTTCCTGCGGGGGTCCCTGGAGGAGGCCATGGCGCTCCTGGCGGAAGACATCGTGCGCGTGGCGCCGCTGGAGGGTGGCGGGGAGCTGCACGGCCCGCGGGCGATCGTGGAGAACGCCGGGCGACTCACGGCGGACTACGACATCCACGGCGTCGACGTCGAGGGGCCGTTCGTAGCGGGTGACCGGTTCGCGATCAAGTTCACCTTCGACGAGCTCCACCGGCCGACCGGGCAGCGTACGAACACCACCAAGATGTCCCTCTACACGGTCTCCGGCGGGCGCATCGTCCGCGAGGAGGTCTACTACTTCGACCGACCGCAGGCGGTCCTACGGTGACGGGGCACGGTCAGCGTTCCCGCCGCAGGACGGACAGGCGTACCTGGTTGAAAGCTTCACCGTCGTGGAGCCGTCGTCGCAGTTGACGGGATCATCCCGCGCGCGGTGATTGAGGTCGGGTCGTCCCGATGCTTAGGGTTTCCGGTATCGATCCGCCGAAGGAGGCCGCCATGCGAGCCCGTGTCGTCCCGGCCCTGATCCTCGCGCTGCTGGCCCTGGTCATCACCGCTCCAGAGGCGCGCGCCCAGGTGGTGGGGGGTTTCGACTTCTCCAGGGCGGAGGTCTCCGTCACCGGGCTGCAGGTGCCCTGGGCCCTGGCGTTCCTGCCGGACGGCAGCGCGCTGGTCTCCGAGCGGAACACCGGCCGGATCCTCCAGGCCCGCCCCGGCCAGACGCCTACCCCGGTCGCCACGATCAGCGGGGTGAGCGCCTCGGGCGAGAGCGGCCTGCTCGGCATCGCGGTGTCGCCTTCGTACGCCCAGGACGGCTGGGTGTACGCCTACTTCACCAGCACCAGCGGCGACAACCGCCTGGTCAGGTTCCAGCTGAGCGCCGCCCAGACGCAGACGGTGCTCTTCTCAGGGGTGCCGAGCGGCACCATCCACGACGGCGGTCGCATCGCCTTCGGCCCGGACGGCATGCTGTACGTGGCGACCGGCGACGCCGGCACCACCGCCAACGCCCAGAACCTCAGCAGCCCCGCCGGGAAGATCCTGCGCATGACGCCCACCGGCGGCGTCCCGTCCGGCAATCCGTTCTCCGGCTCCCGCGTCTGGAGCTACGGCCACCGCAACGTGCAGGGCCTGGCCTGGGACTCCCAGGGCAGGATGTACGCCACCGAGTTCGGCCAGAACACCTGGGACGAGGTCAACCAGATCGTGGCGGGCGGCAACTACGGCTGGCCCACGTGCGAGGGGAACTGCGGCGACACCTCCTTCCGCAGCCCGATCGTCACCTGGACGACCGCCGAGGCGTCACCGAGCGGACTGGCGTACGCCAACGACACCCTCTTCGCCGCGGGGCTGCGCGGCCAGCGGCTCTGGACGGTGCCGTTGACCAGCGGCGGCACGGCGGGCACGCCGGTGGCCGAGCTCCAGTCCGCCTACGGGCGGCTGCGCGGCGTCGCCGTCGGACCGGACGGCTGGCTCTGGGTGACGACCAGCAACCGGGACGGCCGCGGCACGCCGGTGGCCCAGGACGACCGCATCATCCGCATCCCACCGGCCACGGGTGGCGGCACCCAGACGCCCTCCGGCCTCCAGCGCACCGGCATGTGACCTCAGGGGGCCTCACTACGATGGGCTGGTGTCCGGCTCGACCGACTCCGCGGCTTTCGAGGAAGGCGCCACCCCGCGCCGCTCCCCACCGCCCGGCGACGTGGGGCCGCACGCGAGGTCGTGGCGAGCACTGAGGAGCATGCGTGAGTTTCAGCCATCTGTCCCACCTGGAATGCGGCCGGTGCGGAGCCGACCATGACAGCGAGCGACCGCAGAATCTCTGCGCGAAGTGCGGATCCCCGCTGCTCGCCCGCTACGACCTGGCGGCCGTACGGTCCTCGGTGAGCCCGGCGGAGCTCGCGACGCGCGCGCCGGACCTGTGGCGCTACCACGAGCTGCTGCCGGTCCGCGACCCGCGCGCGGTGACCACCCTGGGCGAGGGGATGACGCCGTTGCTGCCCATGGCCAGGTACGGCGAGCGCGCCGGCCTGCCGCGGCTGCTGATGAAGGACGAAGGGCTGATCCCCACCGGCTCGTTCAAGGCGCGCGGCGCCGCGGTCGGCGTGTCACGCGCGGCCGAGCTGGGGATCGAGCGGCTGGCGATGCCGACCAACGGCAACGCCGGAGCGGCCTGGGCACTCTACGGCGCCCGCGCCGGGCTGACCGCCACGGTCGTCATGCCGGTGGACGCGCCGGAGATCACCCGCAGGGAGTGCGTGGCGTCGGGCACGGATCTGCACCTGGTGGACGGCCTGATCAGCGACGCGGGGCGGATGGTCGGGGAGCTGGTCGCGGCATCGGACGGCCGGGTGTTCGACACCTCGACGCTCAAGGAGCCGTACCGCATCGAGGGCAAGAAGACCATGGGCATCGAGATCGCCGAGCAGCTCGGCTGGCGTACTCCCGACGTGATCCTCTACCCCACCGGCGGCGGCGTGGGCCTGATCGGCATCCACAAGGCGCTGAACGAGCTGCGCGAGCTCGGCTGGATCTCGGGTCCGCTGCCGCGGCTGGTCGCGGTCCAGGCCGAGGGCTGCGCGCCGATCGTGCGCGCGTTCGAGCGCGGGGAGCGGGAGAGCACCTACTGGGAGGACTCGCGTACGGTGGCGTTCGGCATCAACGTGCCCAAGCCGCTGGGCGACTTCCTCATCCTGGAGGCGCTGGCCGAGACCTCGGGGACCGCGGTCACGGTCACCGACGCCGAGTTGCTGGCCGAGCTGCGGGAGGTCGCGGCCCTGGAAGGGGCGTTCGTCTGCCCGGAGGGCGCGGCGGCCTTCGCTGCGGCCCGCAAGCTGCGCGCGTCCGGCTGGATCGGCGCGGACGACCAGGTCGTGGTGCTGAACACGGGGGCCGGCCTGAAGTATCCGGGTACGGTCCCAGTGGACGCGCCGGTCCTCGCGGCCGACGCCCACCTCGTCTAGACAGCCTTCCTGGCCGTGCACCCGGCGGGGACCTCGCTTTCCCGGCGTGATTGAATCGGCTCTCGCCGGAGCGCCAAGGCAACGAGGGGGACGCGGTGACGGTCGATCGTGAGCGAAGCGTGGTGTTCGGCGAGGCGGTCAGCCAGTACGAGTCGGCCAGACAGGGCTATCCCGCCCAGCTCGTCACCGAGGTGCTCGGCTACGCGCCCGTCGGCCCCCTGCTGGAGGTGGGCGCGGGCACGGGCAAGGCCACCGCGGCCTTCGCCGCCCGCGGAGCGGACCTGACCTGCGTCGAACCCGACCCCAGAATGGCCGCCGCGCTGACCGCGAACTGCCCGGACGTCCGGGTCGAGCTCGGCAGGTTCGAGGACTACGTCCCTGACCGGGCGTTCGCCCTGCTCTACTCCGCCCAGGCCTGGCACTGGGTCGACCGGGCCAGGCGCTGGGACCTGGCCCACGCCGCCCTGGCGCCCTCCGGCGCGGTGGCGATCTTCTGGAACCGCTACGTCGTCACCGACCCCGAGTTGCGGGCCGCCCTGGCCGCGGTGGACGACCGCCACGGACTGGACAGCACGAGCCTGCACCAGAACACGCCGCTCCGGACCGAGGACTCCGGGCACGAGCTGGCCCGTGACCCCCGCTTCACCGACCTCGGACATCGCCACTACACGCACACCGACTGGTACGCCGCCGACCGCTACGTCGACCTGCTCCGCTCGATGTCCGGGTACCGGATCCTGGACCCCGGCACCCGCGAGGCGCTGCTGCGGGAGGTCTCCGCCCTGCTGGGCGACGGCGTGGACATGACCCTCGTCACCGACCTCGCCCTCGCCCGCCGGGCCCGCTGACCGCGCCACGGGTCTACTGACGCGGGCTGGCCGAGCCCAGGTCGGCGAGGCTGTGGACATGCGCGTCCGCGTCGATGCGCGCGTCTTCCCTGATCAGGTCCGTGACGGCGTTGATGAGGGCCAGGTGCGAGAACGCCTGCGGGAAGTTCCCCAGGTGGCGGCCGGTGTGCGAGTCGATCTCCTCGGCGTACAGGAGCAACGGGCTGGCGGCGGCGAGCACCTTCTCGCACAGTGCCCGCGCGCGGCGGACCTCCCCGATCCCGATCAGCGCCGAGACCAGCCAGAACGAGCAGATCGTGAACGTTCCCTCCTCGCCGCTGAAGCCGTCGTCCGTCTCCTCGACCCGGTAGCGCAGCACCAGCTCGTCCTCGGTGAGCTCGTCGGCGATGGCCAGCACCGTCGCCCGCACCCGCGGGTCCGTGGGCGGCAGGAAACCGACGAGGGGGATCAGCAGCGCGGCGGCGTCCAGCGCCGAGGTGTCGTAGTGCTGGCAGAAGACTCCACGGTCGTCGGTACCGTGGGCGCAGACGTCGGCGTGGATCTCGTCGGCGATCCGCCGCCACTCGGCCGCCTGCTCGGTGTCGCCGCGCAGCAGAGCCAGCTTCGCGCCGCGGTCCAGGGCCACCCAGCAGAGGACCTTGGAGGCGGTGAAGTGCCGCGCCGGGCCCCGGACCTCCCACAGGCCCTGGTCGGGCTGCCGCCAGTGCTCGATCGCGGCCCCCACCTGACGCCTCAGCATCGGCCACCTGCGCTCGTCCAGCTCGTCACGGCAACAGGTGTGCAGGTAGACCGAGTCGAGCAGGACTCCCCAGACGTCGTGCTGGCGCTGGTCCCACGCGCCGTTGCCGATGCGGACCGGGCGGGCGCCTTCGTAGCCGGACAGGTGGTCGAGGACGTGCTCGGTCAGGTCCCGCTCGCCGCCTATCCCGTACATGATCTGCAGATCGGCTTCCTGCTCGGCGAGGTCGGCGATGAAGCAGAAGAAGTCGTCGGCCTCCCGGTCCAGGCCCAGCGTGTACAGACCCCAGAGCATGAACGTCGCGTCCCGCAGCCAGGTGAAGCGGTAGTCGTAGTTGCGTTCCCCGCCCGGGGTCTCGGGCAGCGAGGAGGTCGCGGCCGCGAGCAGGGCGCCGGTGGGCGCGTAGATCAGGCCCTTCAGCGTCAGCGCGGACCGCTGCAGGTACTTGCGCCAGGGGTGGTCGGGGAAGGTGCCGCGGCTGATCCACTCGTGCCAGAAGTCCGCGGTGCGGGTGAGCCGCCGATGAGCCTCGGAGAAGCTCGCCGGCGGATCGCCGTCGCTCCACGAGAGCGCGCAGAACGCCTGCTCCCCGGCGTGCAGGCGGCGTCTCGCCATCGCCCGCGGGCCCTCGAACCCCACGTTGAGGTCGGTGGTCAGCCGGAACCGCGGTTCGCCCTCGACGAGGACCTCGGCCTGCCCGTAGCCGCCGCCGAGGTGGCGCCACTCTCCGCGCCCGCGGCCGTAGTCGAAGGCGGGTTCGCACTCCATGACGAAGTCGACGGCCCCGTTCAGGCAACGCACCGTCCTGAGCAGGACGCGCTCGGCGCTGTGATCGACGGGTACGCGCCGGTGCGTGCCCGACCGGTTCGAAGTGTATCGCCACGGCCCCACGAGGAGCACGTCGCGGACCACGGCCCAGCCGGTGGGAACGTTCCACGTGGTCTCCAGCACCATCGTCCCCGGCAGATAACGCCGTCCGGACGGCACGGTGACGTCCGCCGGACCGAGCCGGAAGAAGCCGGCGTCCCGGTCGAGCATCGCCGCGAAGACGCTGGGGCCGTCCATCCTGGGCAGGCACATCCACTCCACGCTGCCGCTCGGTGCGACCAACGCGGTCACCTCGCAGTCGGAGAGGAACCCGTAGTCGGCGATCGGAGGGAACGGACTCCCTCCCAGCGTCAGATGAGACCTTCCGACCGGCATGCCTGCCATCGCCTCCGCCCCCTTCGGATCGACCGCCATCGGCCGGGCGCTCTCCCGACTACCCAGGTCACGGGCCGGCAATCAAGCGGGGTCCACGCCCGCCGACCGGGGATTACGCCGCCCCTCTAGGGGTACGTGAGCCGCCCGCACGGGCGACGGCAGGCCCGGGGCGGGCCGCCACGGGGAGGCGAGGAACGGCGATGAAGGCTTTCGTCATGAAGAAGATCGGCAGCGTGGGCTTCATGGACAAGCCCGTGCCGCGTCCGGGCCCGTCCGACGCGGTGGTCCGGACGACCAGAGCGCTCATCTGCACCTCGGACACGCACACCGTCGGCGGCGGCATCGGGCCGAGGGAGAACCTCACGCTCGGCCACGAGGCGGTCGGCGTCGTTCACGAGGTCGGGGAGGAGGTGAAGGTCTTCAAGCCCGGGGACCGGGTGCTGGTCGGCGCCATCACCCCGGACTGGGGCGACCCGGCCGCCGAGGACGGGCACCCGTCACAGTCCGGCGGCCCACTGGGCGGCTGGAAGTTCGCCAACACGAAAGACGGCGTGTTCGCGGAGTACTTCCACGTCAACGAGGCAGACGCCAACATGGCCGGGATCCCCGGCGGGATCCCCGACGACATGGCCGTCTACTGCGCCGACATGCTCTCGACCGGCTTCATGGGAGCGGAGAAGGGCGACATCCCCATCGGCGGGACGGTGGCGGTTCTCGCCCAGGGCCCGGTGGGGCTCATGGCGACCGCGGGGGCGAGGCTGCGCGGAGCCGGTCTCGACATCGGCGTCGAGTCGGTTCCCGGCCGCCAGAAGCTCGCCCGCCTCTATGGCGCGGACGAGATCGTGGACTTCACGAAAGAGGACGTCGTCGAGCGGATCCTCGAACTGACGGCCGGACAGGGGGTCGAGAACGTGGTCAAACCGCTGATCCTGTGCTGAACGTCCGTTCTGTGCAGATTAGCCGAGAATGCGGTTTTGACTACCTTTTGTGGTTGTTTGTAGTGGCTCTTGGCGCAGCACAGGGCAGGTTCCGGGACAACTTTTCCTGTTCGCCCGTCAAGGGAGATGCGCGTGCCCATCAGACGCTCGACCAAGGCCACCCGGGCCAAGCCCGGCAGCCAGCCGTGGCTGCACGTGAACGGCATGGAGATCCAGGAGTTCGGCACCGTGCGGTTGTTCCCGCTGGGACTGTCGAGGGACGCCCGCGAGTACTCCTGCCAGCGGCTGAACCAGATCCTCGCCGACACGCAGATCCTCTACAACCTCTACAAGAAGCATCACTGGCTGATGCGCGGCCCGACCTTCTACCAGCTCCACCTGCTGCTGGACAAGCACGCGGGAGAGCAGCTCGAACTGGTGGACAAGATGGCCGAGCGGATCCAGACCCTCGGCGGCGTCGCGGTCGCGGACCCGCGCCACGTGGCCGAGATCACCGTGATCCCGCGCCCGCCGAACGGCTGCGAGGAGGTCCCGGCCATGCTCTCCCGCCTGGTCGAGGCCCACGAGACGATCCTCGTCGCCGCCCACGACGCGGCCGCGCGCGCCCAGGAGATGGGCGACGACGGCACCAACGACCTGCTGGTGTCCGAGGTCATCAGGACCGGCGAGCTGCAGACCTGGTTCCTGATCGAGCACCTGGTCGACACCCCGCTGGTCGAGGGCCGCAAAGCCTGATCACCCGCCGGCGGCGCGCTCCCTTCACGGACGCGCGCCGCCGAAACCAGCAAAAGGGGCAAAGGTCGCTTATGGCCTAGACTCCGTCAGATGTTCGCGGCCCCCGACCGGCTGGCCTGGCTGGACGCCCTGCGGGGGCCGGCAGCTCTGGCCGTCACCATGCACCACGCCGGCTGGACGTTCGTGCCCGGCGTGTGGGCGGAAGTGGACCGCAGGATCGACCTGGGCACGTGGGGCGTGTTCGTGTTCTTCCTGGTCAGCGGGTACATCATCCCCGCCTCCCTGGAACGGCGCGGCGACCTGCGCGCCTTCTGGGCCGGCCGGGCCTTCCGCCTGCTCCCGCTGCTGCTCACCGCCTCCTGCCTGGCACTGCTCCTCGCCCAGGTGGGATTGCTCCCTGTCGAACCGAAGCTCGGCGAACGCCCCCTGCCCCTGGTGCTGCTCGGCAACGTGACCATGCTGCAGGAACTGCTCAACCTGCCTGCGGTCATCAGCGTGGCGTGGACGCTCTCGTACGAGATGGCGTTCTACCTGATGTGCGTCGCGCTGTTCGCGGTGCGGCAGGCGCACAGGTCGGCGGGGATCGCCGTGGCCCTGGCGGCGGCCGCGGTGCCGTTAGGACTGCTGCTGCCGCGTACGATGATCAACGGCGGGGCCGACCAGGTCGCCGCGTCGCTCGGCCTCGCGGTGGTCGCGGCCGTCGCGGTGACCGTGCTGGGGCACGGCGGGACGCGTACGGCGGCGGCGGTCGCGGGCGGACTCCTCGGCCTGGCGCTGGTGGTCCTCGGCAGCCGGGGCGGCACCTGGCAGGGCATGATCATCCTGGCGACCATGTTCGCGGGCACGGCGGTCCACCGCGCCGAGCGGGGCACGATCTCCTGGCGTACCGCCGGTGTCGCGGTGGCGGCGGTGCTGGCCTGCGGGATCGCCGCCAAGGACGACCCCGCCTGGGCGTCCGCGTTCGTGCTGGCGTTCGGCGCCTTCGGCCTGGCGCTCGCGCTGCGCGAGCGGGCGTTCCCGCGCTGGCTGTCGCGACTCGGCGTGATCAGCTTCTCCCTCTATCTGCTGCACCCGATCCTGCTGTACGTGATCCCCGGCCTGACGCCGTTCCTCCTCGTGCTGATCCCGCTCAGCCTCGTGAGCCACCGCCTGATCGAAGCCCCGGCCCAGCGCCTCGGCAAACGCCTGATCCCCAGCGGCGCGCGGCCTCGATGACGCGTGGGTCACGGGTCGATCTCAGGTCATACAGAGCGATATGAGTCCTATATTCACAGGCGTGAACGTCACTACGATCTGCTCGTGCCCCCTGACCATCACCACCCCGAACCGCCTCCAACGGCCGTCTCCGTGGATCAGAGCGACCGCCGGAAGCGGCTGATCAAGTTCGGATCGGTCCTCGGGGGCATGATGGCGTTCGCCATCGTCTTCGTCATGATCACCGGCCTGTTGTCCGGGGCCAGACAACCGGTGAGCGGACTGCCCGTGGACCAGCCCGGCGGCCCGGCCGTCACGACTTCGCCCGACGATCCGAGCCCGACGGCGACGACGACGGCGACGCCTCCCGCCCGGCAGATCAACCAGCCGACGCCGGTGGCGACCCGTACGCGTGTGCCCTCCACGGGGGCCGAGCCGAGGACGACGCGCGCCGGCGTACCGACGCGGAGCCAGTACCGGCAGCCGCCCCAGCAGCCGCGCTCCACGCGGCCCGTGGAACGGCTCAAACGCGAACCGACCGCGGAGCCGACCACCCGGCCCCCCACGAGGCGGACCACGAGCCCACCGGTGAGGCCGACCACGGAACCGACCGCCGAGCCGCCACCCACCGCCGAGCCCACGCGGCCCGACCGGCGGTGGCCGGGACGTGGCGACGTCCCGCCGGGACAGGACCCGACCAGGACGAAAGGCCGCTGGGGGTGAGCCCCGCCCTGGTGGCGGAGGCGCTGGCCGGCGGCGGCCTGGACCAGCTCGCGCGGCGTTCCTGGCCGGACGGCCAGGCGCCGAGCCTGCGCTGGATCCTGTGCCACATGATCGAGGAGTACGCGCGGCACAACGGCCACGCGGACCTCCTCAGGGAGTCGGTGGACGGGCTCACCGGCGAGTAGGCGGATCAGGCACCTGGTAGGCCTCCTCCAGCAGGGCGTGCTCGTCGAGGCCGATCAGCGTGTTGAACTCGTCGAACCCGGTCATGTTCCCGAGCATCGGCCGGGTGTCGCCCCGGGTGGCGAGCGTCTCCAGGTAGTCCCTCAGGCCCTTGGCCGCGGCGAAGGCGGCGCCGACCGAGAAGATCGCCAGCGCGTACCCCATCTCCTCGAGCGCGCGCATGCCCACCAGCGGCGTACGCCCGCCCTCGATCTGGTTGCTGAGCACGGGGACGACGCCGCGGAACGTGTCGCAGATCCGTCGCATCTCCTCCTCGCTCTCGGGCGACTCGATGAACAGCACGTCGGCGCCCGCCTCGTGGTAGGCCGCGCCGCGGTCGAGCGCCTCGTCGAGGCCCATCGTGGTCCGCGCGTCGGTGCGCGCGATGATCACGAAGTCGGGATCGCGCCGGGCGTCCACGGCGGCTCTGACCTTCTGGATCATCTCGTCCCTGGCGATGACGTGGCGGCCCAGCATGTGGCCGCACCGCTTGGGGAAGGTCTGGTCCTCGATGTGCAGCGCCGCCGCGCCGGCCGCCTCGTACGCGCGCACCGCGCGGCGCACGTTGAGCGGGTTGCCGTAACCGGTGTCGGCGTCGGCGATCAGCGGCAGGCCGGTGGCCTCGGTGAAGGCGGCGACCCGCGCCACCATCTCCGTCATCGTCAGGTAGCCGACGTCGGGTTGGCCCAGCATGCTGGCCGACGTCTGGAAGCCGCTGAGGTAGACCGCCCGGAAGCCCAGCTCCCGCACCAGCCGGGCGCCGGTGCCGTCGTAGGCGCCGGGGGCCACCAGGATCTCCGGGGCGCTGAGCAGTTCCCTCAGCCGGGTCGTGTGCCGTGTCACAGAATCACCCCCTCCGCTGGCGCCCTCCCCGTGACTCATACCCGGCGAAGTCCGGAAATCATCTCGTCAGAGGGTGCGTAGCGGCCGGTCAGGCGGCGGCCGAGGCGGCGCGCCGGCTGCTCGATGTACCGGTACGTCAGCCAGCTCCCCGGCAGGAGCACGGCGAGGAAGAGCACGCCGACGCCGAGCTGCGCGGGCAGCGGCGCCCGGCGCATCTCCCCCGCCACCCGCATGAGCACCAGGAGGATCGGCAGGTGCACCAGGTAGAGGGAGTAGCTGATCGCGCCGAGCCAGGTGAGGAGGGCGGGGACGCGGCGGTGCCGCCAGGCCATCGCGGCGGCGAAGCTGACGGCCGTGAGGACGATGGTCAGGCCCCACACATCCGGCTGCACCCACCACCAACCGGCGTTGACCGCCCAGAGCGGCGTCAACGCCACCAGGAGGGCGGCGATGCCCACCGGCCACAGCGGGCCCTCGCCGCGTTCCCACCGGTGGATCGCGGTGCCGGCGAACATGACCGCGAGGATCGCCGCGCCGAACCACGGAACGCCCCCGCCCAGCAGCACCAGAGCCAGCGCCATGACGCCCAGCAGGCAGGCCGCGACCGTACGCGCGCGGCCGGCTATCACGGCCGCCAGCCCGACGGCGAAGGCGGCGAACGACAACCACGCCGGCCACCCGCCCGACAACGTCGGCCCGGTCACCAGGACACCCGTGACGATCGAGACCAGCCCGAACAGGAGCGGGAGCAGCCCGCGACGATCCCGCACGCCGGTCACGAACAGCGCGGCGACCACCAGGTAGAAGACCATCTCGTACGACAACGTCCACATCGTGTTCAGCACGCCGCCCACGCCGACCACGTCGATCAGCATCGTCGCGTGCGCGGCCACGGCGGACGCGTCCCTCGGCACCGCGGCGCGGATGGGGATCCACCACGCCAGGGCCAGGGCCAGGGCGATGACCGCGAGGTAGAGCGGATAGAGGCGGAAGAGGCGGCCGATCCAGAAGGCCCGCAGGTCGCCGTGGCGTTCCAGCGAGACCGGGATGATGTAGCCGCTGACGAGGAAGAACACCAGGACGCCGTACACGCCGACGTTGATCGAGGTCGGCCGTAACCAGGGCATGGCCCAGGTCGTCAGGTGCTCCCAGACGACCGCGAGAGCGCCGATGCCGCGTAACGCGTCCAGCCACGCGAGTCTGGAAGGCGCCGTCTGAGCGGCATGGGGGGTTTCGACGTAGGCGGTCGTCATATGACCCAACGTATCCCTTCAGGGTTTCTCCGCGCCTCCTCATTCCCTTCACCGGGGCACCACCGCGCCTCCGTCTTCGGCTCGCCGTACGCGCCAAGCCGTCATTCCGCCACGGCAAAGAGTCCGTGCCGATCTATCGGAATGTCAGGTGAAATCGTTCCTTGCGGGAATTACGAGGACCTGACTACTTAACTCGATAAAAAAGCACACTTGTCGGATTCGCGTTGCCGGCATGGGCTGAAAAACTCTGAGGAGGATCATGAGCCGCCAGCTCGGTGCCGTCATCGCCACCACTCTGACCACTCTCGCCGCCTTCACGAGCGCCGCTCACGCCTCTCCCCCGGAGGTCGACAACATCGCCCATCGGGGCGCCTCCGCGTACGCGCCGGAGAACACGCTCGCGGCCTGCGCCCTGGCCCGGTCCCAGCGGGCCGACACGTGCGAACTCGACGTCCAGCAGACCAAGGATGATCATCTCGTCCTGATGCACGACCAGACGCTGACCCGTACCACCAACGTGGAGCAGGTCTTCCCTGACCGGTCCCCCTGGCGGGTCTCCGACTTCACCCTCGCGGAGATCAAGCGGCTGGACGCGGGCTCGTGGTTCTCCTCGCACTTCCGTGGCGAGCGCGTCCCCACGCTCCGGGAGGCCCTGCGGGAGAGCAACGGCGGAATCGGCCTGCTGCTGGAGGTCAAGCACTCGCCGCGCAATCCGGACATCGACCGGCGGGTGGCCGCCGAGCTGCAGGAGACGCGTTCCTGGTGGAGCAGCAGGCGACTGGCCGTACAGGCGTTCGACTGGCAGTCGATGCGGACCTTCCACAGCCTCATGCCGCAGGTCCCGATCGCGCTGCTCGGCAAGCCCGACCTCGACAAGCTCACCGAACTCGCCGGATTCGCCAAGGCGCTCAACCTGCCGCACTCCGAGCTCACCGCTCAATACGTCAAGAGCGTCCACGACAAGGGCATGCGGGTCTACACCTGGCGGGCCCAGAAGCGGGCCGTCATCCGCCGCCTCATCTCGTACGGCGTCGACGGCATCATGACGAACCGCCCCGACCACCTCCACGGCGTCAAGCACGGCCGGTAGCCCCGGGCGTCGATCCGCCGGCCATCGCGCCGGACGAGGGGCGCCCAGCGCCGCGCGCGTCTTCCTCCTCGCCCGATGCAGCCGCGACCGCACGGTGCCGATGGGCATGCCGAGGGCGAGCGCCGTATCGACGCTCCAGCCGGCGACGCCCGGGTGCAGGACGTGCCGCCCGATCCGGGGATGACGGGCTGTCGCCCCAGCGCTACCGGGAGAAGCCGGTCGAAGCTTCCCACCGATCCGGACGAGCTGCTCGCCCACGCGCTCGCGGGCGGCATCGCCGACCGGGCCGGGGACATTGCGTGGCGCCGGTTGGATCGGGGGGCGCGGTCAACGGTCTCTTGACCAAAGGGCGGGTTTGTGGCGGCGCAGGAAAAGAGATGGTCACGAATGTCTAGTTATTTGGGGAAATAAAGCCTTATCTCATCTTTACATGCGGCATAGGGCTTATGTGCAACCTAAAGTGGGGGTTCTGGGCTGGGGGCGCCCGAGGAAGACAGGGGGAGACGTGTCACCACTGCTACAGCCACGCTCCATCCGAGCGCGGTACACGGTGGTCGCGGCCGCGTTCTCGCTGATCATCCTGTCACTGCTCGGGACCACGCTGGACCTGACGATCCGCTACAAGGTCCAGTCGGACTCCTTCGACCAGGCCGAGCGGATCGCGAGCCAGTGGAGCGCGGCGGCCCGCACCGGCTACGTCCCGGAGCGGATCCCCGCCTCCGCGCCCGTCGAACTCGTCCAGATCGTGGACGACCACATGCGGGTCGTGAGCGCCAGCAGGATGGCGTCCACCACCGTCCCGCTCAGCCGGATCCGCCCGCCCGCCGACGACCGGTTCCAGCGGCGCATCGAGTGCCAGGAGCACAGCCCGTGCGTCGTGCTGATGGCCATCCGGCTGACTCCCGCGCCGGACGCGGGCGTGGTGTACGCCGGCCTGCCCGAGCCCGGGTTCCTGTCCACGCACAGCCTCGAATACTTCATCGGCGCGGGGATCGGCGTGATCGTCGCGATCGCGGCGTGGACCACCTGGGTGCTGGTGGGGCGCACGCTGCGGCCCGTCGAGGCGATCCGGGCACGGATGTCGGAGATCACGGTGAGCGACCTGAGCCTGCGGGTGCCCGTACCGCCAGGCCGTGACGAGATCACGCAACTGTCCGCCACCGCCAACCAGACCCTCGCCCGTCTGGAGGGCGCGGTGGAGCAGCAGCGCCAGTTCGCCTCTACGACCTCCCACGAGTTGCGAACGCCGCTCGCCGGGCTGCGTACGCAGTTGGAGGAGGCGCTGCACTATCCCGACGACGTCGACCCGAAGGAGACGATCCGCTCCGCGCTGTCCTCCACCGACCGGCTGGAGGCGATCGTCAACGACCTGCTGCTGCTCGCCCGCCTGCGCACCGACGACCCCACGCCTCCCGAGCCGATCGACCTGGGTCAGCTCGTCTGCGCCGAGGTGCGGAGCATCAACCACCGCGTGCCGATGGACGTGCGCGCGCCGTCCGGCCTGGCGATCTGCGGCTCCCGGATGCAGCTCATCCGGGTGCTGGACAACCTGCTGACCAACGCCCAGCGGCACGCGGAGGGCACGATCGAGGTCACCGTCGAGCAGGACGGGGACCAGGCCGTCGTGGCGGTGCTGGACGACGGCCCCGGCGTCGCCCCCGCCGACCGCGAGCGCATCTTCGAGCGCTTCGTCCGCCTGGACGAGAGCCGCCGCCGCGACCCCGGCGGCAGTGGGCTGGGCCTGGCCATCTCCCGCGACATCGCCCGCGCCCACCATGGCACCCTGCGGGTCGAGGACTCACCACGAGGGGCCAGGTTCGCGTTGCGGCTGCCCCTGATGGGCACGTGCGCCGAGGACATTTGACGAGATTTGGCGGCGGGCATGCAAACCTCCGCCCTTTCCGTTCACCTGCGTCGACGGCTCGTGTGCTCGACTGGGCGAAGGGTCGTATAGATGAACACCTGGCGCAATATGTCCATTACAGCGCGTATTACCCTTTTCACTGGGGTGGTGGCGGCGCTGCTGTCACTGTCGCTGGCGACGGCGGTCATGATGGCGTTCCACCGATACGCCACCGCGTCTCTCGTCGAAGAGATCACCGCGGCCGGTGGGCGCGTGGCCGCGCAGGTGGAGCACCAAAAGGCGGCAGCGCCCCTCGCCGGGCACAAGGACCGCAAGCTGCAGATCGTCGATCCCCGTGGCGTGGTCGTCGCCTCGACGCCGCAGTTGAAGGGCCGGCCGGTCATGGCCGGGTTCACCCCTGACAGCAGGAACATCGACATCGCCACCGTCTGCGGCGGGGTCTTCCCCTCCGGCGAGTGCGACATCGTGGTCGCGCAGTCGGCCCACCGGGCGGGACAGGACTGGATCGTCTACAGCGCCTCCCCCGAGGTTCCCGCGCTCGTCGATCCGGGGCTGGCCACGACGGTGGGCGGCATCGCGGCGCTGCTGGCCGTGGCCGTCACGATCCTCGGCAATCGGATCGTCAGCGCGTCCCTCCGGCCGGTGACCGCCATCCAGACGGAGCTCGACAAGATCAACGAGACGTGTCCCGGCCGCCGGGTGCCCCTGCCACGGAGCCAGGACGAGATCTACGAGCTGGCCGACAGCGTCAACCACACGCTGGGCCGGCTACAGGCCGCGATGACGCAGCAGCGCAACTTCACCAAGGACGCCTCCCATGAGCTGCGCAGCCCCATCGCCGCCATCCGCGCCGAGGTGGAGGACGCGCTGCACGCGCCCGAGGAGACCACCGTGACCAAGGTGGGGAACACGGTCCTGGGCAGCCTGGACCGGCTCGAGGCGATCGTGCGCGACCTGCTGACCATCGCCGGGATGGACGGGGGCAAGCAGGTGGGTCACGAGCCGATCGACCTGGCCGAACTCCTGACCGCGGCGGTCGGGAGCCGCCCGCACGCGAAGAAGACGTACGAATACTCGCTCGAGCCGGGCGTGACCGTGATCGGCGACCGGGCGTGGCTGTCGCGCCTGCTCACCAACCTGATCGACAACGCCGAGCGGCACGCCGCCACCACGGTCCTCTTCCACGTACACCACACGCCCAGCCACAAGCGGAACGCCCGGCGCTTCCCGAAGGGGGTCGCGGTGCTGGAAGTGATCGACAACGGCCCCGGCATCGATCCGGACAAGCGCGAGCTGGTCTTCCAGCGGTTCGCCCGGCTGGACACCGCTCGCGACAGGTCCGCCGGGGGCACCGGTCTGGGCCTGGCGATCGCCCGGCAGATCGCCGAGGCGCACAATGGCACCCTGCGCATCGAGGACTGCTCCCATGGCGCGCGATTCGTCCTCCGCCTGCCCTGCGCCCGCGTGCGTACGTATGGCAACGTGCCTTAAGTCGTTAGCAGAGGTAACATTCCGGGCATGAGCCCGCCAGATCTGCCCGACGCCCTGATCTCCGTCATGTCCGGAATTCAGCGACTCATCAAGCGCCGCCTGTTGCGCGAAAGCACGACAGGACCGCGGCTGCGCGGCGCCCAGGTCGAGCTGCTGCGCCTGGTCTCCGCCACCCCGGGCATCGGCGTGTCGGCGGCGGCCAAGGAGCTCTACCTGGCCGGCAACTCGGTGTCCACGCTGGTGAACCAGCTCACCGCCGCCGGGCTGCTGCGCCGCGAGCCGGGTCACGACGACCGCCGGTCCGCCCGGCTGCTGCCCACCCCGCAGGCCGAGGCCCGGCTGCGCGTCTGGCACGAACGCCGCGCCAGGCTCGTACGCGAGCAGGTGGAGCGCCTCGACGAGACCGACAGGAACGCGCTCACCGCCGCCCTCCCCGCCCTGCGCAGACTCGCCGACGGCCTCCGAGCGGAGGTCGAGCGCCCATGAGCGACACCACTGATCGTCAGGAGGCCGTGAGCTGCGCCGTGGTCTGTGAGGGGTTGTGCTACAGCTTCGGTGAGACCAGGGCCGTTGACGAGCTCGATCTGTCGGTCGAGGCCGGCGAGATCTTCGGACTGCTCGGCCCGAACGGCGCGGGCAAGACCACCGCCATCCGCTGCGTGACCACCCTGCTGCCGGTCCGCGCCGGGATGGTGCGGGTCTTCGGTCGTGACGCGGCCACCGACCCGATGGCGGTGCGCCGCCTGCTCGGGTACGTCCCCCAGCAGTTGTCCGCGGACGCCCGGCTCACCGGCCGTGAGAACGTCTCGCTGTTCGCCCGCGTCTTCGACGTCCCACGCCGCGAGCGCGCGGCCCGCGTCGCCCAGGCGCTGGAGGCGGTCGGCCTGGCCGACGTCGCCGACCGGATGGCGGCCACCTTCTCCGGCGGCATGATACGCCGTCTGGAGCTGGCCCAGGCGCTGGTCAGCGCGCCACGGCTGCTCATGCTGGACGAGCCGACGATCGGGCTCGACCCCATCGCCCGCACCAGCGTGTGGGAGCACATCCAGGCGGTACGCGCGGCGACCGGGATGACGGTCCTGGTGACCACCCACTACATGGACGAGGCCGACCAGTACTGCGACCGCGTGGCACTGATGCACCAGGGCCGCGTCCGGGCGATCGGCACACCCGAGCAGCTCACCCGGGATCTGCGCGACCGCCGCGGCGACGGCTCCGCGCCGACGCTGGAGGACGTCTTCAGGGACGTCGCCGGCAGCGGCCTGGACGAGGAGGGAGGCGAGTTCCGCGATGTCAGGCGCACCCGCAACACCGCCACCCGCGTCGGCTGAGGGGCCGCGCGAGCCGGAGGCACGCGTGGGCGGGCTGGACCTGCTGTCCACCCCGCCGGTTCCGCGCGCGGGCTGGCGCGTCCTGCCCGCCCGGATGGTCGCGATGTGCGTGGTGGAGTTGCAGAAGCTCCGTCACGACCGTACCGAGCTGTACACCCGCGCGATCCAGCCGGCTCTGTGGCTGCTGGTGTTCGGCCAGACGTTCACCCGCATCCAGGTGATCCCGACGGGCGGCATCCCGTACATCGACTACCTGGCTCCGGGGATCATCGCCCAGTCCACGATGTTCATCGCCATCTTCTACGGCATCCAGATCATCTGGGAGCGCGACTCGGGCGTGCTGACGAAGCTGCTGGTCACGCCGACTCCCCGGGCCGCGCTGGTGACCGGCAAGGCGTTCGCCGCAGGGGTGAAGGCGGTGATCCAGGCGGTCGTGGTCTTCGTGATCGCGGCGCTGCTCGGCGTGGTCATGACCTTGAACCCGCTGCGGCTGGCCGGCGTGATCGTGGTCGTGGTGCTCGGCTCGGCGTTCTTCTCCTGCCTGTCGATGACGATCGCGGGCATCGTGCTGACCCGCGATCGGCTGATGGGGATCGGCCAGGCCATCACCATGCCGCTCTTCTTCGCCTCCAACGCCCTCTACCCCACCGCCGCCATGCCCGCCTGGCTGCAGGCCATCAGCGCGGTGAACCCGCTCAGCTACCAGGTCGACGCCCTGCGCGGCCTGCTGCTCGGCGCTCCGGCGCACCTGCCGCTGGACTTCGCCGTCCTGGTGGTGGCCGCCGTACTCGGGATCGCGGCGTCCTCCCGCCTCCTGCCCCGCCTGGCACGCTGAACCCCGTCGGCGCGCCCCGCTGAACCGGGGGCGGGGTGGGGCGCGTACCACGGGTATGGGGTGGAAAGCGGCGTACGCCGGTTTGGCGGTATGCGTGGGTGTCGTGGTGCTGGCCGCCGCCCTGCGGTTCGGTGGCGGGGTGGGCGCGCCGGAGATCGCCGGCCTGCCCACGGCCGGGGCGCTGACGGACTGGGGGCTGCCGCTGGCCAGGTTCGCGCATGACGTGTGCGCGCTGGCCTGCGTGGGAACGCTGCTGGGCGCGGCCGTGCTGGCCCCGGCCACCTCGCCGGAGTCGGCGTGGTGCCTGCGCGCGGCCGGCTGGTGGGCGCTGGGCTGGGCGTTCGCCACCCTCGTGAGCTACGTGCTGACCCTGTCGGACTTCTTCCCGATGCCGGTGGCCGAGGTCGTCTCCGCGCCGCACCTGCTGAACTTCGGCACGTCCCTCCCGCAGACGCAGGCGTTACTGGTGGTGCTGGCCGTGACGTTCGTGGTGGCGGCGGCCACGCTCGTGCCGCGCCTGCCCCGGTGGGTCCCGCTGGTGATCGCCGTGTTCGGGCTGCTGCCGCCGGCCTACGTGGGTCACGCGGCCTCGGCCGCCGATCACGACATCGCGGTGTCGGCGCTGATGGCGCATCTGGTGGCGGTCTCGGTGTGGGTGGGCGGTCTGGGCGCCGTACTCGTCCATTTCCGTCGTTCGGGCGATCTGCGGATCGTGCTGCCCAGGTTCAGCACGATCGCCCTGTGCTGCTTCGCCGCGGTGGCCTTCTCCGGGTTGGCCGGGGCCTGGGTCAGGCTGAGCAGCCCGTCGGACCTGTGGCAGAGCAGGTACGGCCTGCTCCTGCTGGCCAAGGTCGCCGCGCTGGCGATCCTCGCGTGGTTCGGCTGGAACCACCGCCGCCGTACGGTGACCGGGGTCGCCGACCGAGGGGTACGTCGTACGTTCGTCCGGCTCGCGGCGGGCGAGGTGGGCGTGATGGCGGCGGCGATGGGCCTGGCCGTCGGCCTGTCGCGCACCCCGCCATCCCCGGCCGCCGCCGACGCCGCCGGTCACGGCCACCCCGTGCTGGAGTACACCCTGGCGCCTTTCACCCCAGGCGCGCTCATCACCGAGGTACGCCTGGACCCGCTGGTGCTGCTCCTGCTGGCACTGCCGGCCGCCGGCTACCTGATCGGCGTACGCAGGGCGGGCGCCTGGCCGTCCGGCCGCACGATCGCCTGGTACGCCGGCCTGGCCCTGGCCGCGTTCGCCCTGGTCGGCGGGGTCGCCGGCTACGCGCGCGCGATGTCGTCCGCCCACGCGCTCCAGCACGTCGCGCTCACCGTGGTGGTCCCGCTCCTGCTGTGCCTGGGCGCCCCGCTGACCCTCGCCGCCCGCGCCACCACCGCCACCTCCCAGTACGGCGACCTCGGCTCCCGCGCCTTCGGCCGGCATGTCACCCGGCCGGCCTTCCTGCTGACCGCCTACCCGGTGCTGTTCCTGCTGCTGTACGGCACGCCGTGGCTGCCCTGGTCGCTGGCCGGTCACGCCCCGCACCTGGTGACCGAGTCCCTGTTCTGCGGCCTCGGGCTGCTGACGATGTGGGTGCTGGCGGGGGCCGACCCGCTCCCCCGGCCGTTCCCGTGGGCCGCGCGGGTCCGGCTGCTGGCGGTCGTCGCCCTGGTGCATGTCGCTCTGGGGACGTACCTGCTGGTGGGACCCCCGATCGCGGCCGAGTGGCTCGCGCTGGCGGCCCCGCCCGGCGTGCCCGGCCTCGTCGCCGACCAGCGCCTGGCTGGGGCGATCTTCCTGCTCGTGCCGCTGCTCGCCCTCGCGCCGCCGGCCGTGCGGCTGGCCCTGGAGCGCCAGGCCGCGTGGGTGCGGGCCCGCCCCAAGGCCCGGCTGCGCGAGGAGAGCTGACCGGTGGGGAAAGCCGCCTTCCCTTTGTCAGCCTGGAGTAGTACCGGGGTGCGACCGCGGTCGCAGGCACAGATCATCACGAGTGTGGACGAGCACGGCTGCCGGCGCCGCCAAGGTGAAGATCGTTTCCACGACCTCCACCAAAGGAAAGACCTATGCCGCCCATGAACGGCAAGCGCATGGCGGTCGCCGTGCTCGTCGCCGCGGGCCTGTTGTCTCCCGTCCCGGCCGGTGCGCAGGCGCGGCACGAAGAGCCCACCGGAATACGGCAGGCGCTCGACGCGACCGTGGCCGCCGGCGCCCCCGGCGTCCTGGCCCGGATCGACGACGACCGCGGGACCTGGATCGGTACCAGCGGGACCGCTGACCTGGACACCCGCGAGCCGGTGCCGCGCGAGGCGCGGTTCCGCGTCGCCAGCGTGACCAAGAGCATGGTCGCCGCGATCGTCTTGCAGCTGGTCCAGGAGGGCAGGCTGAGTCTGGACGAGCCGATCGGCAAGCGGCTACCCGGCCGGACCGGCTCGATCCCCGGCTACGTGACCTTCAGTTTCGCCGACGCCACAGGCGAACGCCGGATGACGCTGTCGGTCAACGTGCAGCGCAACGATCCGGCGGTCGCTCGCATGCTGCTGGCCGCCGTTGACGCTCTCAACCGCTACTTCTGCGGCGAGCCGTACGAACTGCCTGACGGGGTGCCCGCGTGAGGATTCGTGACCCTGGCAGCACCGCGGCCCGCCGCGCGGATCGCATGGCGATCAGTTGGCGCCTCCGACTCCGGAAGCGGCTCGGACGGCAGGCCGTTCGTAGCGGGCGCGCCGGGCCACCACGGAGAATCCGAGCCCCTCGAAAAGGGCGGCGGACGCGGGATTGTTGACGTTGACGTCTTGGGGGCAAAGCCCCCGAGGGAGGGGTTAGCGCCGCCTGACGCGCGCTTCGCGCTCGCGGCGGACCGTGGGCCTCCTACCTTTGATCGTGGTGCGGCGGAGGGCGTCGATGACCTCGTTGGCTGCCGCGTGTGGCACCTCGACCAGCGAGAACCGGTCGGCGATCTCGATCGCGCCGATGTCGCGCCCGCTCAGGCTCGACTCGCCGGCTATCGCGCCGACCAGGTCCTGCGGCCGGATCCCCGCGCTGCGGCCGACGTTGAAGAACAGGCGGGCCATCCCGCCCGCCGGGCCACGGGCGGATCGCTCCCCACCAGGGCCCTCGCGCCCGCGCCGCTTGTCCGCGGTCCGCGGGGCCACTTCGGGGATATCCTCCTCGTCGAGCGCGGTCCCGCCGGCCTCGTGCGCCAGCTTGACCGCCGCGAGCGCCACCTCCATGAGATCGAACTCGTCGGTGAGCGACTCCACCACGGCGTGGAACGGCCCGAGATCCTCCTGCAGGAGGCACTCCTCCAGCGCGGCCCGGGTCAGCTCCATCCGGCGGGCCTGCAGGTCGGCCACGGTCGGCACCCGCTCCACCGGGATCCGGCGGCCGGTCTGCCGCTCGATCGCCTTGAGCATGCGGTGCTCGCGCGGCTCCGCCAGCGTCAGCGCCACCCCTTCCCGACCGGCGCGACCCACCCTGCCGATGCGGTGGACGTACGCCTCCGGAGCGGACGGGACGTTGTAGTTGACCACGTGGGTGAGTTGTTCGATGTCCAGGCCGCGCGCCGCCACGTCGGTCGCGACGAGCAGGTCGGCGGTCCCGCTCCGCAGCCGTGACATCACCCGGTCGCGCTGCTCCTGCTCCATCCCGCCGTGCAGCGCCTCGGCGCGGTAGCCGCGCCCGTTCAAGGTCTCGGTGAGCTGGTCGACCTCTTCCCGGGTGCGGCAGAAGATGATCGCCGCGGTGGGCGCCTCGATGTCCAGGAGACGCCCGAGTGCCGCGGGTTTGTGCGCCCTCGCGATCAGGTACGCGCTCTGCCGCACCAGCGGGGTCTCGTGGCGCCCCTCCGCTCCCGCCTGGCCCATCTCGATCCGGACCGGGTCGCGCAGGTGACGCCGGGCGATCGCGTCGATGCGCGGCGGCAGGGTCGCGGAGAACAGCACCGTCTGACGGTCCTCGGGGGTCGAGGCGAGAATCTCCTCGATGTCGTCGGCGAACCCCATGTCGAGCATCTCGTCGGCCTCGTCGAGCACGACCGTGCGCAGGCCCTCCAGGTCGAGCGTCCCACGGCCGATGTGGTCGAGTGCCCGTCCCGGCGTCGCGACGACGACGTCCGTGCCGCGCTTGAGCGCCTGCAACTGCCTCCCCATGGGGGCTCCGCCGTAGATGGGCAGGACCCGCGCGCCGAGGATGCGGCCGTACCGGTGGAACGCCTCGGAAACCTGGACAGCCAGCTCCCTGGTCGGCACGAGCACCAGCGCCAGCGGTCCGGCCGAGCTCTCGGGGCGGGGCATCCGCTCCAGCACCGGCAACGCGAACGCCGCGGTCTTGCCCGTGCCCGTCGCCGCCTGGCCGAGCAGATCATGCCCCTCCGTCAGCGGCGGGATCGCCTCCCGCTGGATCGGAGTGGGCTCCTCGTAGCCCAGATCGGACAGAACCTCCAGAAGCTCGGCTCGAAGCCCCAGATCGGCGAAGGTGGCCTCGCCGCCGGACACGTTCACGGACATCGCCGACTCCTCATGGGCTCGCCTGATCTGAAACGGGGCTCCCGGACTCTACCCCCGCGGGCATCCGGGCAACGTCACGGGACCGCGATGAGTCCTGCGTCGAACTCGACCTCGACCTCGTCGCGCAGCTTGAGCGCGCCGAAGAACGCCGAGTAGGGCCGGATCCCCCACTGGGACTGCACGATGGTCGCAGAACCGCGCACGCGGTCGCCGGTCAGCCGCGCCTGGAGCGTGACGGGCCGGGTGACGCCGAGGATGCCGAGGTCTCCGTCGACCCGGAACGACTCAGGCGTCCCTTCGATCCTGGTAGACCTGAACGTTATCGCCGGGTTACGCCCGGTGTGCAGGATCTTCTCGCGTACGGTCTTCTCGATCTCCGCGCGGTCGGCGTCCGTCAGCGGCTTCACGCCGCCGGTCCCCTGGCGCACCTGGAGCGAGGCCGCGTCGACCTCGACGGTCACCGAGGAGGCGGCCGGATCGGCGGGGTCGATCGTCATGCCGGCGTGCCAGCGGGTCGCCTCAATGGTGAGGTCGTGCCCGGCCTTCGCTCCCAGCCCGGTGCGGGCTGTCTTGATCAACAGCCGCCCGGTCTCCTGTCCTGCCGTCCAGCTCCCCGCGCGTACGTCCATCACAGCAGGCTAACCGTTTCCCGAACGGACACCGTCGGCGGGCTTGCCCCATGACCCCGGCCGGGTATGGATGTCCGGTAAAACCGATCTAATGTGCCATGTAGCTCTTTCGAGAGGACATCTTTGGATACGTCCCCAGCATCACGAAGCGGAATGGTCATAGGCGTCCTCGCGAGCGCCGGCATCATGGTCTCGCTGACCCAGACCATGATGGTCCCGCTGATCCCCGAACTGCCCAGGCTGCTGGACAGCAGCGCGTCCGACGCCTCCTGGGCGATCACCGCCACGCTGCTGGCGGCGGCCGTCGCCACGCCCGTCGTGGGCCGGTTGGGCGACATGTACGGCAAGAAGCGGTTCCTGGTCTACTGCGCGATCCTGCTCACGGCCGGTTCGCTCATCTGCGCCCTGACCAGCTCGCTGATCCCCATCGTCGCCGGCCGGGCCCTGCAGGGCTTCGGCATCCCGGTCATCCCGCTGGGCATCAGCGTCATGCGGGACGTGCTGCCCCGGCACCGCCTCGGGCCGGCGATGGCGCTGATGAGCTCCTCCCTGGGCGTCGGCGGGGCGCTGGGCCTGCCGGTCGCCGCGCTGATCGCCCAGCACGCCGACTGGCACACGCTGTTCTGGGTGTCCGCGGGCGCGGGCGCCGTGCTCGCCGTCCTGATCGCCACCCTGGTGCCCAGGGCGCCCGCGCGGGCCGGCGGCAGGTTCGACGTGCTCGGCGCGATCGGCCTGGCCACCGGCCTGGTGGCCGTCCTGCTGCCGATCTCCAAGGGCTCGGAGTGGGGCTGGACGAGCGTCCCGACCCTCAGTCTGTTCGCGGCGGGCCTGGTCGTGCTCCCCGTGTGGGGGCTGTGGGAGCTGCGGACCCGCGCGCCACTGGTCGACCTGCGCACCACCGCCCGCCGCCAGGTCCTCACGACGAACCTCGCCTCCGTCGTCACCGGCTTCGGCATGTTCGCGATGTCGCTGATCCTGCCGCAACTCCTGCAACTGCCGCCGGCCACCGGGTACGGCCTGGGCCAGTCCATGGTCGAGGCCGGCCTCTGGATGGCGCCTGGCGGCCTGGCCATGATGGCCACGTCGCCGGTCGCGGCCCGCCTCTCGGCCGCGTACGGCCCCAAGGCGGCGCTGCTCGCCGGCACGCTGGTCATGGCCGGCGGATACGGCCTCGGCCCGCTGCTGATGGGCACCGTCTGGGGCGTGCTGGCATTCAGCCTGGTGATCACCGTCGGCATCGGGTTCGCGTACGCGGCGATGCCCGCCCTCATCATGGGCGCCGTCCCCCTGTCGGAGACGGCGGCGGCCAACGGGCTGAACGCGCTCGCCCGCTCCCTCGGCACCTCCATCTCCAGCGCGGTGCTGGGCGCCGTGCTGGCCGCCATGACCACCACGGTGGGGTCGATGACCGTTCCCTCCGAGGCCGGGTTGCGTACCGGGCTACTGATCGGCGCCGCGGCGTCACTGGTCGCCGCGGCCGTCACCCTCGGTGTGCCGAGGCAGCCGGCGGCGGTCGTCCCTGAGCCCGCCGCCGCACCCGCTCGATGACGCTCATCCGCACGCCACAGGGGTCCGGAAGAGGGACGACTCTCCGCGAGAAGGTCGAGTTGGCCTCGTGAATTCTCGTGCTTCGGGGAACTCGTAACGTAGTGTCACATCATGCGAGAGGTGCCGTCCTGACCTGGCATGATCTGGATTTGCGAGATCAAGTCCATGCAGGAGAACGGCACCTCGGAA
>NZ_JADOGI010000148.1 GCF_015645445.1 Nonomuraea cypriaca | reverse complement strand
CGCCTGGCATTCCGCGTCGCCCGGCTGGCACGCCCCTTTCCGCGCGGGGACTGGTTGGCGGGCCTCTTGCCCTGCGTCGCTCGTCCGGCATCCTGCGTCGCCCGGCCGGTATGCCCCTTTCCGTGCGTGGGCTGGTTGGTGGGCCGCTTGCCGTGTGCGGGCCGGCTGGTGTGTCGCCTTCCCTGGGCTGCGGGGTTGGTGGGGTTTGGCCGGCGGGCGCGGGGACGGCGTTCGGGCCCGGGGGCGCCGGACCGGGGGCGCCTCCTGGGTGGTCGGAGCGGGAGGGAGGTTCATATTCCGATGTGATCGCCGAGGGACCTGTAGGCGCAATCGGAGGTTTCGGTCAGTGGAACGCTTTCGGCCGCGATTCCTGAAGATGTTCCGGTGACCGGAACGCCGCTACATGCCGAGGAGGGTGGCCGAGATGGCCTGAGCGGCGCCGCGCACGGAGATGCCGAGCTTGGCCAGCGGAGCCGCGTGGGCGGGCGCGGCCACCCCGAGCGACATGCAGATCCGCCCGCCGGGCCCGAACACCGGCGCGGCCACGCAGGCCACGCCCTCGGTGAACTCCTCCTGTGAGTACGCCACGCCGTACCGCCGCACCTGGGCCAGCTCCCGCTCCAGCCCCGCCAGGCTGATGATGGTCCGGCGCGTCAGCCGCTCGAACGTCCCGCGCGCGAGCACCTCCTCGCGCAGCTTCGGGTCGAAGGCCAGCAGCGCCTTGCCGGTCGCCGTGCAGTGCAGCGGCGCCCGGTCCAGGCCGTCGGAGCGGGATTGGACCCGGTTGTGCCCGTAGAGCCGCTCGACGTAACGGGCCTCCAGCCCCGAGGGGACGGCCAGGTTGACCGTCTGCCTGGTGGTCTCGTACAGGTAGAGCAGGTACGGCAGCACCACCGTGCGGGTGCCGGGCACCCGGGCGCGGGTGATGCCCGCCATCGACTCCAGCAGCTCGCCTGGCAGGTAGCCGTTGCCCACCCGCATGGCCAGCTCGCGCGAGCACAGCACCCCCAGGATCCGGTGCGCGGTCGACTTGGGCAGCCCTGTGCTGCGGCACAGCTGGGCCAGGCTGACCGGGTGGGAGGCCACGCTCAGCGCGAGCAGGATGTCGATCCCCCTCTCCAGGCTGCCCGGCTGCGTGATCGGGCGGTCGTCCGATTCCGGCTGTACTTGGCGGGCCGTTTGCGTCGGCATCAATGTCCTTTTCGCTCTCGCGGAGCAGGAAGGGGCTGCCCAGGGCTGCGGGTTTCCATTTCCTGGCCTACCCGGCCGCCGCGACTCCGATACCCGCTCAGCGCAGCCTGATGATCTCCGCGTACACCGACACGGCCACCTCACCAGGCGTTCTGGCCCCTATGTCCAGACCCGCCGGAACATGCACGCGCTCGCCTCCCTCCACCTGAGCCAGCACCGCCGCGCCGCGCCTGCGGCTGGCGATCAGCCCGATGTACGGCACGTTCCCGGCCAGCGCGGCCTGCAGGACCGGCTCCTCGCCCACGCCGTGCGAGGCGACCAGCACGGCGGAGGTGTCGGCGGCGATCTCGGCCGGTGGGCCGGTGGCCGGCTCGACCTGGTAGCCGAGTGCCGTGCCGACCGAGGCCAGGGCCCGGGCGATGGGGCTGTCGCCGTACACGTGGATCAGCACGGGAGGCAGCACGGCCTCCAGGAAGATCTCCAGCGTGCCGCCGGACAGGCACGGCTGGCCGACCGCGACCAGCCCCTCCTCCTCGTGCGGCGCGTCCGCCTCGGGGGTGATCCGCAGCAGCGTGGCCTCCCCGGTGCGCATCAGGCGCAGGCTCTGCGCCCGTACGGTGTCGACGGCGCAGACGCCGCCGACGAACCCCTCGATCGTCCCGTCCGGCAGCACCAGCGCGCGGTCGCCCGCCTTCGCGCTCGCCGGCCGCCGCGCCCGGACGACGGTGGCCAGCACGTACGGCTCCCGACCGGACCGCAGCCTGGCCGCCTCCGCGTCCAGGTCCACGACCGGCGCCCCGCTCCGGGCACGTGCCCTGGCACGGGGCGCCGGCATGCCGAGGAACTCGCTCATGGGATCGCCAGATCCGTGCGGAAGGGGTCGCCGTTGATGACACGCCACACGGTCGCCGGGGTGAGCGGCATGTCGGCGTGCCGCACACCGTACGGCGCGAGCGCGTCCACCACGGCGTTGACCACGGCGGCGGGGGAGCCCACGGTGGCCGACTCGCCCACGCCCTTGGCCCCGATCGGGTGCGTCGGCGACGGCGTCACGGTCTCGCCCAGCTCCCACGACGGGCACTCCATCGCGGTCGGCAGCAGGTAGTCCATGAACGACGCCCCCAGGTGGTTGCCGTCCTCGTCGAACGCCATCACCTGCATGAGCGCCATCCCGACCCCGTCGGCGAGCCCGCCGTGGATCTGCCCCTCGACGATCATGGGGTTGATCCGCACCCCGCAGTCGTCCACCGCCACGAACCTGCGCACCTTCACCTGCCCCGTGCCGGGGTCCACGTCCACCACGCAGATGTAGGCGCCGAACGGGTACGTGAGGTTGGGCGGATTGTAGACGGTGACCGCGTCCAGGTGGCCTTCGACGCCCTCGGGCAGCTCCAGGTTGGAGTGCGCGGCCAGCGCGATCTCGGCCAGCGACTTGCCGGTGGCGGGGTCGCCCACGACCGACCACCTGCCGTCGGCCCACTCCAGGTCCTCCGCCGACGCCTCCAGCATGGCGGCCGCCACGATCTTGGCCCGGTCGCGCACCTTCCTGGCCACGATCGCGGTGGCCGCGCCGGAGACGGGGGTGGAGCGCGAGCCGTACGTGCCCAGGCCGAACGGCGTCTGGTCGGTGTCGCCGTGCACCACCTCCACGTCGTCGGCGGGGATGCCCAGCTCCTGCCCGACGATCTGGGCGAACGTGGTCTCGTGCCCCTGCCCCTGCGACTGGCAGGACACCCGCAGCACCGCCTTGCCCGTCGGGTGCACCCGCAACTCGGCGCCGTCGGCCATGCCCAGGCCCAGGATGTCCATGTGCTTGCGCGGCCCCGCGCCCACGGCCTCGGTGAAGAAGCTGACGCCGATGCCCATCAGCTCGCCCCTGGCCCGCTTGTCGGCCTGCTCCGCGCGCAGCTTGTCGTAGCCGGCCATGTCCATGGCCAGGCGCAGGGCCTTCGGGTAGTCGCCGGAGTCGTACTCCCAGCCGGTGGGGGAGTGGTACGGGAACTGCTCGGGCTTGAGCAGGTTGCGCATCCGGACCGTGGCCGGGTCCATGCCGAGCTCGGCTGCCAGCACGTCCACCATGCGCTCGACCAGGTAGACGGCCTCGGTGACGCGGAAGGAGCAGGCGTAGGCGACGCCTCCCGGGGCCTTGTTCGTGTAGACGCCGGTGACCTCGCAGTGGGCGGCCTCGATGTCGTACGAGCCGGAGAAGACGTGGAAGAAGCCCGCGGGGAACTTCGTCGGCTGCGCGGTGCCGTTGAACGCGCCGTGGTCGGCCAGCACCTTCACCCTGATCGCCTGGATCCGGCCGTCCCGGGTGGCGGCCACCTCGCCGCGCATATGGTAGTCGCGGGCGAAGGCGGTGCTCATGAGGTTCTCGGAGCGGTCCTCCATCCATTTGACCGGCTTGCCGGTGACGATCGAGCCGACGATCGCACACACATATCCTGGATAAATCCCGACTTTGCCGCCGAAGCCGCCGCCGATGTCGGGCGAGATCACGCGGATCTTGTGCTCGGGCAGCCCGGCCACCATCGCGTACAGCGTGCGGTGCGCGTGCGGCGCCTGCGTGGGGCACCAGACGGTGAGCTTGCCGGTGACCTTGTCGAAGTCGGCCAGCGCGCCGCAGGTCTCCAGGGGCGCGGGATGCACGCGCGGGTAGAGCAGGTCCTGCGCGACCGTCACCTCCGCCTGCTCGAACACGGCCTCCGTGCGCGCCCGGTCGCCGGCCTCCCAGTCGAAGATGTGGTTGTCCGTACGCCCGTCGAGATCGTCCCTGATGACCGGCGCGTCCGGTTCGAGTGCGCGGCGGGCGTCGATGACCGCGTCGAGGGGGTCGTAGTCGACGTCGATCAGCTCCAGCGCGTCGCGCGCCGAGTAGGGGTCCTCGGCCACCACGAACGCGACCTCCTGCCCCTGGAAGCGCACCTTGTCCGTGGCCAGCACCGCCTGCGTGTCCTGCGACAGCGTCGGCATCCAGGCCAGTCCGAGCCCGGCCAGGGTCTCGCCGGTGATGACGGCCTTGACCTTGGGGTGGGATTCGGCGGCCGAGGTGTCGACGGAGACGATCCTGGCGTGCGCGTGGGGGCTGCGCAGCACGGCGCCGTACAGCATGCCGGGCAGCCGTACGTCGTCGGTGTAGGTGCCCCGGCCCCTGATGAACCTGGCGTCCTCCTTGCGGTGCATCCGTCCGTGACTCATCGGGTGGCCTCCCTGGCGGACTCGGCGACGTTCGGGCTCGTCGCGGACTCGGCGACATTTGAAGTCGCGGACTCGGCGTCATTCGGGCTCGTCGCGGACTCGGCGTCATTCGGGCTCGTCGCGGACTCGGCGTCATTCGGGCTCGTCGCGGACTCGGCGGCGCGGGAGCTCGCCTCGGCCGCCCAGCGGATGGAGCGGACGATGTTCTCGTAGCCGGTGCAGCGGCAGAGCTGTCCCGAGATGGCCTCGCGGATGCGGCCCTCGTCGGGGTCGGAATCGCGGTCGAGCAGCCAGCGCGCGGTCAGCAGCATCCCCGGCGTGCAGAACCCGCACTGCAGCCCGTGGCACTCCACGAACCCCTTCTGCACCGCGTCCAGCTCGCCGTCCCGCTCCAGCCCCTCCACCGTGGCCACCTCGTGGCCGTCGGCCATGACGGCGAGCACCGTGCACGACTTGACCGGCACGCCGTCGAGCCGCACCGTGCAGACGCCGCAGTTGGAGGTGTCGCACCCCCAGTGGGTGCCGGTCAGGCCCAGTTCGTCGCGCAGGAAGTGCACGAGCAGCAGCCTGGGCTCGACCTCCCTGGTGTACGGCTGCCCGTTCACCGAGACCGTGATCCGCATGTCAGATCCTCCCTGCCGCCGTGGTCAGCGCGCGCCGGGTCAGCTCGGCGGCCAGATGGCGTTTGTAGTCCGCTGGGCCGCGCTGGTCGGAGTGCGGGTCGCAGTGCTCGGCGGCGATCCCGCCCGCCGCGGCGAACGTCTCCGCGCCGGGCTCCTTGCCGGTGAGATACGCCTCGGCCTCGGGGGCGCAGAAGTGCTCGGCGCCCACCGCGGTCAGCCCGATGCCCGCCCGCGCGATGAGCCCGCCCTCCAGCGTGATGACGGCTCCCGCCGCGGCGACCGGCCAGTCGCCCACCCGGCGCTCGACCTTCTCGTACGCGCTGCCCGTGTTCCCGACGATCGGCACGCGGAGCTGGAGCAGCAGCTCGCCGGGGCCGGCCGAGGTCTCGTACGGGCCCTGGTGGAAGTCCCGGATGGGGACGGTACGCGTGCCGCTCGCGCCCTGGATGACGGCGGACGCCCGTAATGCAGAGAAAACAGCTGATAAATCTTCGGAAGGGTCGCCCTGGCACAAGGAACCGCCAACGGTCCCCCGATTTCTGACTATCGGGTCGGCAATAACCCGCTCCGCATCCCGAAATATCGGGAAAAGGTCGGTGGCGGTGGTGTCGTCGAGGAGCTCCGCATGACGCACCAGCGCGCCGATGGCCAGCTCATCGCCCTCGACGGCGATCCACCCGAGCTCGGCCAGGCCGTTGATGTCGATCAACGCCTCCGGCTGGGCCAGGCGGAGCTTCATCATCGGGATGAGGCTGTGGCCTCCTGCGACGATCCTGGCCTCGGGGCCGTACCGTGCGAGCAGTTCGAGCGCGTGCGGCACGCTCTCGGCCCTCTCGTATTCGAACTTCGCGGGAACCTGCATGACTGCACATTGCTGCCACCGATTTGCCGCGACAATCCGCAAATAAGGGATTCCTTAATACGCTTCCCGGAACTATGAAGAGGGAGTGACCCTCAGCCAGCTCGGCACGTTCGTCTTCGTCGCCCGCCTGGGTTCGGTCAAGGCGGCGGCGCGCGCCCTGGGCGTGAGCGAGCCCGCGGTCTCGCAGTCGCTCGCCCAGCTCCGCAGGCATCTCGGGGACCCGCTGCTCACCCGGAGCGGCGACCGGATGGTGCTGACGGAAGGAGGCCGGCGGCTGCTGGGCATCGCGGCCCAGATCGTCGCGCTGGGCGCGGAGGCGGTCGCCGCCGTCCAGCCGGGCCGCCCCGCCCCGCTGCACGTGGTCATGGACGACGTACTCGCCGAGTACGTCGCCGGCCCGCTGATCTGCCTCTTCACGCAGCGCAAGTCGGTGGACGCCTCGACCGGCGTGGCCGCCACGGCGGAGGCGCCGCTGCTGCTGTCCAGCCGCCTGGCCGACGTCGCACTCGGGGCCCAGCCGGCGGGGGAGGGGCTGGTGAGCCGGCCGGTGCTGCGCTGCCGCCTGGTCGTGGTCGGCGCGCCGCGCGGCCGCCGGGACCACTGGCTGGTCGGCCCGTCGGGCACCGACCCGGCCAGCGACACCAGCCGGGTGCTGCGCCGGTTACGCGTGCCCGAGTCGCAGGTACGGGTCTACGCCAACCAGACCGCGGCCTGGAAGGCGGCCGCCGAGGGCGCGGGCGTCGCGCCGGCGACCGCGCACCTGGTCGCCGCTCAACTGCGCAAGGGGGAACTGGTGGCCGTCGACACCGCGGTCACCCCGCTCGTGTCCTACTGGTACGCCACGACCCTGGAGCCCGCGAACCGGCCGGCCACGGCGGGCACGTTCCTGGACTTCCTCACGACCCCGGCGGCCACCCAGGTCATGCGCACGCCCGACGACGGCGTCCCGCGCAACCGCTTCCGCCCGCCCGTCCACGTCTCGATCTGGAGCTGACGGAAGCCGCGCGTCGCTCAGGAGCCGGCCGCACCCGCGCGTCGAGCTGGAGGGGCGGACGTAAGCCGGCCGCGTGTCGAGCTGGGGACGGACGTAAGCCGAGCCGCGCGTCGAGCCGGGGCGACGGACGCAAGCCGCGCGAGCTAACGGAGGGCGGCGGCCTCGGAGGCGAGCTTCTCGACACGGCTCCAGTCCCAGGCCGCCAGCGCGTCGGCCGGGGTCAGCCAGGTGCCCCCGACGCAGCCCACGTTGGGCAGAGCGAGGTAGTCGGGAGCGGTGTTCACCCGGATGCCGCCCGTCGGGCAGAACCGCACGTCAGGCAGCGGCCCGGTCAGCGACTTGAGATAGGGGACGCCGCCCGCCGCCTCGGCGGGGAAGAACTTCAACTCCTTGATCCCGCGTTCGGCCAACGCCATCGCCTCCGACACGGTCGCCGCTCCGGGAAGGTAGGGCACCCCGCTCGAATCGAGCGCCTCGACCAGGGCCAGGGTCGTGCCCGGCGTAACCAGGAACTCCGCCCCGGCGGCCACGGACGCCGAGATGTCCTCGGTGGTGCGGATCGTGCCCGCGCCCACGGTGGCCTCGGGCACCTCGTCGGCGATCCTGGCGATGGCCTCGCGCGCGGCCGGCGTGCGCAGGGTCACCTCGATGACCGGCAGGCCACCTGCGACCAGCGCCCGGGCCAGCGGCACGGCGCTGTCCACGTCCTCGATCACCACGACCGGGATCACTGGGGCGAGATCGAGCAAGCTCATGAGTTCTCTCCTCGTCGGCCGGATACGGCCGTTCGGTTGTTGACACGTTCGGGGGATGCCCACGCCGCCCACCATGCGACGCCGCTGGGCCCGCCGGGGCGCGGGTTCACCCCACCGGCTCCGTGCGGGCACGCCGGCTCAGCCACGCCGCCGCGCCGGTCAGCGCCGGTTGGGGCGCGACGATCAGCACGGTCCCGATGTCAGCCAGGTAGTCGGCCATGTCCGGGTTGGCGGCGAACCGGGGACGGAAGCCGCTGATGCGCACGCGTTCCACGATACGTGGCAGCACTCCGCCGCCCAGGTACACCCCGCCCTTGGCGCCCAGGGTCAGCGCCACGTTGCCGGCGAAGCTGCCCAGCATCTCGCAGAACACCTCGACCGTCTCCGCGCACAGCGAGTCGTCCAGTCCGGACAGGATGTCCGCGGTGGTCAGCGCGGGCGCGGCGACGCCGTTCACCTGGGCCAGCGCCTGGTGCAGGCGTACCAGGCCGGGCCCGGACAGCACGTGCTCGGCCACCACCTCCGCCAGTCCCTGGGACTGCAGCACCCGTACGATCTCCAGCTCCCGCGGGTCCGCCACCGGCACCGTGACATGCCCGCCCTCGCCGGGGATCGGCGTCCAGCCGTGCTCGGTCGGCACCAGCCCGCCCACGCCGAGCCCGGTGCCTGGACCGAGCACGGCCTTGACTCCGTGGCCAGGGGCGGGGCCGCCCAGGGACACCAGGTCGTCGCCCTCCAGGTGCGGCAGCGACACGGCCAGCGCCTCGAAGTCGTTCAGCAGCCGCGCGTACGGCACGCCGAGATCGCGTACGGACCCGGCCCAGGTGGAGTTCGTGAGCCGGTAGCGGTCGCCGTCGATCGGCCCCGCCAGAGCCAGGCAGGCCGCCCCCGGCCGCGCCCCGCCCGCGTGCTCGGCGAGATAGGCGGACACCGCGTCGGCGAGCGTGCGGTAGCCGGCCCCCGCCAGGACGGCGACGTTCGACGGCCGCTCTCCCTGCGAGGTGACCAGGCCGAACCGGGCGTTGGTGCCCCCGATGTCGGCGACGAGCCACGGCAGGTCGAAAGCCCTCACCGAGGGTCTCCGCCCGCCAGGGGGTCGTCAAGGTCGCTCGCTGCCACTCGTACAGGTGGATGAGCTCTCACCGCGCGAGCCCGGCGTGCTGTGCACCGGGCAGCGCGCCCGTCTCCAGGTGGGAGGCGCCCGCCTCGGCGGGGAAGCCCAGCCCGGGGCCGTGGTGCGGCGACTCGGCGCCGCTCACGCCGAAGATCCCGGCGCCCTGCTCGGCGTGCCCCGCCATCCGGCGGAACGTCGCGAAGAGCTCGCGTCCCGTCCCGACCCACTGCGCGTCGCTCAGCGGCCGCCCCTCCGGTGTGCGCGTGACCAGCTCCTCGGCGGGCACGAGCAGCTCCAGCGTGCCGGCCGTCGAGTCGAGCCTGATCACGTCGCCGTCCCGTACGAGCGCGATCGGCCCGCCGTCGGCCGCCTCGGGCGACAGGTGTATGGCCGCGGGCACCTTGCCGGAGGCGCCGGACATGCGGCCGTCGGTAACGATCGCCACCCGCTGCCCCCGGTCGAGCAGCACGGACAGCGGCGGCGTGAGCTTGTGCAGCTCGGGCATGCCGTTCGCGCTCGGCCCCTGGTAGCGGATGACCGCCACGAAGTCCTGCCCGTCCAGCTCGCCCGTCTCGAACGCCTTCAGCAGGTCGAGCTGGTCGTCGAACACCTTCGCCGGCGCCTCGATCACCAGGTGCTCCGGCTTGACCGCGGACACCTTGCTGACCGCGCGGCCCAGGTTCCCCTCGACCATGTGGATCCCTCCGTCGGCGGCGAACGGCCGCGCGGCCGGACGCAGCACGTCCAGGTCGGAGCTGCCGCCGGTGACCGGCGACCAGACCAGCTCGCCGTCCACCAGGTCGGCGGTCTCGCGGTAGCGGTCGAGCCCGCGCCCGGCCACGGTGAGCACGTCGGCGTGCAGCAGCCCCTCGTCCAGCAGGTCGCCGATGAGCACCTGCATGCCGCCGGCGTCGCGGAAGTGGTTCACGTCCGCCTGGCCGTTCGGGTAGATCTTGGTGAGGGACGGCACGACCTTCGACAGGCACGCCAGGTCGTCCCAGGTCAGGACGATCCCCGCGGCCGCCGCCATGGCCACCAGGTGCAGCGTGTGGTTCGTGGACCCGCCGGTCGCCAGCAGCGCGACGCAGGCGTTCACGATGGCCTTCTCATCGACCAGCTCGCCGATCGGCGTGTACTCGGGGCCGTGCGCGGTGATCTCCACGGCCCGCCGCCCGGCCGCCGCGGTGAGGGCGTGGCGCAGCTCGGTGTGCGGGTTGACGAACGTCGAGCCGGGCAGGTGCAGGCCCATGACCTCCATGAGCGCCTGGTTGGAGTTGGCGGTGCCGTAGAAGGTGCAGGTGCCGGGGGAGTGGTACGACTTGGCCTCGGCGTCGAGCAGCTCGCCGCGCCCGACCTTGCCCTCGGCGAACGCCTGCCGGGTGCGCGCCTTGACCTTGTTCGGCAGGCCCGAGCCCATCGGCCCGGCGGGCACGAAGATCGCCGGCAGGTGCCCGAAGTGCAGCGCCCCGATGAACAACCCGGGCACGATCTTGTCGCACACGCCCAGCAGCAGCGTCGCGTCGAACATGTCGTGCGACAACGCGATCGCGGTGGCCATCGCGATCACGTCGCGGCTGTAGAGGGACAGCTCCATGCCGGCCCGCCCCTGCGTGACGCCGTCGCACATCGCGGGCACGCCGCCCGCCACCTGCGCCACGCCTCCGGCCCTGCGCACCGCCGCCTTCAGCTCCGGCGGGTACGTCTCATACGGCTGGTGCGCCGACAGCATGTCGTTGTAGCTCGTCACGATCGCGACACCGGGCTTCGCGGCGCCCATCAGAATCCGCTTGTCGTCCGAGGGGGCGGCGGCGAAGCCGTGCGCCAGGTTGGCGCAGCCGAGGTGCGCCCGCGCGGGGCCCTTCGCCCGCGCCGCCGCGCCGTCACGCCGGATCCGCGCCAGGTAGGCGCCCCGGCTGGCCGCGCTGCGCTCGGCGATCCGGTCGGTGATCTCCTGAATGAGGGTGTTCACTTCTCCTCCTCGTGCCAAGCGCGACCGCTGCGGCCGAGCAGTTCGTGGGCTCCTGCGGGTCCGGTGGTCCCCGCCTGGTAGGGCTCGGGCAGGGTGGGGTCGTCCTTCCAGGCGTCCAGGATCGGGTCGATCCAGCGCCAGGCCGCCTCCACTTCGTCACGTCGCATGAACAGCGTCGGGTTGCCGGCCAGCACGTCCGTCAGCAGCCGCTCGTACGCCTCGGGCACCCGCGCCGTGAACGTCTCGCCGAAGCTCAGCGACAGCGGCACCGGCTTCGGCGTCACCTCGCCCGCGCCCGGCTCCTTGGCCATGATGTGCAGCTCGATGCCCTCCTCGGGCTGCAGCCGCAACACCAGCCTGTTCGGCGTGCCGCCGGGGAAGATGGAGTGCGGCACGTCCTTGAACTGCACCACGATCTCCGACCTCCGGTACGGCATCCGCTTCCCGGTACGCAGGTAGAACGGCACCCCGGCCCACCGCCAGTTCCTGACCTCGGCCCGGATCGCGGTGAACGTCTCCACCCGCCGCGACGCCTCGGTCGGTGCCGTGGACGCCGGCTCGTCGAGGTAGCCCGGCATGTCACCCGCCTCGGTGTACTGCCCCCGCACGGTGAACCGGTCCACCTCCGTACCCGTGATCGGCCGCAGCGCCTGCAGCACCTTGACCTTCTCGTCCCTGATGGCCTCGCGGTCGTTGCGGGCCGGCGGCTCCATCGCGGTCAGCGTGAGGAGCTGGAGCAGGTGGTTCTGCACCATGTCGCGCAGCGCGCCCGCGTGGTCGTAGTAGCCGCGCCGCCCCGGGGTGCCGACGGTCTCCGCGGCGGTGATCTGGACGTGGTCGATCCAGAGCGAGTTCCAGATCGGCTCGAGGAAGGCGTTGGCGAAGCGCAGGACCAGCAGGTTCTGGACGGTCTCCTTGCCCAGGTAGTGGTCGATGCGGAAGATCTGACGCTCGTCGAAGATCGCCCCGACCTCGTCGTTGATCCGCCGCGCGCTCGGCAGGTCGTGGCCCAGCGGCTTCTCCAGCACCACGCGCGAGCGGGGCGTCACCAGGCCGGCCTCGGCCAGCTCGCGGCAGAAGGGGCCGAACGTGCGCGGCGGGCTGGCCAGGTAGAAGACCCGGTCGCGCGACTCGTGCCCGGCGAGCAGGGCGGACACGGCGTTCCAGCCGGACTCGTCGGTGCCGCCGACGTCGACCGACACGTGGTGCAGCCGGCCGAGGAAGCGCTGCCACATGGCCGGGTCGTCGACCGGGACCTGGTCGCGTACCTCGGCGTCCACCTTGCCGCGGAAGTCGGCGTCGGTCAGCCCGCCCCTGGACATGGCGATGACGCGGGTCTCGGGGGAGAGCCGGCCGTCCCTGTCGCAGTGGTACAGCGCCGGGATGAGCTTGCGCATGGACAGGTCGCCGGTGCCGCCGAAGACGACGAGGTCGGCTGTGTGGCCGCCGGGGTGGGCGGGGGTGGCTGCCGGAAGGGTGGACACGGTACGAGGCTCCGATGATCAACCAAGTGGGGACAGAACGGACACTAACGAGAGTTTGGGTCGTACACAAGCGGAGTTTTGGTATCTGAGATGAAAAAGTCGTGACTTTTCATGACCTAACCCCATGTGGTTCACTTAGCCGATGCCACGACGTACCGCCGGGAGCCTCGCCACCAGTGGCGAGGTCCTTCGCCTCATCCGCACCGGTGAGGCCGTGACGCGGGCCGACCTCGGCCGGGTGACCGGCCTGTCGCGCCCCGCTGTGCAGTTGCGCGTCGGTGACCTGCTGGAACGCGGCCTGGTCGTGGAGCGCGCCGACGCCCCGTCCACGGGCGGGCGACCGCCGGTCAGGCTGGAGTTCAACGCCTCGGGCGGCGTCGTGCTGGTGGCCGCGCTCGGCGCCAGCCGCACCCGGGTCGCCGTCTGCGACCTGGCGGGGCGCGAGCTGGACGGGCGCGAGTTCACGATGGACGTGGAGCAGGGTCCCGACGTCGTGTTGCCGCTGCTCATGGACACCTGGGACGAGTTGCTCGGCGACCGGCCGCGCTCGCTGATCAGAGGTGCCGGGATGGGCGTGCCGGCCACGGTCGAGTTCGCCCAGGGCCGTACGGAGAGCGCCAGGGTGATGGCGTCGTGGACCGGCGTGGTGATCCCGCCGATCATCCGCGCCCGCTTCCCCGTCCCCGTCCTGGTCGACAACGACGTGAACGTGCTGGCCATCGGTGAGCACCGCGGCGCCTACCCCGACCTGGACGACCTGATGTTCGTGAAGGTCTCCACGCGGATCGGCGCGGGCGTGATCGCGGGCGGCGAGATCCTGCGCGGCGCGCTCGGCGCGGCGGGCGAGATCGGGCACATCCCGGTGCTGGACGGCGGCGGCGTGTTGTGCCGCTGCGGCAACACCGACTGCGTCGACTCGGTGGCCAGCGGCACCGCGCTGCTGCGCGACCTGCGCGCGGCCGGCAAGGACGTCAGGACGATCGCCGACGTGACGACGCTGGTGCGGGCGGGCGACGCCGAGACCATGGCCATGGTCCGCGAGGCCGGGCGCAGGATCGGTGAGGTGCTGGCCGGGGCGGTCAACATCCTCAACCCGTCCGTGGTGGTGCTGGGCGGGGACGTGGCGGAGGCGTTCGGGCCCCTGGTGTCGAGCATCCGCGAGGTCGTCTACCGGCGCTCCACGGCCCTGGCGACCCGGCGGCTGCGCATCGAGCCGAGCCGGCTGGGCGCGGGGGCGGGCATCAGCGGCTGCGCGGTGATGGTCCTCGACCACGTGCTGGCGCCTGAGGCCCTCGACGAGACCATGAAGGTCTCCGTCCTGCGCCGCGACCGCGTGGCGTCGAGCTAGAGGTCCCAGCGGGGCTCGTCGCTCTCCCGTACGAGCCCGTCCGCGCCGAACACCAGATAGCGGTCGAGGTCGGCGGCGAACCACCGGTCGTGCGTGACCACCAGCACGGTGCCCTCGAACCCCGCGAGCCCCTGCTGGAGCGCCTCCGCACTGGCCAGGTCGAGATTGTCGGTCGGCTCGTCGAGCAGCAGCAACGTCGCCCCCGACAGCTCGAGCAGCAGGATCTGCAGCCTGGCCTGCTGCCCGCCGGACAACGTCTCGAACGGCTGTCCGCCCGCCGGCGCCAGCTCGTAGCGCGCCAGCGCCGACATGGCGTCGTTGCGGGTCATCGCGTACTCGTGCATGACGACGTCGGCGGCGGCCCGGCCGCGCAGGTCGGGCCGCAGATGGGTCTGCGCGAAGTGCCCGGGTGCGACCCTGGCGCCCAGGCGGGCCTCCCCGCGGTGCGCGACGGACTCGCCGGCCAGCAGGCGCAGGAAGTGGGACTTGCCGGTGCCGTTCATGCCGAGCACGCCGACCCGCTCGCCGTACCAGATCTCGGTGGAGAAGGGCCGCAGCAGCCCGCTCAGCTCCAGGTCCGCGCAGATCACCGCGCGCTTCCCGGTACGCCCGCCGCGCAGCCGCATGCGTACGTTCTGCTCCTTCGGCGCGCGCCGCGGGGGCCCCTCCCGCTCGAACCGCTCCAGCCTCGTCACCGCCGCCTGGTACGCCCCCGCCAGCGCGTCGTTGCCGGCCGAGCGCTGCCGCAGGGTGTGGACCAGCCCGCGCAGCCTGCTCCGCTCCTCCTCCCAGCGCTGCCGCCGCTCCTCCAGCCGCTCCCTGCGCCGCCTGCGCGCCTCGGCGTAGCCGGCGAACCCGCCGCCGTGCACCCACACGCCGCGGTCCTCCACGGTGATGATCCGGTCGGCCGCCTCGGCGAGCAGCTGCCTGTCGTGCGAGACCAGCAGCACGGTCTTGGCCGAGCCCCTGATCGCCCGCTCCAGCCACTGCTTGGCCCGCACGTCCAGGTAGTTGTCCGGCTCGTCGAGCAGCAGCACCCCGTCGGGCCCGCGCAGCAGCGCCTCCAGCATGAGCCGCTTCTGCTCCCCGCCCGAGAGCGTGGCCAGGCTCCTGTCCTTGACCCGCTCGTACGGCGCCGCCAGCGCCTCGGTCGCGCACACGTCCCACACCACCTCGAGCTCGTAGCCGCCCGCGTCGGCGTAGTCGGCGATGGCCTGGGCGTAGCCGAGCTGGCGCGGTTCGTCGTCCCGCTTCCTGATCGCCGCCTCGGCCGCCGCCAGGGTGGCCGCCGCCGCCCTGATCGGCCCAGGCGCCACGCTCAGCAGCAGGTCGTGAACGCTTCCCTCGCCGAGGAACTGCCGCATCACCCCGATCCCGCCACTGCTCGCGATCCGGCCAGAGGCCGGTTCGAGCTCACCCGAGATCAGCCGCAGCAGCGTGCTCTTCCCCGCGCCGTTGGGCCCCACGAGCCCCGCCCTGGCCCCGTCGCCGACCTTGAACGACACCTCCACCAGCAACGGCCGCCCGTCAGGCAGCAGGTAGGTGACCCCGCTGACCTCCACATGCCCCATGAAGCCTCCACTCGACCAACGCTCTACTACTAGACCATCGATCCGGTACAGGTACAACGTATTATCTCCGGCGTGGACAACGTGTGGTCGCGCCCCAGGAAGGCACCCAGGCAGACACTCACGCTCGACCGCATCGTGACCGAGGCGGTGGCGCTGCTGGACGAGGAAGGCGTGAGCCGTCTGACCATGCGCCACCTGGCCGAGCGCCTGGACACCGGCTCAACGACCCTCTACTGGCACGTCAGGACCAAGGACGACGTCCTGGACCTGTCCCTGGACGCCGTCTTCGGCGAGGTCCGGCTACCGGAGCCCGCCGGCGACTGGCGGGAGCCCGCCCGCGCCCTGATGCGCGGCTGGCGCGCGGCCCTGCTCCGCCACCCCTGGTCGGCCACCATCCTGGACCGCCCGCTCCTGGGCCCGAACGCCCTGCGACGCACGGAGTTCCTTTACGAAACCCTGGCCGCCGCGGGTTTCACAACCCCGAAGACAGCCGCCCACAGCCTGTCCAACTACTTGATGGGCTCAGTGATCATGCAGGTCACCTGGCAGCACAACGACGCCGACGCGTTCCTGCGTGAACGCGCGCCCGACTACCCTGCGCTGGCGGAACACGGCCTGGAACACCCGTGGGACACCACATTCGAAGAGGGCCTCGCCTACCTCCTGGAAGGCATGGAAGCCGCCAGAAAACGCGAAACCACGTGAGGGTCTGACCACGGAACCGGCCAAGGGGACGCGTCGTCACGGCGACCGGCCCGTGGGCCTTCACGACCGGCCATGACAGACGCCGGCCGGATACGGCGCGTGCGGTGCCCTTGGCCGGCCGTAAAGGAAGAAGAGACCTTAAAAGATCACCACTCAGCGAAGGACCCATCCGCATGGTGCCAGAGCTCGTTGCGCCAGGCATGGCCCTTCTCGGACGCCTCGCGCACGGCTTGTTCGTCGACCTCGATGCCGAGTCCTGGCTTGTCGGAGCGGTTCACGTGCCCGTCGGAGAAGGCGAACGCGGACGGGTCGACCAGGTAGTCGAGCAGTTCGGTCCCCGCGTGGTACCCGATGCCGAGCGACTGCTCCTGGATGAGGAAGTTCGGCGTGGCGAAGTCGAGTTGCAGCGAGGCCGCCAGCGAGATCGGCCCCAGCGGGCAGTGCGGCGCCACCGCGACCCCGTACGCCTCCGCCATCGCGGCGATCCTGCGCAGCTCGGAGATGCCGCCCGCGTGCGACACGTCGGGCTGCGCCACCGCGATCCCGGTGGGCAGCACGTCGCGGAAGTCCCACCGCGAGTAGAGCCGTTCGCCGGTGGCGATCGGGACGGAGGTGGACTCCACGACGGCGCGCAGGTCGCGGGACAGCTCCGGCACCACCGGCTCCTCCACGAACAGCGGCAGGTACGGCTCCAGCAGCGGCAGCACCCGCCGCGCCGCCGCCGGCGAGAGCCGGCCGTGGAAGTCGATCGCCAGGTCCACGTCGTCGCCGACGGCCTCGCGCAGCGCGGCCACCTTGCCCACGGTCTCCTTGACGAGCGCCGCCCCTGGCACGTGCGGCGTGGCCTGGAACGGCGTGAACTTCATCGCCGTGAACCCGGCCTCCTTTCTGGCCAGCCCCTCGGCGGCCAGCTCCGCGGCCGTGTCGCCGGCGATCCACGAGTAGACGCGGACCCGGTCGCGTACGGCCCCGCCGAGCAGGTCGTACACGGGCACGCCGAGCGCCTTGCCCTTGATGTCCCAGAGCGCCTGGTCGATCCCGGCGACCGCGCTGGACAACACGGGCCCGCCCCGGTAGAAGCCGCCCTTGGTCAGGTGCTGCCAGTGGTCCTCGATCCGGCTGGGGTCGGTGCCGACGAGGCGCTCCATCAGGGTGTGCACGCATTCCCTGACGGTCTCCGCGCGCCCTTCGACGATCGGCTCCCCCCATCCGGTGACGCCCTCATCGGTGTCTATCCGCAGGAACAGCCAGCGTGGCTGGACGAGGTACGTGTCGAATCCTACGATCTTCATGGTTGAGGGCATGCAGCCCAGCATAAAAGCGCCGATTCGGACCCTGTGTCACCGGGGTCACCCGGGGTCACCGGGGTCGCCCTGATCGACAGCCGGCGATCAGCACGCGGCGCGGCCCTCAGCAGGTGCACAGCAGCCCGCGCAGGGCGCTCTCCAGGCACAGCTCGCTGTGCGCGGGGCTCGGCCACTGGAAGCGCACCAGCGACTCGTCCGCCCGCACGGTCGCCCCGAACCGGTCCAGCTCCCACAGCCACACCTCACCGGCCGGCTCCCCGAGCTGCCTGGCCACGCCTGCGGCGAGCTGGTCCCGATGCGCGGTGTTGACGTGCGCCAGCACCCGCTCGGCCGCGCCCATCAGCGGGTCGGGCGCCGCCCCCAGATAGTCGTCGGCGTCGAGCAGCCCGGACTCCTGCCCGGTCAGGTAGACCACCTGCCCCACGTCCAGCCGCAGCAGCCGGGGCGCGTCCCGCCGCCCGAACCGCTCCAGCGCCTCGAACAGGCTCTCGTCCGCGCTGTGCGCGGCCACCGCCACCGCCGCGGCCCGAGCCTCACCCTCCGGTACGGCCTCCGCCCAGCCCTGCACCTCGATCAGCCCGCGCGGATGCGAGACCGTGCCCAGTCGCCGCATCGCCGTGAGGTTCACCGCCACCACGGCGTCCTCGCGCAAGCCGTGCAGCGCCTCGCCAGGGCGTACCAGGAGCACGGGGCGGCCACGCTCGTCCACGCCGCCGCGGGCGGGGGAGGGGGCACCGTCGACGGACAGCTTGGCGACGCTCGCGGTCGCGGCGAGGGTGCGCACCCGCTCGGGGATCGGCAGCATGACGCCTCCTTGAGATCGATCTCGACAGTAAGTTAGGCTTGCCTAAGTAAGGATTACCTAATCACATTGAGGTGAACGTGCGCTACACCGGCCCGAAGGTGCGACTGTCTCGTCGCGCGGGCGTCCCGCTGACCAGAAAAGCCGTCCGCTACTTCGAACAGCGCCCCTACCCGCCGGGCGAGCACGGCCGCAAGACCAACCGCCGCAACACCGGCGACTACGGGCTGCGGCTGCTGGAGAAGCAGAAGCTGCGCTGGTTCTACGACGTGTCGGAGCGGCAGCTGCGCCGCTACTGGGACCTCGCCGTGCGCAAGCCGGGGGCCTCGGGCGCGGAACTGGTCACGCTGCTGGAGTCCCGCCTGGCCTCCCTCGTGCTGCGCGCCGGCCTGGCCCCGTCGATCTACGCGGCCAGGCAGTACGTCAACCACGGGCACATCGCCGTGGACGGCCGCAAGGTGGACATCCCCAGCTATCTCGTCAAGCCGGGCCAGGTCGTCACGGTCAGGGAGCGGTCGCGCGGGATGCAGCCGTTCGTGGCCGCGAAGGAAGGCACGCACGCCGACGAGCGCATCGCGGCGTATCTGTCGGTCGACCACGCCGGCCTGACCTTCACGCTGACCCACCGGCCCGAGCGTGAGCAGATCGTCATCCCCGTCGACGAGCAGCTCGTCGTGGAGTACTACTCTCGCTGACCGCGGCGGGGGAGCGGGTCGCGTACCGTAGCTCGGCGACCTCCTTGCGCAGCTCGGCCAGCTCGTCCAGGATCCGCTGGGTGTGGGCCGTGTTGTCCTCGATCGCGGCCCGCTCCTCGGCGCTCTCGTCGTCCATGGCGCTGACCACCACCGCCATGAAGAGATTCAGGATCACGAACGTGCACACCAGGATGAAGATGGTGAAGAAGATCCAGGCCGACGGGTGCCTGGTCATCACCTCCCTGGCGATGTTGCCCCAGTCGTCCCCCGTCATCGTCTGGTAGAGGGTGAACAGCGAGGTCGGCAGGCTGCCGAAGCGGTCGGGCGCGGTCTGCCCGTAGAGCTTGGTGGCCATGACGGCGGCCACATACAGGACCAGGGAGAGCAGCACCACGATCGAGCTCATCCCCGGCATCGCGCGCAGCAGCGCCGAAACCACGCGCCGCAGGCTCGGCACGACCGACAGCAGTCGCAGCGCGCGCAGGATGCGCAGCGAGCGCAGCACCGACAGGCCGCCCGTGGCGGGGACGAAGGCGATCGCGACGATCAGGGTGTCGAAGATGTTCCACGGGTCCCTGACGAACGCCGAGCGCTCGGCGTAGACCTTCGCCAGCAGTTCGGCGGCGAAGATGTAGAGGGCGACGTGGTCGATGGCGGTGAGCAGGTGGCCGTGGCTCCCGACGACGGGGGGGAACGTCTCCAGGCCCAGCGTGCCCGCGTTGATCACGATGACGCCGACGATGAAGCGCTGGAAGTGCCGATGGGCGAGGAAGGCACGGGTGCGTGCACGCACGAGGACGGGCTCCTAAGGACATTCGATCATGTGCCGTACCATGATGGCGCAACATGATCAAGAAGGAGACTGTGGTATAAAACCCACTTGACCGGACCTCGAGGGGGCGAGACGACCATGTCCTATCCGCACTACGGCCCCTCTCCCTACGGCCCGCCGCAGTCGCATCCCAACGGCACCACCATCCTGGTGCTGGGCATCCTCAGCCTGGTGGTCTGCCTCTTCATCGGCCCCTTCGCCTGGTCGATGGGCAGCACGGCGCTACGCGAGATCGACGAGAGCGGCCACTACTACGACAACCGCGGCGCCGTGCAGGCCGGCCGCATCTGCGGCATCATCAGCAGCGTCCTGCTAATGCTCACGGTTGCCTTCCTCGCGTTCGTGTTCGGGATCGTCTTCCTCACCGGCGGCTTCAAGTAGCGGCCGCGGATCATAGTCGCCGATGCCCGTCTCCAGCAGGTCGAACGCCCGCTCGGCCCGCGTCCTGAGATCGGGCGCGATCCTCTCCCACTCTTCTCCCGCCAGCATCCTGGACACCGCGTAGTCGGTCAGGATCCTGGCGGTGTGGAGGAGGTGGGCCGCCACCAGTCGCGGGGTGAGGTCGTCGGCATCGGCCTCCGTCTCGTCGGCCAGCGCCCGCCACAGTGCCTGCTCCCGCTCCTCGTGGATCTCGCGCATCCGGGCGACCAGCGCGGGACTCGCACTCACGATCCTGGCGAACACGTCGCCGCCCAGGTTGAGCCCGTGGCGCCAGTGGCGGGTGTCGACCGCGTCGAGGTAGTCGCGCCGGAACGCGCTCACCACGCTCTCGCCGGGCCCGCGCTCCCGCAGCACGCGTAGCGGCAGGTCGACCGCCACATCCTGGCGGTCGGCGAACAGGTCCTCCTTCGTGCCGAAGTAGTTGAAGACCGTGTTGACCGACACGTCGGCGGCCCGCGCGACCTCGGCCACGGTCACGTTGTCGAACCCCTTCGCCATGAACAGCCCCATCGCGATGTCCGCGATGCGCTCCCTGGTCTCGCGCTTCTTCCGCTCCCGCAGCCCCTCTTCCATGCCGCCATTCTAGCCAATTTGCAGTGACACCAAAATTATGGCTACCCTAATTTTGGAGGCGATGAAAGTGATCAAGACTTCAGGTCTGAGCAAGACTTTCGACGGCGGTGTGGAAGCCGTCAGGGGCGTGGACATCTCGGTGGAGCCCGGTGAGATCGTCGGTTTCCTCGGCCCGAACGGCGCGGGCAAGACCACGACCATGCGCATGCTGACCACCCTGCTGCGCCCCACGTCCGGCACCGCGACGGTGGCCGGCCACGACCTGCTCGGCGCCGCGAAGAAGGTGCGCGAGCGCATCGGATACGTGTCCCAGAGCGGCGGGATCCTGCCCTCGACCCCGGTCGGGGGTGAGCTCGAACTCCAGGGCATGCTCTACGGGCTGAGCCGCGCGGAGTCCGCCGCCAAGGTCAAGGAGGTCCTGGCCAGGCTGGAGCTCGCCGGGCTCGAGTCCAGGCTGGGCGCCGCCCTCTCCGGCGGCCAGCGCCGCCGCTTCGACATCGCGTTCGCCCTGCCGCACGACCCGGCCCTGCTCTTCCTCGACGAGCCCACCACCGGCCTTGACCCGCAGAGCCGGGCCAACCTGTGGGACCACATCCGCGCGCTGCGCGCGGAGAAGGGCATGACGGTGTTCCTGACCACGCACTACCTGGACGAGGCCGACGCGCTCTGCGACCGGTTGCTGATCATCGACCACGGCCGCATCGTGGCCGAGGGCACCCCGGCGGAGCTGAAGAGCGGCGGCCGCACGCTCGACGACGTGTTCCTCGACATCACCGGCAGGTCCCTGCGCGAGGAGGCGGGCGTCTGATGTTGCGCGACACCTGGGTGCTGTTCCGTTACGGCCTGCGCGCCACGCTGCGGCAGAAGGTCGGCCTGGTCTTCGGCGCCGTCCAGCCGCTGTTGTTCCTGGTGCTGTTCGGGCCCATCTTCGCCACGTTCGGGACGTGGGAGACGCTCGTCCCCGGGCTGATCATCCAGCTCGGGCTGATGAGCACAGGGCTGGCCGGGTTCGGGGTGATGCTGGAGAAGCGCTTCGGCGCGCTGGAGCGGATGCGCGTCACCCCGGCCAGCCGGCTGGCGCTGCTGCTCGGGCGGGTGCTCAACAACGCGGTCACGCTGATCGTCCAGACGCTGCTGCTCCTCGTGGTCGCGTTCGCCCTCGGCCTGCGCGCCCCCGTGGCGGGGGTGGCGGCCGGGCTGGCGCTGGGCGTCGTGCTCGGGGTCAGCCTGGCCGCGCTGTCGTACGCCATCGCGCTGACGATGAACGAGTCGTTGTTCGCCCCCGTGATGTCCACGGCGGTGATCCCGCTGGTCCTGTTGTCCGGATCGTTCCTGCCGATGTCGATGGCGCCGGGCTGGCTCGACGCCATCTCCCACATCAGCCCGTTCAGGTACGCGCTGGAGGCGCTGCGCGACCTGTTCCACGGGCACTACCTGACCGGCACGGTGGCCGCCGGAGTGGCGGTGACGGCGGTCTTCGCCGTGGTCAGCCTCACGATCGGGACCCGCGTGTTCAACCGCGCCAACGCGTAGCCTGCCGGGCCGGGCGCGCGACCTCTCAGGGCCGCCCGGCCTCCTGCGGTGGCGCGGGGCCGGGCGGTCAGGCGGCGTTCTTGGCGCGTCGCTTGAGCGCGGCGATGATCCCGGCCGGGTCCACGGTCCCGTAGCCGTAGTCGTAGTCGAACCCGACCTCGCTGCGGTCCTCGGCGGTGCGCCGCAGCAGCGCCCGCAACTGGGTGGGCGACAGCTTGGTGCACGGCCAGCGGGTCCGCACGGCGGCGATGAGCCCGGCGGCCACCGGCGTGGCCGCCGACGTGCCCGAGTCGGGCGCGCCGTCCCCGAACGCCTTGGACCCGGAGAAATGTGTGTACGCGCAGATGTCGGGCTTGCGGGCGGTCAGCCTGCCGGGCCCCTGCGAGGAGTAGCCCACCCGCTCCCCGTTGACGTCGATGCCCCCGATCGACAGGGCCTTCGGGTGGGAGTTCGCGCCCACGATCGGCCTGTTGGGGTAGGCGCAGCGGCCGTCCTCGCACTCCCGGCCGCAGTTGCCCGCCGCGAACAGCACGTCGGCCCCCGCCCGGTCGAGCCCGGCCACCATCAGGTTGAACGGGTGGGCGGCGCTGTCGGAGTAGTTGCCCGGATGCCCGACGGGGAAGTCCCACTCGGGGGAGAACGACCCCCACGAGTTGCTCACCACCAGCGCCCGCGTGGCGGCGGGCTGCGCGTCGAGCACGTTGCGCAGGTGCGCGAACGCCGACACCGCGTCCGACAGCAGCCCGTCCATCGCCGAGCCGCCCGGCCGGGTGGACAGCAGCAGCGGGATGTCGATCAGCGAGGCGTGCGGCGCGGCGATGAGCGAGTCGAACGCGCACATCGTCCCGTGGTCGACCTCGAACTCGCCCGGCCGGCCCGGCACCCCCGCCGGGCTCCAGCAGCGCTCGGCGTCGAGCGTGACGCCCCGGCCGAGCTGCCTGGCCGTGTGGGCGGCGTTGACGCCGGTGTCGAGCACGGCGAGGGCCACCCCCGTGCCGTCGAGCCCTTCCGCGTGCAGGCCGGAGACGTTCAGCAGCCGTTCGACGTCGTGCCAGTCGCCGACCGGCGGATCGCCGCCGCACGTGGGCGTGGACTCGATGACCGGGTCGGCGAAGATCCCGACCACGTCGGGTCTCAGCGTGGGCAGCAGCGTGACCCTGGAGGCCAGCTCGTCGTCCGAGATGGTGCCGCGCACCAGCACGGAGGCGTCCTCGGCGGCCAGCGAGAAGTCGAGCGGCTGGTTCAGCGAGAGCGGGTCACCGCCCGCCGCCGGGACGGGCCGGGGCACGGCCACCGGGACGAACGCCGCGTCGAGCTCGACGCCGGGCAGACCGTCGGCCACGTCGGCCGTCGTGGCGGTCTGGCCGGGGTCGGCGACGGCCGCGACCAGATCGGGAGAGGGACGAAGCTGGATCAGGACCCGCATGAGTCACCACCGAACATTGTGGAGGGAAGGAACCTCACAACATTCCTTCATCACTTCGTGCTCGTCCAGCGCTACTTTCGGGTTTTGACCTGGGAAAACGCCCTAAACGGCGCGAAGCGGACGACATTTCTTCCGGGCTGTCAGACTTCCTTGTTTTCGGTCTGTTCACTACGGTGAATGCTCATGACGCTCCAGGCGCAGATGCCGGTCGACGACGGGAAAAAAGCTCACTGGCTGGCGGTGCGGCCGAGGCTCGTCCTCGCCAGCGCCTTCATGCTCTTCCTCGAGCTGGCGCTGATCCGGTGGACCGGATCAAATATCGTGCATCTCAGCTATTTCACGAACTTCGTGCTGCTCGGCTCGTTCCTGGGCATCGGGCTCGGGTTCCTGCGCGTGGGGCGCTCTGCGCGGCAGCCGTACTATTCGCCGGTCGTGCTGGCCGTCCTGGTCGTCGTCGTCTGGACCTTCCCGGTGACCGTCGACCGCAACACCGAGGGCGTCCTGTACTGGACCAGCCTGTCCACCGTCGGGCCGCCCGCGTGGCTGATCCTGCCGGTGATCTTCGGCGCGGCGGCGCTGGTGCTCATGGGGCCCGCCGAGCTCGTCGGGCGCTGCTTTCCCGAGCTGCCGCGGCTGGAGGCCTACCGGTACGACCTGATCGGCAGTCTCACCGGGATCGCGGCGTTCACGGCGCTGTCGTTCCTGAGCGCGCCGCCGGTGTTCTGGGGGCTGATCGCGGCCATCTGCTACGGCGTGCTGCTGATGCCCAGGCCGAAGGCGCTGTACGCGGCGCTGGTGACCGTGCCCTCGCTCCTGGTCGTCGGGGTGCTGCTGGCCGAGACGCTGACCGCCGGGGCGATCTGGTCGCCGTACTACAAGGTGACGACCAAGGCGCTCCAGCAGCTCGGCATCGCCGTCACCGACATCGCCGTGAACGGCATCCCGCACCAGCAGGCCGTGCCCGCCGCCGCCCGCCTGCAGTGGGAGGCCCAGTACGGCCTGCCGTACGACCGGACCTCCAAGCCGCCCAAGGACGTGCTGATCGTGGGCGCGGGCAGCGGCACCGACGTGGCGATCGCGTTGTCGAAGGGCGCGAACAGGGTCGACGCCGTGGAGATCGACCCCAAGCTGCGCGAGCTCGGCGCCTCGGTCCACCCCGACAAGCCCTATGACGACCCGCGCGTCACCACCCACGTCACCGACGGACGCGCCTTCCTCGAACGCAGCGGCGACAAGTACGACCTGATCCTCTTCGCGCTGCCCGACTCGCTCACCCTCGTCTCGGGGGCCAGTTCGCTGCGCCTGGAGAGCTACCTGTTCACCGAGGAGGCCATGCGGGCCGCCCGCGACCACCTCAAGCCCGGCGGCACGTTCTCGATGTACAACTACTACCGGGAGAGCTGGCTCGTCGACCGGCTCGCCTCGACCATGCAGAACGCGTTCGGCCACAAGCCGTGCGTCGACGTGGTCAGCACCGCGGGCCAGCAGGCCGTGATCACCGCCGGCCTGGCCGCGACCGACCAGCGGTGCGCCACCGAATGGCCGGGCGCCGCCGCCGGCACGCCGCAGCCCGCAGACGACGACCGGCCGTTCCTCTACCTCAAGGACGCCACGATCCCGTCGATCTACGTGATCACGCTCGGCCTGATCCTCATCGTCAGCCTGCTCGCCGTCCGCGTCGTCGCGGGCCCGTACGCCAGGATGCGCCCGTACGCCGACCTGTTCCTGCTCGGGGTGGCGTTCATGCTGCTGGAGACCAAGAGCGTGACCGGGTTCGCGCTGCTGTTCGGCACCACGTGGGTGGTCAACGCGATCGTGTTCGCCGGCGTTCTGGTGGCCGTGCTCGCCGCCGTCGAGGTGACCCGCCGTTTCCGCGTGCCGCCGATACCGGTCATGTACGGAGTGCTGTTCGCGGGCCTGCTGCTGGCCTGGCTGGTGCCGAACGAGTGGCTGCTGTCGCTCCCGGTGCCGCTGCGCGCCGTCGCGGCCGTGACGGTCGCGTTCCTGCCGATCTTCGCCGCGAACGTCGTCTTCGCCAAGCGCTTCGCCGACACGGCCGACGCCACCACCTCCTTCGGCGCCAACCTGCTCGGCGCCATGGTGGGCGGCTGCCTGGAGTACGCCGCCCTGGTGATCGGCTACAAGGGCCTGCTCATCGTCGCGGCCGTGCTCTACCTCGGCGCCATGGCGCTGCTGCCGCGCAAACGAGCACTGGCGTGACGCCATTCGCGGCCCTTTAGCGGAAATGCGCGTCCTGGGTCTTCGCGGCGCGAATTCCGGCGCCCGGAGACCGTCGTTTCCGCATGCGCTCGTGGCGGCTCCGGCCCAGGTTGTGCGGCCAGGTGTAACACCTTGCCGCCTGGCTCGGTGAATTGTCCGCGGCGCGGGTTGATTTGTCGGGAACCGCGAGGTGAGGTAGAGACTACGGCCATGCCTTGATCGCGATGATCGTCGTACGTGAAAAAGGAAATTCGGCTTCCCGGAAAGGAGGCTGCGGGATCGGGGGTGACACCTGGTAAACCCACGAGAAAAGGTGAAATCATGGCGACGCAAGGGGCAGCAAGGATAGATGTCGAGCGCCTTCTGGAGCAGGAGTCCGAGCCGGCGCCCGCCGGCCGCGCGCAACAGGTCGCCGCGGTGCTCCCCAAGGGAGTGCTGTTCGCCACGCCGGCCCCGGGGACGTCCAGGGCGGCTCGGGTGCCCGACGCGGAGTGGAAGCTGACCTCCGCCTGGCCCCACCGAGGGCAGAGCGCGACGGGGACCGCCGCCGTCCACCTCGGCGCCGGCCACGACCGCCTCACCCGGCCGATGATCTTCGCCGACGACTTCGGCTACGGGCCCAGCGACCTGCCGGCACTCTGGCACCGGCTCGACACGCCCTACCCGCCGCACCACCACCGCCTGCTCGCCCAGCTGCTCGCGCAGGGCATCGACGTCGTCCTGCTCGGCTTCGGCGTCCGGCACACCCACCTCCAGGCCAACGCCGGGGTGGCGGCCGCGTGCGTGCGCCGCGCCGTCGCCGAGCGGATCGGCGACGCGCCGCTGATCGTCGGCGGCCTCGGCGTGGGCGGCCTGGTCACCCGTTACGCGCTCGCCGAGATGGAGACGCGTGGCGAGGACCACCAGACCATGACCTACCTGTCGTACGACACGCCGCACAACGGCGCCTGGATCCCGCTGATCCTGCAGCAGCTCGCGTACTTCGCCGAGAGCCTCGGCCCGAGCGAGCCCGGGCAGGCCGGCCTGATCAGGAGCCCCGCCGCGCAGCAGGCGCTGTGGGGCTGGGTCGAAAGCGTCCGCTACTCGGGGCCGGTCGCCACCGCCAGCCCGCTGCGCGCCGAGTTCCTGGAGGACCTGCGCCGGGCCGGCTGGTTCCCGGCCGGGCCGCGCAAGCTCGGGGTGGCCAACGGCGCCGCCGACGGGACCGGCAGGAATGTGCCACCCGACGACCTGGTGTTCGACTGGAGCGCGCCGGGCGGCCTCGCCGGGGCCACCGTCCGCACCCAGCCGGACCGCGGGGCCAACCGGCACATCGGCGGCATGCGCGCTGTGCCGATGTGGGCGAGCAGGAGCTACACCACCGACGTGGCGTCGTTCGACGGGGCTCCCGGCGGGACGCTCGCCTCGTACGGCATGATCGCCGACCGGTTCGGCGTGCCGATCCAGAACCGCTACCGCTCCGCCTGCTTCGTCCCGTCGGTGAGCGCGGTGGCCCTCCAATACGACCCGGTGGAGTGGACGGTGGACCTCTACACCGACATCACCGCGCTGTCGCCCGAGCAGAGCCAGCTCGACGACTACCAGTGCGACGCGGACAACTCCGAGCACGGCCAGGTCACCGCCACGCTGGCCGAATGGATCCTCGGCCAGCTCGGCAA